>NZ_JASDCM010000019.1:0-64038 GCF_030407915.1 Pseudoalteromonas sp. APC 3250
AGTATCTGGAGAGTCTAACGATTGTTCAACTGCTTTTGTTTTAAATTCAATTGAATGACTACGCCTAGTTTTGATTTTCATAACACTTATTCCTTAAATAAGTGTCCACTTTTATAGAGTCGTATCAGGTTCGAGCGACGAGTTGCGTGGAACCACTGCGCTTTAATTGTTCTGTAGGCGAGGCTTTATGCCGCGCACTTTAGTTGCGGGCAACGGGCTTCGGGTAACGGGCCTAGAAACTCGAAGCTCGAAGCTCGAAGCTAAATAACTGAACCTAGTTGGAATATAGGTAAGTACATGGCGACAATTAAGCCACCGACTAATACACCGAGCACTGCCATTATTAACGGCTCAAGTAAGCTAGATAGGCCATCTACCGCGTCATCCACTTCTTGTTCGTAAATAGTGGCAACTTTTGCCAGCATACCATCAAGCGATCCTGACTCTTCTCCAATGGCTACCATTTGTACCACCATATCAGGGAATATTTTTGAGTTGCGCATCGCCCAGTTCATTTGATTACCTGAACTCACCTCGGCTTTTATTTCTAAAATAGCATAACGGTAAACTGCATTGCCTGAGGCACCTGCTGCAGAATCAAGCGCATCGACTAGCGGTACACCGGCAGCAAAGGTGGTCGATAAAGTACGCGCATAGCGTGCTACCGCTGCTTTATTGAGTATCATGCCAATAACTGGGAGCTTTAGAATTGCTCGGTCGGTAGCATCTCTGAGCGCTAAACTTCTGAGTGCAGCTTCTTTATATATGTAGCCAAATGCCATTACAGCAATCAGTATCATCCACCAATAGGTTTGCATAAATTCAGAAATGGCGATGACGAATAAAGTAAAGGCGGGGAGCTCTGCACCAAAGCCGGCAAAAATCTCTTGGAATTGCGGCACTACAAAAATCAATAAGATGGAAGTTACAATTCCAGCAATTACTAATACTGATATTGGATAAAACATAGCTTTTTTAATTTTTGATTTTAGTGCTTCTGATTTTTCTTTATAAAGTGCTACACGATCAAATATTTTATCTAAAGCGCCCGATTGCTCACCTGAAGCCACTAAGTCGCAATATAAATCATCAAAGTAACGAGGATACTTTCTAAGTGCCATTGACAGTGGTTGCCCTGCTTTGACTTCATCGCCTATAGCACCCATGAGTTTGCTGACACTTTTATTGGTAGAACCTGAGCCTATCATCTCAATTGATTGGATCAGTGGTACACCCGCCATGAGCATAGTGGCGATTTGTCGTGTGACGAGTGCAATATCTTTTGGGGTGATTTTTTGTACGCTTTGCAAACCAAATAACGGTTTAGCTTTGCGTTTAACTTTAGAGGGGGTAATGCCTTGTTTACGCAATTGGGCTTTAACAAGCGAAATACTAGAGCCAGAAAGCTCGCCTTCAAGCTTTTTCCCTCGAGCGCTAACACCAACCCACTGAAAGGTATCAAGCCCTTTATCTTCTTGTTTTATTGCCATAGATTATGTTACCTAAGCGTGAGCAAAATTTACTATGAAACTAAAAAACCAAATTATTACTATAAAAAAGCGCTCATATAAGAGCGCTTAGCATAACTTCAAGATCACTCTTTAAGCGTGAGGGCAGCTCTTCGGTGCAAGATCTGTAGCATCGCCTGTTAAACCTGATGTAGCACATGTCCATTCACCTGTGGAAGCTCTTGTCCAAGTAATTACAGCTGAACTTATTTGCGTAGGAGCATTTCTAATTGTACATACAATAGTTGTTGCAGTTGCAGTTATCGCACAATTTTGTGTTGTAGTTTGTTTTATGCTCTTTAAGCTATCAACGTCAGTAATAGATTCTCCATTGTTACTGAGTATTTCAAACTCTGTTTTTGCACCTGTTATTTCAGATAGACCAGCCGTTAACTTTGATGACGCTTGGTAATCCGAATAAGCAGGTAATGCTACCGCTGCTAAAATACCGATGATTGCTACTACAATCATTAATTCAATTAGGGTGAAACCCTTTTGGTTTTGTTGTGTCATTGTTTGCATGTTTCCTCTCCTAAAGGATAATGTTGTGGTAAGCCAAACGGGTATAAGTTTATAAACTGTAACTTATGTTGTTTACTTAACCTGTTACTACAAAAATAAAATCATTTTGCCAAATTTAGTGCTGTGTTTAAGCGGTAAAAATTTTTCCGCGAAGACACGCGCTTTATGGCGGTTATTCGTTAATTTGTCCCTTACTTGAGCATAAACCTAACTATTAAAAGTTAGTTATAACCCGCGTAAGTTACAAGCTAATTATAAAAATAAACCCTATCGCTTATTTTTACTCTGTCCCTTATAAATGCTTTTCCACTCTTTTTAACTAATTAAATATTTAAAACTAGTCAATATGAATGAGTCTAACACTGTTTATTGCGCTTTTGTATGTAAAAACTTTATAAAAAACGCATTAATTTAATAACTTGTTACAAATAGTCCTTTTGGATTATTTAATGCCCTTTTTTAAAAGCTGTCAATCAATTAGCGCAAGAAACTATAAATAGTTTTTACATTATTTACTCAAATCGCATCGATAAATCGATTGATTGTAAATTTTTTGTAAGCGCACCACTTGAGATAAAGTCGACCCCAGCTTGTGAGTAGGCTTTTAGTGTTTCTAGGGTCATATTGCCCGACACTTCAAGTTTTGCGCGCTTATTTGTAATGCTAACTGCTTGGCGTATTTGCTCTGGATTAAAATTATCTAACATAATAATGTCGGCGCCTGCGTTAATGGCTTGCTCTAGCTCATCAAACGATTCAACTTCAACCTCTATAGGTTTATCGGCATGATTTAGCTTAGCTTGAGTAACCGCGTTATTAATTCCTCCACAGGCTGCTATGTGGTTTTCTTTAATTAAAAACGCATCAAACAAACCAATTCGGTGGTTTGCACCGCCGCCACATTTAACTGCATACTTTTGCAGCGCTCTAAGTCCTGGAATAGTTTTACGGGTATCGAGTAGTTGCGTGCTAGTGCCACTTAACTCTTTTACATAGTGCGCTGTAGTTGTGGCCGTACCAGAAAGCGTTTGTACAAAGTTAAGTGCGGTGCGCTCGGCTGTTAAAATAGCGCGAGCAGAACCTGATGCGGTAAATAAAGTGCTATTGGCACTGACAAAGTCGCCGTCGTTCACGCATATATTTACAACCACGCTTGGATCGACTTGCTTGAACACTTCAATGATTAGGTCTTTACCACAAAAGATGCAGTCTTCACGGGTGATCACTTTCGCATTGGCTTGCTCTGCTTGAGGAATAAGCTGTGCGGTAATATCGCCTTGTTCGGCGCTTTGGTAATTTAGATCTTCATCAAGTGCTAAGGTAACAAGTTGACTAATTAGGGTATGCGAAATAGACATGAAAAAGCTCATAATAGATAATAAATTAACTAAATTTTACTCTGTTTAATTACTAAATAGAAGCAGCTAACAACTAAACTAATAAGCCAGCGCTTAATTTACACGTTGATCATATTTTATCGTTTAGTATTACGCTATCTTTATAGGGTTAAATCTATTAGCATCTTGATATACATCAATTTTGGTTAGTTATGAAAATAGATTCTTTAGGCGTTATAAATAATATTAGCCAGCGGGCGTGTAGCCACTTTGACGAGCGACCTGCTCAGTGCGATATTTCGCTGTTGGTTATTCATAATATTTCATTGCCCGCAGGGCAGTTTAACACTCCGTACGTTGATGATTTATTTATGGGGTGTATTGATTGTAATGCACATTCTAGCTTTAGTGACCTAGAGGGGCTTAAGGTGTCAGCGCATTGTTTTATTAAGCGCTGCGGCGAAGTTATACAGTATGTGCCTTTTGAAAAACGTGCATGGCATGCGGGGCGCTCCTGCTTTGCTGGGCAACAAAATTGTAATGATTTTAGTATAGGTATAGAGCTTGAAGGCACAGATACAATTAACTATACCGATGCGCAATATCAAAGTTTAGCTGCATTGGCGCAGGCTATTATGCAGCGTTACCCAAAAATAACAGCCAGTAATATAGTAGGGCACTGCGATATTGCCCCTGGGCGAAAAACCGACCCTGGAGAGAGTTTTAACTGGCGTAAATTTTTTAACCTAATTAAATAACTAGGGTCTGTTGACCTTTCAAGGTTGAATTTGCAGCAGTCTGTTTGGTATTTAGGCAAGGCAGCGCCTATGTGGTGTGGTTATTCCCCATAAATAGGCGATAACGTAGCATCAATGCCAAACAGGCGCTGCCCTTCGGGTTCTGCCTAGGGACGATTTACTCTTTAGTTGCTCGGTTTTGACTTAGCCCACTAGGTTACAAACCTCGCGCCGCGATTAAATCGCCCCTAGTTTGAACAAATTATAATCCGCAAAGGTCAACAGACCCTAAATTAAGCGAGTAACAACATGATTTTGGTTTCAATAATAATTGCACTGATACTTGAGCGTTTAGGTGCTCGCTCTGCGCATTGGCAAATGAGTTATTACGCTAATGGCTACTTAACTCGCTCTGTTAATTTATTGACCAATAAAGGTTTATTTGGCACAGCTACGGGGTTTTTAATTTGGCTATTCCTGCCTGTGATTGCTGTTGGGTGTGTGTATTTTTTATCTGACTTTGTACTTTGGCAACTTGTTTTTAATGTGGCAGTGTTATTGGTGTGCTTTGGTTGTGCTAAACAGCGTGCTTTGTATAAGTCGTACCTCAATGCATTAACTCGAGGTGATCAAACTGCAGCTACCTTATACGCTTTGCAATTAGGGCAAAAACGCACCCAAGAGCAACAAGGCGGCGAAACCTTAGGGCAAACGCTGGCCTGGGTTAACTTTCGATTTTATTGTGCGGTTATATTTTGGTTTGTGGTATTGGGCGTTGCTGGTGCTGTTTTTTATGCATTAGTGCGTACCTTTGCCGACTTAGTGAGTGATAACCGTGATGAAGTCATTGCTAAGCATTTTAAACTCCTCCACCGTTTACTATTTTGGCTTGATTGGCTCCCTGCGCGTATTACCAGTTTTGGCTATTTAGTGATTGGTAACTTTAATAAAGGGACTAGCTGTTGGTTACATTACGTGTTTGACTTTTCAAGTCCTAATCGCAAGGTGGTTACTTATACGGCGCTAGCGGCTGAACAAGTTGAAGAGCGCTACTATGGTTGCACCTTTGAAGCCACCTGTATGATCAAACTGGTTAAGCGAAATGTACTTTTTTACTTAGTGTTAATTGCCTTGATGACTTTATTTGGTGGTTTAAGTTAAAGAGCAGGGATTAGGCTTTAGATTCTAGGCACTAGGGTTTACTTTTGCTTCTCATTTACTCTCATTGTCTTCTCTTTGTGTAATAGTTTTTAAGTAATTTATTTACCACAGAGAATGCAGAGTACACAGAGTAAGTGACAATGAATGGTTTTTCCCTCTTTGGAACGCGTAGCGTCTCTGTGCCCTCTGCGGTTCAAAAAATAAATATATTTGGTGCCTAGAGTTTTAGGTTCTAGGCAGAGATTAAGCTAAGCATAGTGTTGGGTTAATCGTAGGCGGGGCTTTATGCCGCGCGCTTTACGCTTTTTTGTGACGGGCTTCGAGTTGCGGGCTTAAAACCTTTAACCTAAACATGCGCGAGGTAAACTCCCGCCTACAATGTAAAAACATGTTTGCAAATTACTCTACGTTTTATCTTATTGCCGAACCCCGAACCCCGAACCCCGAACCCCGAACCCGAAAATTCAAATTAGCTGGTCTGACCATTTGTTTTTCATCTTATTAACCTTTCTTTATCCTCTGCATTCTGTGTATTATTTGAACTTTGTTTAAATTACGTTACGCTGGCCTTAGGGCTTTAAAACTGCTGTAAATTGACAGTAATTACGGTTTTTGATAACGTATGGCAAAATTTGGTATGACCAATTTACCTTTTGGTCAGGTCATTCGGTTAAAAGCCTTATTTAATGGGCTGCTAGCACTTATACAACGCGGACGTTGATTGATGTCTTTAAAAATTAAAGCGGCAAAATTATCTGATGTTATTTTACAACAACTTGAGAACATGATTCTTGAGGGGTCGTTAGCACCAGGAGAAAAGTTACCACCGGAGCGTGAACTCGCCAAGCAATTTGAAGTGTCGCGTCCGTCGTTGCGTGAAGCCATTCAAAAGCTTGAGGCAAAAGGGCTTGTAACCCGTCGTCAAGGTGGTGGAACGTATGTAAAAAATCAATTGGAGGAGGGGCTGACTGATCCGTTGTTTGATTTGATCAGTAAACACCCCGAATCGCAATTTGATTTATTAGAATTTCGTCATGCGCTAGAGGGAATTGCGGCTTATTACGCAGCACTTCGCGGAACAAGTAACGATTTTGCAAAAGTAAAACAGAGCTTTGATCAGATTGCATTAGCTAAAGATGAATTAAAGCAAAAAGCCAAAGCGATTAATGACTTTCATTTTTGCATTGCTGAGGCGTCTCATAACGTAGTGTTACTGCATTTAGTAAGAGGGATGCAAAGCTTACTTGAGCAGAATGTTTTACAAAATTTAACGGTGTTACTTAAAAAGTCAGATATAAGCAGCCAATTAGCCGAGCAT
This sequence comes from Pseudoalteromonas sp. APC 3250, assembly GCF_030407915.1. Lineage (NCBI taxonomy): Bacteria > Pseudomonadati > Pseudomonadota > Gammaproteobacteria > Alteromonadales > Pseudoalteromonadaceae > Pseudoalteromonas > Pseudoalteromonas sp. APC 3250. The sequence continues at coordinate 6,584 of NZ_JASDCM010000019.1, forward strand.
AGACGCTTATTAATGGATGCAGTGATTGACGGTAATCCTGAACAAGCTCGCTTAGCGAGTAATGCGCATTTAGCCTATATTGAAGAAGCATTGCTTGAAGCGGGTAAAGAGCACTCGCGAATTGAACGTAGTTTGAGACGCACCAAACAAAATTAAGCAAGTACATTCACTGTTAACTTGATTCAACAGTGAAGTATTCAATACATAAAATTAGTATTTTAAACATAAGGAAACCTCCATATGTCTGAAGTCAATAAAATTGACGTAGACGCGCTAGAAACACAAGAGTGGTTACAAGCTCTTGAATCAGTTGTGCGCGAAGAAGGTGTTGAACGAGCTCAGTTTTTACTTGAGCAAGTGTTAGAGCAAGCCCGCTTAGACGGTGTTGATATGCCAACTGGCATTAACACAAACTACGTTAATACGATCCCGGTTGATCAAGAACCTGCTTACCCAGGTGATGTAAATCTTGAGCGCCGTATTCGTTCAATTATTCGTTGGAACGCGATTATGATTGTATTGCGTGCATCGAAAAAAGATCTCGACTTAGGCGGCCATATGGCGTCTTACCAATCGTCTGCTGCATTTTATGAAGTATGTTTTAACCATTTCTTCAAAGCGCCAAATGATGTTGATGGTGGCGATTTAGTTTATTACCAAGGTCATATTTCTCCGGGTATTTATGCGCGTGCATTTGTTGAAGGGCGTTTAAGTGCCGAACAGCTTGATAATTTCCGTCAGGAAGTAGATGGTAAAGGCTTACCTTCTTACCCTCACCCTAAATTAATGCCGGAGTTTTGGCAGTTCCCAACGGTATCTATGGGCTTAGGTCCAATTTCTTCAATTTACCAAGCACGTTTCTTAAAATACTTAGATGGCCGTGGCTTAAAAGACACTAAAAACCAACGTGTATACGCGTTTTTAGGTGACGGTGAAATGGATGAGCCAGAATCACGTGGTGCTATCTCTTTCGCTGCACGTGAAAAGCTAGACAACTTATGTTACTTAGTTAACTGTAACCTACAGCGCTTAGATGGCCCTGTAATGGGTAACGGTAAAATCATTCAAGAGCTAGAAGGGCTATTTAAAGGCGCTGGCTGGAATGTTATTAAACTTGTTTGGGGCAGCGGTTGGGATATTCTCCTTGCTAAAGACACCACAGGTAAATTACTGCAACTAATGAACGAAACTGTTGATGGCGATTACCAAACATATAAAGCAAAAGATGGTGCGTACGTACGTGAGCACTTCTTTGGTCGTTACCCTGAAACTGCAGCATTAGTTGCTGATATGACGGATGACGAAATTTTTGCGCTTAAGCGTGGTGGTCACGAATCTTCAAAACTTTATGCCGCATTTAAAAAGGCAGAAGAGACGAAAGGTCGTCCAACAGTGATCCTAGCTAAAACTGTAAAAGGTTACGGCATGGGTGAAGCAGCTGAAGGTAAAAACATTGCGCACCAAGTTAAGAAAATGGATATGTCGCATGTGGCTCACTTACGCTCACGCTTGGGCTTAGATGATTTAGTATCAGAAGAGCAATTAAAAGAGCTACCTTACTTAGAGCTTGAAAAAGATTCACCTGAGTACAAGTATTTACATGCTCGTCGTGATGCATTACAAGGTTACACACCAACACGTATTGCTAAGTTCTCTGAAAAGTTACAGTTGCCAGAAGTTGACGCATTCAAGCCATTACTTGAAGAACAAAAGCGTGATATTTCAACGACTATGGGCTTTGTTCGTGCTCTTAATATTTTATTAAAAGATAAAGGCATTGGTAAAAACATCGTGCCTATTATTGCCGATGAAGCACGTACCTTTGGTATGGAAGGTTTATTCCGTCAAATCGGTATTTACAACCCACACGGCCAAAACTACACGCCTCAAGACCGTGACATCGTTTCTTACTACAAAGAAGCAACGTCAGGACAAGTACTACAAGAAGGTATTAATGAGCTAGGTGCAATGTCGTCATGGGTTGCTGCTGCAACATCTTACAGCACCAACGACTTACCGATGATTCCATTCTACATTTACTACTCTATGTTTGGTTTCCAACGTGTTGGTGACATGGCGTGGATGGCAGGGGATCAACAAGCACGTGGCTTCTTATTAGGTGCTACGGCGGGTCGTACAACGCTAAATGGCGAAGGCTTACAGCACGAAGATGGCCACAGCCACATTCTTGCAAACACGGTACCTAACTGTATTTCTTACGATCCTACTTATGCATTTGAAGTAGCGGTTATTGTGCAAGACGGTATTCGTCGTATGTACGGTGAAGATCAAGAAAACATTTACTACTACCTAACGTTAATGAACGAGAACTACCATCAGCCAGCAATGCCAGAAGGCGCTGAGGAAGGTATTCGTAAAGGTATCTATAAGCTAGAAAGCTACGAAGGTAAAAAAGCCAACGTACAGCTATTAAGCTCAGGTACTATCATGACTGAAGTGCGTAAAGCGGCGGCAATTTTAAGCGAAGATTATGGTATTGCATCTGATGTTTACTCTGTAACTTCATTTAATGAACTTACGCGTGATGGACAAGATGTTGAGCGTTTCAACATGCTTAATCCAGAAAGCGAGCAAAAAACAGCTTACATTACAAGCGTATTAAACGATTCAGTCACTGTTGCTGCAACGGATTACATGAAAAACTACGCAGAGCAAGCACGTTCATTTATCCCAAGCAGTAACTACAAAGTATTGGGTACAGATGGTTACGGTCGTTCAGACAGCCGTGAAAACCTACGTCGTCACTTTGAAGTTAACGCAAGCTACGTGGTAGTTGCGACATTATCTGAACTTGCTAAACGTGGTGAAGTTGAAAAGTCAGTGGTTGTTGAAGCAATTAAAAAGTTCAACATCGACACTAACAAACTTAATCCACTGTACGCATAAGAGGTTTGCAATGAGTATTGAAATTAAAGTACCTGATATCGGTGGCGATGAAGTAGAAGTAACCGAAATACTAGTGAGCGTTGGCGATAAAGTTGAAGTTGACCAATCACTATTAAGTGTTGAAGGCGATAAAGCTGCGATGGAAGTACCTGCTGAACAAGCGGGTACGGTAAAAGAAATTAAAGTAAATGTGGGCGATACAGTAACCACAGGCAGTTTAGTGTTCATCTTTGAAGGTGAAGCGCAAAACCCTGCTGCTGACTCTAAAGAAGCTGAAAAAACCGAGGAAGCAGCACCGGCTGCGTCATCGGGCTCGTCAACCAAAGAAGTGACTGTGCCAGATATTGGCGATGATGAAGTTGAAGTGACTGAAGTGATGGTTGCGGTTGGCGATAGCGTAGAAGAAGAGCAATCTATCTTAAACGTTGAAGGCGATAAAGCCGCCATGGAAGTACCTGCACCCTTTGCTGGCACTGTAAAAGAAATTAAAGTAAATACTGGTGACAAAGTGAAAACGGGCTCATTAGTGTTTGTTTTTGAAGTCGCTGGTGGTGGTAACGAAACTGCACCTGCAAGTGATTCAAAAACGCAAGAGAAGCCTGCTGAAAAAGCTGCTTCATCTAAAGCGTCAGAATCAAGCACAAAAGAAGTTAGCGTACCGGATATTGGTGATGACGAAGTTGAAGTAACCGAAGTCATGGTTGCGGTTGGCGATAGCGTAGAAGAAGAGCAATCTATCTTAAACGTTGAGGGCGATAAAGCTGCTATGGAAGTACCGGCGCCGTTTGCTGGTACTGTAAAAGAAATTAAAGTAGCGACTGGCGATAAAGTTAAAACGGGTTCCCTGATTTTTGTATTTGAAGTGGCGGGTAGTGCACCAAGTGACGCGCCTGCAAAACAAGACGAGCCAAAGGCTGAATCTAAGCCAGCGGCTCAAGCAGAGTCAAAACCAACTGCTGCGCCTGAAAAAGCAAGTGCCGAAAGCTTTGAAAACAACAGCGCTTATGCTCATGCATCGCCAGTTGTTCGTCGTTTAGCACGTGAGTTTGGTATTAACCTTGCGAACGTAAAAGGCACAGGTCGTAAAAACCGTGTTGTTAAAGAAGACGTGCAAAACTATGTTAAGCAACTGGTTAAGCAAGTTGAATCTGGTCAAGTACCTGCAGCTAAAGGCAATGCCGGTGGCGGTGAGCTTGGATTAATTCCGTGGCCAAAAGTTGATTTTGCTAAGTTTGGTGAAATTGAAGAGAAAAAACTCTCTCGTATTCAAAAGCTATCAGGTAAAAACTTACACCGTAACTGGGTGCAAATCCCACATGTTACCCAGTTTGATGAAGCGGATATCACGAGCCTTGAGCAGTTCCGTAAAGAGCAAAACGCGCTTAACGAGAAGAAAAAGCTAGGTGTTAAAATTACGCCACTCGTGTTTGTAATGAAAGCAGCAGCTAAAGCATTAGCTGAGTTCCCAACATTTAACTCATCACTTTCTGAGGATGGCGAAAGCTTAATCCTTAAAAAGTACATCAACATTGGTGTAGCGGTTGATACGCCTAATGGCTTGGTTGTGCCAGTATTTAAAGATGTTGATAAAAAAGGCATTATTGAACTCTCTCGTGAACTAATGGAAGTATCTGTTAAAGCGCGTGATGGCAAGTTAAGTTCATCAGATATGCAAGGTGGTTGTTTTACTATTTCAAGCCTAGGTGGTATTGGCGGTACGGCATTTACGCCGATTGTGAATGCACCAGAGGTGGCTATTTTAGGTGTGTCTAAATCTGAAATGAAGCCTAAGTGGAATGGTAAAGAGTTTGAGCCTAAGCTAATGGTTCCACTTTCAATGTCTTACGACCATAGAGTGATTGACGGTGCACTTGCTGCACGCTTTACTGTTACTCTTGCAAGTTACATGAGTGATATACGCCAGTTAGTGATGTGATCACTACAGAGTGAGTAAAATCAAATCCCAGCCAGTTGTTTTTAGCTGGGATTTTTATCATTTGCAATGATACAATATTTGCACAAATGCCCTTTTCTGCCTTGCAGAAACATGGCAGTTAAATTTTGGGGCTGTGTCCCGTTCAAACAATAAAGGTAATAGCATGAGCAACGAATTAAAAACTCAAGTTGTTGTACTAGGCGGTGGTCCTGGTGGTTACTCTGCGGCTTTTCGCGCTGCTGACTTGGGCTTAGAAGTTACATTAGTAGAATCTCGCGAGACATTAGGCGGTGTATGTCTTAATGTTGGTTGTATTCCTTCTAAAGCACTTTTACACGTAGCTAAAGTGATTGATGATGCTGCAGAAATGTCATCTCACGGCGTTACTTTTGGCGCACCAAAAATTGACTTAGATGAAGTTCGTTCTTGGAAAGAGTCTGTTGTTGGCCAGCTTACAGGTGGCTTAGACGGTATGGCTAAAATGCGTAAAGTAAAAGTTGTATCTGGTTACGGTAAATTTACTGGTAGCAACACTTTAGACGTTGAAGGCGCTGACGGTAAAACAACCATTACCTTTGATAACGCAATTATTGCTGCGGGTTCTAAACCTGTAAACTTACCTTTCATCCCAGAAGATGATCGCGTTATTGATTCAACGGGTGCGCTAGAGCTTAAAGATGTTCCTGAAAAACTACTTGTTTTAGGTGGTGGTATTATCGGTCTAGAAATGGGTACGGTTTATCGTGCACTAGGTTCTGCAATTGACGTTGTAGAATTTGCTGACCAACTTGTACCTGCTGCTGATAAAGACATCATTAAAATTTACCAAAAGCATGTTAAAGACAAGTTTAACGTGATGCTTTCAACTAAAGTAACTGGCGTTGAAGCAAAAGACGACGGTTTATATGTTACTTTTGAAGGCAAAAATGCACCAGCAGAGCCAGTTCGTTACGACAAAGTACTTGTTGCTGTAGGTCGTACACCAAATGGTAACATGTTAGACGCTGATAAAGCGGGTGTGAATGTTGATGAGCGTGGTTTTATTAACGTTGATAAGCAATTACGTACTAACGTAGAACATATTTTTGCAATTGGTGACTTAGTGGGTCAGCCTATGCTTGCGCATAAAGCAGTTCATGAAGGTCATGTTGCTGCTGAAGTTATCTCTGGTCAAAAACATTACTTTGATCCTAAGTGTATTCCTTCAATTGCTTACACTGACCCTGAAATTGCATGGGTGGGTGTAACTGAAAAAGAAGCCAAAGAGCAAGGTTTAAGCATTGAAACAGCAGTATTTCCTTGGGCTGCATCGGGTCGTGCAATTGCCTCTTCACGTACTGAAGGTTCTACTAAGCTTATTTTTGATAAAGAGAGCGGCCGTATTATCGGTGGTGCTATGATTGGTATTAACGCAGGCGAAATGCTGGGCGAAATCGGTCTAGGTATTGAAATGGGTGCAGATGGTGAAGACCTAGCGCTAACAATTCATGCTCACCCAACATTGAACGAATCAATCGGCCTTGCAGCTGAAATTTTTGAAGGTTCAATCACTGATTTACCAAACAAAAAAGCAGTTAAAAAGAAGAAGTAATTTAACTTTTTAATTTAGTTTTTAAAAACCCAGCTTTTGCTGGGTTTTTGTTTTTATAGCCGCCAATTCAAAAATAGATAAAACAAAACTAGCTTTTGTTGGTATCGTTTTTTATTTTGAGCTGATAGCTGATAGCTGATAGCTGATAGCTGATAGCTGATAGCTGATAGCTGATAGCTGATAGCTGATAGCTGATAGCTGATAGCTGATAGCTGATAGCTGATAGCTGATATCTATTCCTTTTTATTTTAGCTACAATGCGCAGCCATCAATTTATAGGTAATAAACCACAGTGACTCAAGGTTTCAAAAATTCAGTTTTAGCGTTACGTGCCCAGCAAATAAGTGAATCTCGACGCGAGTTTAATGCCCGGGGCGGTAAGATGGACCGCTGTGAGCAATGCTTAATTGCAAAGCATTACTGTATTTGTGAGGGCGCTGAGTACGCAAGTTGCGACGCTGCGGTTTGTTTACTGATGTATCATAATGAAAGTTTTAAACCGTCTAATACAGGGCGTTTAATTGCTGAAATAGTCCCTGACAATTATGCGTTTCGCTGGGATAGAACCTCCCCAGATCCTGCTTTATTAGCATTATTGAATAATGATAAATATCAGCCTTTTGTGATTTTTCCTGCAGAAGATGTTGAAACAGATAGAGTAGTAACGCAAGTAGAGCCTGTTGCAGGTAAAACGCCTTTATTTATATTCTTAGATGGTACATGGCGTGAAGCTAAAAAAATGATCCGCAAAAGTCCTTATCTAGATAATTTGCCCGTGCTTTCTATTACCGCACAAAAGCTCTCAGATTACCGATTACGTGTAGCACCCCATGCTCACCAGTTAGGTACGGCAGAAGTGGCTATTATGGTATTGGCATTGGCTGGTGAAGTTGATGCGAGTACTAAATTAGAACAGCATTTTATCAAATTTCGCGACGCCTATTTGCTCGGTAAGCGCAACAAAGGCAGGCCGGAATAAACTGCAAGATGTTGATACGAAAAGGCTGGATTTAATGTTTGTTCATAGTTTGAATGTATATAATCTTGGCTGACCGCTGACCGCTGACCGCTGACCGCTGACCGCTGACCGCTGACCGCTGATTTTCAGGCAAAAGAAAAGCGCGAACCATCTCTAGTCGCGCTTGCGGAATCTTCTAACTTTGTTGCATCCTGCAATTGAACCTAATCAACTCCAATTTTTACGATCCGTGTTATTACAATATTACTTTCTAGTTCTATGTAATATAGGCTATCCGGGCCTGTCTCCATAAATCCCTAAAACATCCTGTAAGGTAAAATCTATTACCAATCCTTATTGCACATCCGAGTGCATTCCTTTTGCTACCATTCCGTTGTGTTGCCCTAAGGCCTGTCCGTTTTATTCCCTATCCTTTAGCAACAACTTTTCCGTGTTGTTATCCATTACGCATCATCCTGATGCTATCCCTTATGCAACATTCCATTGCGATACTCATCCTGAGCCTGTCCTTAAATCCCTGTTATCCTAAAAACCAAACCTTGGTATTCGAGTAGTTAGTCCGTTTCCATTTACTCGGTAAGCGTCGTTGCTTATTTATGGGTTAATTATAGAGAGTGATTTGCAGTAAATGTAGGATAAAACCGCTTATGGTTTAGGTTCTTACAAATGAAATATTTTTAAATTATATAAAATACAATAACTTGCTATGTTTTTGGGGTGTTGAACAGAGTGTTTTTACTCATTAGCTGTCATAAGCGTAAGAGATGTCTTACAAGGGTTTTCTTTTTTGGGCGTATTTATCACGAAGTGATTATATAAAGTGTGCACTTTTTAGTTCATCGCGGTAAAATTAATGATAATAATTATTAGTTAGGTAAGACAATATGAAAAAAACACTCGCGCTTGTTGTTGGGTTAATTGCCTCAGCACCGGCTGTTGCAACCGATGTTGTGAATATTTACTCATTTCGACAACCTTTTTTAATTAAACCTATTTTAGACGATTTTACACAGCAAACGGGCATTAAAACCAATGTGGTGTTTGCTAAAAAAGGCTTAATAGAACGTGTTAAGCGTGAAGGTAAACACAGCAAAGCCGATTTAGTTTTAACCTCAAACTTTAGTGCTTTAATTCAATTAGAAGAGCTAAATCTTACGCAAACCATAGAAAGCGAGCTGGTTAATAATAATGTCCCGGCGGCATTTCGTGATGGCGATGGTCAGTGGGTGGCGCTCACTAAGCGCGTGCGTAATGTTTACTCTTCAAAAGAGCGTTTAGGCGCATTGCCTAACCTTACCTACGAAGCGCTTGCTGAGCCGCAATACAAAGGACAAATTTGTACTCGCTCTGGCAAACACCCATATAACTTAGGCCTTGTGGCTTCTATGATTGCTCATCATGGTGAAGCACAGACGAAAACATGGCTTGAGGGTGTAAAAGCTAATTTAGCGCGTAAACCTCAAGGTAACGATCGAGCGCAAGTTAAAGCGGTTAAAGAAGGTTTATGTAATTTAGCCTTAGGTAATAGTTATTACTTGGGCAAAATGCTGCAAGACGAAGCACAAAAACCATGGGCTGAAGCCGTTCATATTAACTTTCCAAATCAAACTGACCGAGGATCACATATAAATGTATCGGGTGCGGTTATTACTAAGTATGCTAAAAACCCTGAAAATGCCTTGAAACTCATAGAGTATATGACAGACAATAAGGCGCAAAATATGTATGCCTCGCTCAATATGGAGTATCCGGTTAAGCCAGGTGTGAAACTTTCTAGTTTGGTTGCATCATGGGGAAGCTTTAAGGAAGACAGCTTACCGCTTGATGAAATTAGCAAATATCGTCCGTTAGCCCTTAAGCTAATTGATGAGGTGAAGTTCGATCTTTAATGACTTATAAATTTCAGCTGTCAAAATGGCAGCTTATTGCGTGGTCGACGGGGTTATTGCTGTCGACCCCGTTGTTTTTCCTACTATTAGAATCTTTACAAGGCGACTCAGAGGTATTTACCCACCTGTGGAATACCGTACTGTGGGACTATATAAGCAATACCGTATTACTGGTTTTAGGTGTAGGGCTGCTTAGTTGCGCCATTGCATTGCCGCTGGGTTGGTTAACCGCTTATTGCCGTTTTCCTGGTAAAAAACAATTTGAATGGGCATTGATGCTGCCTCTTGCCATGCCTACTTATATTATTGCTTATGTGTACACTGATTTACTCGATTATGCGGGGCCGGTACAAATAACTCTAAGAGAGTGGTTTGGTTGGCAGTCGCCAAGTGATTACTGGTTTTTTGATATACGCACCTTACCAGGGGCTATTGTTATGATTGCGCTGGTACTCTACCCGTATTTATATTTAATTTTTAAAACTGCACTGCGAGAACAATCTTTTAAGTTAGTCCAAGCCAGTCAGTTAATGGGGCTAAATGCATGGAAAAGCTTTTTTAAAGTCAGCCTTGTATTATCCCGCGGTGCCATTGTAGCGGCACTTGCTTTGATCAGCATGGAAACCATGGCTGATTTTGCCACCGTAAGCTATTTTGCTGTCAGTACATTAACCACTGCCGTATACGATACCTGGTTTGGCTATTATTCATTAACTGCAGCAGCAAAAATTTCAGGGGTGATGTTGTTATTGCTGTTCTTAGCATTGATCACCGAGCGTTTTAGCCGTCGTAACCAAGCGGTATTTGAGCGTCAATCGAGCGTGAACAGCGAGGCGCTTTATATCCTCAAAGGCAAGTCTGCGTGGCTAGCAACGGGGTTTTGTAGCTTTATTTTAATTATTTCGTTTATTATTCCGATGGTTGTATTGCTCAAATATGCAGTTATGTATTTTGATCAAGCGTGGAATAGTGAGTTTTTTAGCTATGCATGGCAAAGTTTAAAAGTGGCGGCTGTAGTCAGTGTGGTGACTATTATACTGAGTGTTTTAGTGGTGTTTTATCAGCGCATTGCTAAACAAACAAATCCATTAATACCCGGGCGTTTGGCCAGTACGGGCTATGCGTTACCCGGCACAGTATTAGCGATAGCGGTATTGTTGCCACTCACCCTATTAGAAAATACTATCAACCGCACTTTAGTTCCTTATGATTTAGATATTGGTTTATTACTTACTGGCAGCTTACTCACTATTATTTTTGCTTATATAGTGCGGTTTTACGCCGTTGCACACGGAGCTATTGAGTCGAGCTTTTCACGCATTAGTCCCTCCCTTGATATGGCAAGCCAGTCAATGGGAAAAAGCCAAGGGCGCACATTACGCTTAGTGCACTTACCTTTATTACGCCGAGGCTTATTAACCGCCGGTTTATTGGTCTTTATCGAGTGTATGAAAGAGCTACCCGCAGCTTTGTTGTTAAGGCCTTTTGATTTTGAAAGCTTAGCAACTCATGTGTTTCAGTATGTAAGCGATGAACAATTAGAGCTGGCCTCTATATCGGCTTTGTTTATTGTGGTGGTGGGGTTTATTCCGTTATATTTTATTAACCGTTCAATGGAGCAACGTAGCTAAATGAGTAGTTTGATTTTACAAGGCGTGAGCTATGCATATAACGGGACTAAGGTGATAGATAATTTAGATTTAACCTTAGGTAAAGACGAAATAGTGTGTTTGCTCGGAGCCAGTGGCTGCGGTAAAACCACCACACTAAAAGCCATTGCAGGATTAATTGAAGCCAAACAAGGGCAGGTATTTATTGATGGTAAGCTAGTCAGTGATGCTAATACGTTTGTTTCACCTGAGCACCGTAATATTGGCATGATGTTTCAAGACTATGCGTTATTTCCGCATTTAACGGTGGCTAATAATATTGCGTTTGGGCTAAGTGGCATGAGCAAAGCAGATAAACACGCACGCGTAAGTGAAATGCTAAAGCTGGTACACTTGGTAGGCTGCGCCGATAGATTCCCTCATCAACTCTCTGGTGGGCAACAGCAGCGAGTAGCGATTGCACGCGCATTAGCATATAAACCTAGCTTACTGTTACTTGACGAGCCATTTTCTAATATTGATACCCAAGTACGATTTGAGTTAATTGCCGACATTAGGCGCATTATTAAGGCGCAGCAAGTATCGGCTGTGTTTGTTACTCACTCAAAAGAAGAGGCGTTTGCTTTTTCAGATACACTTGCGGTTATGCACCAAGGCAAAATTGCGCAGCAAGGTACGCCAGAACAGCTTTTTGCTAAACCACGTTCAAAGGAGGTTGCAGAGTTTCTGGGTCAGGGCATATACTTAAGCGCAACCGTATTAACCGCCACTGAATATCAAACGCAGTTTGGGGTGGTTGAATCAATACAGCCACAGCAGCATGGCGTGGCCGATAAGGGCGTTATTTATGTGCGTCCGCATCAACTTGAACTTGTTAGTAATAACGATACTCAACAGCAACCTGAGCGGGTTAGTATATTAAGTAGTCGCTTTATTGGCTCTGCTTATGTATACACTGTGGTTATTGCTGAGCAAGAAATAGAAGTTGCAGCCCAGTATGGCCAGTCATTTGAAATTAATGAACAGGTTATAATAAAAATAAAACCGCACACGGTGAATTTTTTTGAATCGTAATTAATCGCTGTGTTTTGCTCTAAAAAGTAAGGAATAACAATGGCGCAAGCGCAATCAGGGATTTGTGCTGAAGCAAACTTACACGGTTTGCACTTATTTTTTAATGTACTTGATGGTCACGACGAATCACTTCGCGCTAAGCTTAAAAAAGTGAGCGATATTGAAGATGAGTTTAGTGATCAATTCTCTGAATCTATGCTTTCTTGTATGGTCGCCATTGGCGCGCAATATTGGCCACACATTCTGCCCGATTATATGCCAAGCGAGCTGCAAAGCTTTCCTAATATTACCCATAGCGATTTTGTGATGAGTGCAAGGCCTTGCGATTTATTTGTGCAAATCCGCTCAGACAGAGAAGATGTGAACCACCTGTTTGCATTGCAAATATTAAAACTTTTCAACCCTGATGTTGAGCTGGTGGAGCAAATTCGTAATTTTCGTTTTCTAGATGGCCGTGATTTTAATGGTTTTATTTATGCCGGTGATACACCGCATGGTCGTCAAAAACGGGTTACGGCCCTCGTTAATAAGCCTGATAGCTTTGAAGATCAAGGCAGCTATATTCATGTTCAGCGCTATAAGCATGACTTAACGTTATGGCAGCACTTGTCGTTGCAAGAACAAGAACAAATAATGGGGCGTACTCGTCTCGACAATACCCTAATAAGCCCCGCACTTGAAAGCAGCCATGCAACCCGAAGTGAATTAAAAGATGAACAGGGGCAAGCATTATTACTAAATCAAAGTATGCCTTATGGCGACGTGTATGAGCAGGGGATGTTAATGATTACGTGCTCGGCTAAAGGGGATGCGTTCGAGAAAGTACTCAATAGCCGATTAGGGCAGGGGGAGTATTACGACCATTGGCTTGATTTTACTCAAGCAGATATGGGCTCTGCGTTTTTTGCACCCTCAGTGCGATTTCTAAAGCAGCTATAAAACAAGCCAGTAACGGCTACGTATTAGTATAGCCGTAACAGTGATAACCGAACGAGTTTAAACCGTATCAAACAAAATACGCACACGCTCTAGTGTGAGGTCTATTTCTGATACTTTCGCTGGCGCAATAAAAATAGTGTCATCGCCGGCAATTGTTCCTAATACGCCATCTGCTTTACCTAATGAGTCAAGTAAACGGGCAATTAGCTGCGCAGCGCCTGGGCTGGTGCGAATAATAATCATCATTTCGTTATGCATAATGTCAATAACTAACTGGCGTAACGGGCTTTTAGCGGTTGGTACACCCATTTCGGCAGGTAAACAGTACACCATTTCTTGTTTTGCATTGCGGGTGCGTACCGCGCCAAACTTACTTAACATCCGCGACACTTTACTTTGGCTAATATTATCAAAGCCTTGTTCTTTTAATGCGTCAACTATTTCGCCTTGTGAGCCAAAATTCTCTTCTTTTAAAAGTGCTTTAAAGGCTTTTACCAATGCTTCTTGTTTGTCTTGTGGTTGCATAGTGTCTAATTAGTTATGTTGTCGATACTGCAAATTCTACACAAAAATGCATATTTATGCAGCAGTTGTTTAGGTTTTGCTGCGTTTAAACAGCAAAGTTTACAACTATGGTCGAAAATATAGCTAAAATAGGCAGGATAAATTTGTTTTTAGTCGCTAATTTCTTTATCTTATAAACCACAAATATTTCCTTCCTCAAATCACGGAGAATTCCAATGAAAGTTGCTGTATTAGGTGCTGCAGGTGGTATCGGTCAAGCGTTGTCTTTATTATTAAAAACAGGCTTACCAGCTGGTTCAGAATTATCACTATATGATGTTGCGCCAGTAGTTCCTGGTGTTGCTGTTGACCTTTCTCATATCCCAACAGATGTAAAAGTTGAAGGTTTTGGTGCAGATGCACTAGATAAAGCATTAACAGGTTGTGATATTGTTTTAATCCCAGCGGGTATGCCACGTAAGCCAGGTATGGATCGTGCAGATTTATTTAATGTTAACGCCGGTATCATTAAAACATTAGCAGAAGGTATTGTTGCTAACTGCCCTAAAGCGCTTGTAGGTATTATCACTAATCCTGTTAATGGAACTGTACCGATTGTTGCTGAAGTATTCAAAAAAGCAGGTACTTACGATGCTAAGCGTGTATTTGGTATTACAACACTTGATGTTATCCGTTCTGAAGCGTTTATTGCTGAACTTAAAGGCGTAGACGTAGCAAGTGTTAAAGTACCAGTGATTGGTGGCCACTCAGGCACAACCATTCTACCGTTACTTTCTCAAGTTGAAGGTGTTACTTTCACTGATGAAGAAGTAGCTACACTAACTCCTCGTATCCAAAACGCAGGTACTGAAGTAGTTAATGCTAAAGCGGGCGGTGGTTCTGCAACATTATCTATGGGTGCTGCTGCAGCACGTTTTTGTATGTCTTTAGTTAAAGGCTTACAAGGTGAAGACGTTGTAGATTATGCATACGTTGCTGTTGAAAATGGCGATGCAGAGTACTTTGCACACCCAGTACGTTTAGGCAAAAATGGCGTAGAAGAAATTCTTTCTTACGGCACTTTAAGCGCATTTGAAGAGCAAGCTAAAAATGACATGCTTGAAACGCTGAAAAAAGATATCAAAGAAGGTGTTGATTTTATGGCGTAATAGCCAAAATTAACCCATAAAAAAGCCTGCATTTGCAGGCTTTTTTATTGCTCGGAATTATCTACACAGTATTACTTAGTGGTCGCGGTCAACCCTTAGTGGTCGCGGTCAACCGCTATTCTAGCTAAACTAATTAGTGCTTGCTTATAACTCGACTCAGCTAAGCAATCTAAACAGGCAATTGCTTTATTAGCTTCTTGCTCGGCTTTTTCCATTGTGAACTCAAGGGCATTGGTATGTTTAAGTGCAGCCAGTATCTCGTCAAGGTGCTCCATACCATTACAGTGCTCAATAGCGTCTCTTATTAACTGTGTTTGATGCTCACTACCGTGTTGCATTGCATATATAAGAGGTAACGTCGGCTTACCTTCAGCTAAATCGTCGCCAATGTTTTTACCAAGTTGGTCGGCATCAGCGTTGTAATCTAAAACATCATCCACTAACTGAAAAGCAGTACCTAAATGCATGCCATACAAATTAAGTGCCTCTAGTACAGTATCGTCTTGCTCAGTAATAATGGCCGCAAGACCCGTCGCTGCTTCAAATAGCTTGGCGGTTTTAGAATAAATAACCTGCATATAACTGGCTTCAGTGGTATCAGGGTCGTTGCAGTTCATTAATTGCAGCACTTCACCTTCAGCAATAATGTTGGTTGCATCAGCCAGTACTTGCATTATTTGCATTTTACCAAGACCCACCATTAGCTGAAACGAGCGGGTGTAAATAAAATCACCCACCAGTACGCTAGCAGCATTACCAAACTCAGCATTTGCTGTAGGTGTGCCACGGCGCAAATTAGATTCATCTACAACATCATCATGTAAAAGCGTTGCGGTATGAATAAATTCAATGATAGTTGCTAGCGTAATGTGATCTTTGCCTTGATAACCTAGCGCTTTAGCCGCCAAAATAGCCAACATAGGGCGAACACGTTTGCCACCGCTGTTAACAATATACAAACCAAGTTGATTAACTAACGCCACATCTGAGCGCATTTGCGCATGTATTAGTTGATTGACGTCATTCATATCGCTTTCGATTAACGCCTGGATAGCTTTTATATCCATTGATCTCCGAGCCAATTTTAATGTGTGAACGGCGCAGATTGTACAACAAAAAATGCATTAGCTCGATATTTTGTGATGATTCCTTAAAAAAACACCCTTAAGTAGGTTAAATGACCTATTAACCTTGTGAATAATTGATTAAACACCCTGGTTTAATTTTGAATCACCCTTGGCGGTTAATTGAACTACATAGGCTCGCTTTGCTCTTGCTAATTTATTTTCTGTAACCGTTAAAAAGCGCTTGGCAAAGGGGGATTTTAATATAAAATAGAGGAAATATTGAATTGCTCTCAATGCAGCTACTTTTTATTCATTTAATTACAAAAAGAGGCTTGCTAGTTTTTACGCATTAGCGTAAACTTCGCGCCCTATTGAAGAATATTTTAGTTGCGTCGATTTGAGGGCGCACAGACGGAGTTAATTATGTACGCGGTTTTCCAAAGTGGTGGTAAACAGCACCGTGTGACTGAAGGTCAAACAATTCGTCTTGAGAAATTAGACGTTGAAACTGGTGCAGCAGTTGAATTTGATTCAGTACTTTTAGTTGCTGATGGTGAGAAGATCGAGATTGGTGTACCGTTCGTAAACGGTGGTAAAGTAACAGCTGAGGTTGTTTCACACGGTCGCGGTGAGAAGATTAAGGTTGTTAAATTTAGACGCCGTAAGCATTCTCGTAAGCAAATGGGCCATCGTCAATGGTTCACAGAAGTTAAAATCACTGGCATTAGCGCTTAATTAGAGGTACTTAGAAATGGCACATAAAAAAGCAGCTGGTAGTACTCGTAACGGTCGCGATTCAGAAAGCAAACGCCTAGGTGTTAAGCGTTTTGGTGGCGAATCAGTTCTAGCGGGTAGCATCATTGTTCGTCAGCGTGGAACTCGTTTCCACCCAGGCGCAAACGTAGGTATCGGTAAAGACCACACTATCTTCGCAAAAGCAGATGGTAAAGTTCAGTTTGAACAAAAAGGTCCTTTAAACCGTAAATACGTAACTATCGTAGCTGAGTAATCAGTAAGGTAGTTAAAAAACCCCGCCTTTGCGGGGTTTTTTGTTTTAAGCATATTTAAATATATACCCAAGTGTTTTTATGCTCAGTGTGCTCTATAGGCCACTTAGGTATATAATAGAGTTATTAACAAGCCAATCCCTAAAGTGAGTAATCATGAAGTTTGTAGATGAAGTAGAAATTCGCGCAGAAGCTGGTGACGGTGGCAGCGGCATCGTGTCTTTTCGTCGTGAGAAATATGTTCCAGATGGTGGACCTGATGGCGGTGACGGTGGAGACGGTGGTAGTGTTTATCTACAAGCTGATGAAAACTTAAATACCCTTATTGACTATCAATTTGAGCGTTTTCACAGAGCAGAACGCGGTACAAACGGTCAAAGCCGTAATTGTACGGGTAAAAAAGGTGAAGACCTGATCGTTAAAGTGCCTGTTGGTACACGTATTATTGATGTTGATACACAAGAATCATTAGGGGATTTAACCCAAGATGGTCAACGAATTGTGGTTGCAAAAGGCGGTTTCCATGGCTTGGGGAATGCGCGTTTTAAATCAAGTACTAATCGTGCTCCACGTCAAAAAACACTTGGCACACCGGGTGAAGTACGTAACCTTAAGTTAGAGCTAATGCTACTGGCTGATGTCGGCTTACTAGGCTTACCAAATGCAGGTAAATCAACCTTTATCCGCAGTGTGTCAGCTGCAAAACCTAAAGTAGCTGATTATCCATTTACTACGCTGATTCCTAACTTAGGGGTTGTTCGTCCTGAAGCAAACAAATCATTTGTAATTGCTGATATTCCAGGTTTGATTGAAGGCGCGTCAGAGGGTGCGGGATTAGGTATTCGCTTCTTAAAGCATTTAGAGCGTTGTCGTGTGCTTTTACATATTATAGATGTAATGCCAGTTGATGGCTCTAACCCTGTTGATAATGCATTTGCAATCATCAACGAGCTACACCAGTACAGCCCTAAGCTTGCTGAAAAGCCACGCTGGTTAGTATTTAATAAAATTGATTTATTGCCTGAAGATGAAGCCAAAGCCTTATGTGAGCAAATTGCAGAAGAGTTGGGTGAGTCTGAAAATATTTACAGTATTGCTGCAATTAATAAATTAAATACGCAGCCATTAATTCACGACATCATGACGCTACTTGATAACATGCCTAAAGAGAAGTTTGTTGAAGTGGCAGACGAAGAGGTTGAATTTAAGTGGGATACCTACCATCAAAAAGCCACTAAAGGCGATGATGATGACTGGGATGATTGGGATGAAGATGATTACGACGTAGAAGTTGTCTACGAGCGTTAATAATTGTTTATATTTAAAAGGAGCTAACGCTCCTTTTTCTTTGATTAGTAATAAAGTATTGGGTATTTAGTGTGATAATTTCAATGATTGCAGCAATGGCAAATAACCGTGTCATTGGCTTAGATAATAAAATGCCATGGCATTTACCTGGTGACCTTCAGCACTTTAAAAAAGTAACCTCTGGTAAACCCGTTATTATGGGGCGCAAAACATTTGAATCAATAGGCCGACCGTTACCTGGGCGACGTAATATTATTATTACTCGTAATAAAGACTATCACGCATCAGGAATTGAAACAGTAACCACACCAGAAGCTGCACTTGAGCTTGTTAATGATGTTGCAGAGGTGATGATAATTGGTGGCGGAAACATCTACCAGCAGTTTTTAGCGCAGGCGCAGCGCTTGTATTTAACCTTTATAGACTTAGATGTTGAAGGGGATACACAATTTCCTGATTATAAAAGTGTTGCAAACTGGCAAATTGAAGATGAAATGTTGATGACGCCCGATGATAAAAATAAATATAGTTATAAGTTCGTAACTTTGAATAAAGTTTCTTAACATTATTGCGAAAATCTGAGCGTGTTGGTACAATATTAAACAGTCGAGTACGAAAAAAGTATTAATATAGGGTGTCCAATCAATGATTAAATTACCAAAGCTAGTTGTAATTGCTGCTATTGCAGCGGGTTCGTTCGCTTATACTGCGCCTGTAAGCGCTGATGATCAGTTAGCTGTTTCAGTCTGTGAATACATTGCCGCTGATGATAAAAATCGTCTGCGTAGCAAACTAAAAAGTTCACGTGTGAAAGTACGTAATATCTATGATGCAGTTTTCTGTAATGGTAACAACTTATTGCGTCACGCTGTTGCAAGTAATGCGGTTGATACGGGTGAGTACATTGTTAAAAACTTATCAAAAAGCTCACTTGAAGATGGCGCAGATATCGCTTGGGCTGAGGCAAATCATGCTGGTTCAGCTTTAATCCCTATTATTAAAGACCGCGCAGGCCTTTAATTAAAAGCTTAATTTAAAAAAACCGCGTTTATACGCGGTTTTTTATTAGTTACTTAAAACATCCTTCTATTGAGTCTTTATCTATCTCTCAATACACCTGACTATTACCCTAATTAAGTCTTTTACATAAAAATGTCATAAAAATTCAATACTCTGTATGAATGTCACTTTTGAGATATGTTTATGCGTGTATCATTTTTTACCCGTCTTTTAGCTATTTTATTAACGTTAGCCAGTGTGTTGCTCGCCGCTACCTTGTTATGGGCAAGTCATACATTACTAAAAATTCAACAACAAGATATTGCTTATAGCCAATTAAAAAATACCATAATGGTCGATCTTGCTGGCCTTTTAGAAGACTACTTGGCACGAGGCAATAGCCAATACCTGACGCAATCTTCAGTTTTAATTGAGCAACTTAAAGCGCAGCAGCTAACTGTACTTCCCTCTGAGTTAGAGGTGCGCCTTTCAACACAGCTATTTTCACTAAATAAAGACATTAACGGTAAATACAGAGCACTAGGAAAGCTCTCAGGTAACGAAACTGCGCTTTTAGACAATGCACTGAGACAAATGGCGGGCTCAGCGTCATCGCTTATAAATTATGTACAAAAAGCATCAACTCAAAGTAGCCATGCTCTAAGCTACAATAAGTTGGCGAGTGATTATTATAGTGAAGTGGTTAATTTATCTTTATCGACCTATCAACTGCTAAATGATTACCAGCCTGAAATTGAAAAAAGCCTGCAACAAAGCGTAAAAAATTTAAACTTACTCGCTGCAAAAATTGCACAGTTGCCTAATTTAGGAGTGATGACTGAGGTTGATGAATTTGCTTTATTTGTAGATGAGGAGCCAGAGGATTTGGCTGCTGATATAAAAGCGGAGTTGGTTAGTTGGCCTAAGCGCTATTTACGTGATTTAAGCAGTACTTTATCGCAAGCAAAGCAGCGTAATTCTGGAACGAATGAGTTACGTGAACAAATTAGCGTGTTATCAAAAACAGTGATTGAGGCAGAGCAAACATTAAAAGCGCAGCAAGATACCGTTAAACAACAAGTATTTTGGGTGTTTGGAATTGCAATAGGTGGTTTAGTAATATTAGCTTTTGGTGTTTATTGGGTGCAACGTAAACAGGTTTTACAGCCTTTGCGGCAACTACGAGATGGGTTTGCATTTTTAATCGAAAGTAATGAGTTAAAAAATATTACAGTGAATAATCCTAAAACAGAGGTTGGTGAAATAGCGCAGTATTTTAACCTGTTAATTGAGCGCCAGCGTCTGGAGGCGCAAGAAAGAGCGAGTATGCTTGGTGTCGTTAGTGACTTCATGGAGCAAATGAGTGAGCATTTAGAAAAAATAGGTACAAAAAGCGCGACTAGCTACGAACAAGTTGTTAAAAATGAAAGTTTACTAGTAAATATTCAACACATAGGTGAGCAGGTTAATCATATTAACGCTCAAGCTGCTGAAAATGCTCAAAGTACTTATGAGGCAATGCAGCAAAGTGTTGGTTTTGCTAAAAATATGCTTAATGCGAGTTCTGATACACAGCAACGTATTGAACAAGGTATGCACAGTGTGCAAGAGTTACTGAGCGGCGTACAAGGAGTGAGTAATATAATAACGGTTATTCGCACCATAGCTGAACAAACCAATTTATTAGCACTGAACGCTGCAATAGAATCAGCAAGAGCCGGTGAGCAAGGCCGAGGTTTTGCGGTGGTTGCTGATGAAGTAAGACAATTAGCCATGCAAACCCAAGGTTCGTTAAAAGAGATTAACGATCAGCTGGCGTTATTAAGTGAGAACTCTCAAATGGTCTATTCACAAATTAATGCGTTAACTGAGGATGCACAGCTACAAACCGAAAATGCCCAAGAGCTTCAAGCAAACTCTGAAGGGGTCGCAAATAATGCTCAGCAGGCAAACACAGTTGCAGTTGAAGCAATGGAGCTTGCAAAACAGCAAAGCAATTTCCTTAGTGACTTTACCCAATCAATGCATAATATGAAAAGCCAAGTAAATGAGTCGAGTGAGTTGGTGTCTGATATTCGCTCGCAGCTAGAGCTGCAAATGGCAACAATTAGAAAGGGATTGGGTTTAGACAGTGATGCAGTTTAATCGCGGTATAAACTCGAAACCGTAAATATTAACCTGTATGCTAAAAGTCTACGTAATTACCCAAAGGATTTAACATGATTGAACAAGGTCAAACAATACCCGCAGTTAGTCTATCTAAGCTAACCGATGACGGTATGCAAACACTGACAAGCAATGAATTATTTGCAGATAAAAAAGTCGTGTTATTTGCAGTGCCAGGCGCTTTTACACCAACGTGTTCGAATGCTCATTTACCTGGATATATCGCGCTAGCCGATAAAATTAAGGCTAAAGGTATTAACGCTATCTATTGTGTATCGGTAAACGATGCATTTGTGATGAAAGCGTGGGGTGAGTCACAAAATGCAGAGCATATAGATATGCTTGCAGACGGTGATGCTAGTTTTACCCGTGCTTTAGGGCTTGAAAAAGATACCGCAGGCTTTGGTGGAATACGCTCAAAACGATACGCGATGGTTGTTGATAATGGTGTTGTTACTGGTCTATTTGTAGAACAAGACAAAGAGTTTGTAATAAGCAGTGCTGAAGCTGTTTTAGCAACGCTTTAACACTGACGACTTTAATCAGAGAATAAAAAGCCGATACAGTGTATCGGCTTTTTATCTAAAGAGAGGATGTTTTATGGCTGGTATTGACCGCTTAGCGTTAAACCAGAGAATGTTTGATACGCATTAACACTTAAGTGCCATGTTCCCGCTTGAGGATTACTAAAAGTACAAGTTTCGGCGTTACCATTTTTATATGGACGACAATCATAGCTTGAGCTTGTTGGCTGGCTACCAAATTTTACAAATAAGTCTGCATCACCGGTGCCGCCTGACGTTGTAACAGTAAAGTTTGCCATACCCGCCGGTACATCTAGCGTGTAATGTTTCCACTGACCTGCATTTGCTGTGATATCATACACTGTGCCACCACCTGCTTGAGGTGTGCCTGAACCACCACCTGTTGAACCACCCGTAATGTTACCGACTAAACTCACGCCACTGTAGGCTGAATAACCACGCAGCATTACATGATAAGTGCCGGCTGTTGGACTATCAATAGAACATTCTTCACTGTTTCCACCTTTATATGGACGACAATCATAAGTGGTTGAGGTTGGTTTACTACCTGCACGTACATACAAGTCAGCATCCCCTGTGCCACCACTCATAGTGAAAGTAACATTGGTTGCACCACTTGGTACTGTCATAGTGTAAAAGTCTTGTGCACTTGCCGCACCGCTTAAACCGGTTTTGACTTCTCCATCAACAAGTTCGTTATCACCCGTTGTTGGCGGTGTACCACCAGATGCTGCAGCAACCGCAGCGGCCGCATCAACAATACCTGTACCACAGCTGGTACACGTGGCAGAGAATGGACGAGTGGTTGTTTTTAAAATACTTTCTATTTCATCAGGAGTCGCGTTTGGTTTTGCTTGTTTGATCAGTGCAGCAACACCCGCAACATGAGGAGCCGCCATTGAGGTGCCTTGCGAAAAGCCATAACTGTCGCTTGATGGTGTTGTTGAGCCCGAATTGTAAGTTGATAAAACACCTTCAGAGTCATTGGCAAAGCTTTGCGCGCCACCCGGTGCTGCCACATCAATATTACTTCCGTAATTTGAGTAATAAGCGCGGCCACCATTACGGCCAACCGATGCAACATTAACAACACCATTACAGTTACCTGGGTTGTAGTTTGCAGAATTATCGTTATCGTTACCTGCAGCAATAACAACAACTGTGCCGTTGTTACGAGCGGTATTAATGGCATTTTGCGTGGTTGAACTACATGCACCCGCACCACCTAAACTCATGTTAATTACATCAGCAGGATTAGCATTTGCTGATGTACCCGACACATTACCACCTGAGGCCCAAATGATACCGTCAGCAATATCTGAGGTTAAACCGCCACATTTACCCAATACACGCACTGGTACTACTTTGGCGTCATAAGCAACTCCAGCAACGCCTTCACCGTTATTCGTTACTGCAGCGACAGTGCCTGCAACGTGAGTACCATGCCAACTAGAGCCTTGTGCACCGTTATTACCACATTCACCAGCTGCAACCGCATCCCCTGGATCGCGAGCATCGTTGTCACGGCCATTGCCATCATTGGCGACTGATAGATTAGAGATCATATCGTAGCCTGGTAAAATATTAGCGTTTAAATCAGCGTGAGGGCGGTATCCCGTATCAAGCACAGCGACAACCACACCACTGCCTGTTGCTGTATCCCAAGCTGTTGGTAGGTTAAGTCCACCGGCTTGCTCATAGTAATGCCATTGATCGCCATAACGCGGGTCATTTGGTGTCGCAAATGGTTTTAGCATTTGATCGACTTCAATATATTCAACATTACCTGAATTAACCATTTCCTGCATGAACTGCTGAGCTTCTTCGGCGTTGAGTTTTTTATCGGCACGCATTACGTGATGGTTATTGAGTGCCATTGCGCGGACATACTTGGCTTTAACTTTGCCTTTTTTTGAGGTGAAGTTTTTTACAAAGCTTTGCGCTTTTTTATTCATCATTGCTGGTGATACATCAGCGGTTGAGGTACTTATCATATCGTTGTTATTCTTATATTTAATGATGAATTGAGTCTCAAAGCCACCTTGATTTTGTAACTTGGCTGAGGTTTCTGCCATTGAAGGTGCGATTGCTTGCGCTGGGTTTGCCATGCTTGAGCTGGCAGCAAAGAGTGTACTTATTGTTAGCGCAACAGCGCATTTTTTGAATGAATTATTAGAAGTCATAATTACCCTTAGTTTTATTATTATTTGTGAAAATCCACAAAGCGGGTACAAAGGTAAATGATCTGTTAACTATTTTGAAATATTAAATACGTATGTACCTATTTCATTTAGTTATAACCGCGTATTTAGTGCGCTTTCAGTTGTTTTGTGTTTGTTTTATTGCTATTAACGATCCTAATGTATTAGATTTTTTTTGGTGTTTTTTATCATTAATTAACTTTTATTGATAAATTAAAAACAATACAAAAGGGGTGTTGACCTTTGCGGATTAAAATAAGTTCAATCTAGGAAGAAGACAATCACGGCGCGCGATTTGTAACCTTGTGGGCTAAGTAAAAATCGAGCAAAGCTTCTTCGTCCTGCTTACGCTTAAGATAAACACGCTCTGGCTATCTGGTTATTATTGAAACTTTGTTATAATTCACAAAAGTTTTTAAGAGATAACTAAATGACTCACGTTGATGTGATAGTGATTGGTGCCGGAGCCGCTGGTTTAATGTGTGCGGCACAAGCAGGGTATCGCGGTCGAAGCGTCACAGTACTTGATATGGGTAAAAAGCCAGGACGTAAAATTTTAATTAGTGGCGGTGGGCGTTGTAATTTTACCAATGAAAATGCAAGCCCTAGCAACTATTTATGCGCAAACCCCCATTTTGTAAAATCGTGCTTAAGTCGTTATACGCAGCACGACTTTGTAGAGCTTGTAGACCGACATGGTTTGACATATCACCATAAGACACTCGGGCAATTATTTTGTGACAATAGCGCACAAGACATTGTTGATATTTTACTAACCGAGTGTGAGTGGGCGGGCGTTACTATTAAACTGCACAGCGAAGTGTTAAATGTCGCTAAAACAGCTACCGGCTATAGTGTGACTACTGAACAAGAAACACTTACTTGTGAGTCGCTTGTGGTTGCATCGGGTGGGTTAACCATGCCTAAACTGGGTGCTACGCCAATCGGCTATAAAATTGCAGAGCAATTTGGCTTAAAGATATTGCCGACTATGGCTGCTTTAGTTCCCTTTACCTTACATCAGCACGATAAAGACCGTTTTGAAGGGCTTTCGGGTATTAGTATTCCTTGTGAAGTTGCAAGCGAAGATGGCACCGTATTTAAAGAGAATATTTTATTTACTCATCGTGGTCTATCTGGGCCTGCTATATTGCAAATAAGCTCATTTTGGCGAGCAGGTCAGGCGGTAACGATCAATTTACTGCCTGAACTAGATTTAAAGCAACAGCTAGCTGATTGGCGAGAAACACAAGCGCAAAAATCGTTGAAAAATAGCCTCGCGACTATCCTACCTAAACGCTTTGTAGAAATACTCCACGACAGTAACGCCATTCCCGATTGTAATATTAATCAACTAACGCATGGCCAAATAGATGCGCTTGCTGATTATATTCATGCGTGGCAAATTAAACCAAATGGTACTGAGGGTTACAGAACCGCAGAAGTGACTTTAGGCGGTGTAGATACCGACGAGTTGAGTTCAAAGACATTTGAGGCTAAAAAAGCCAAAGGCTTATACTTTATTGGCGAAGTAACCGATGTAACGGGTTGGCTAGGAGGCTATAATTTCCAATACGCGTGGAGCTGTGGATTTGCCGCCGGGCAGTACGCGTAGTCGTTTTTAATCAATTATAAAATTTCGCTGCAAACAGCGTATTAACACGCCACTTCATCTTTGAGGTGGCGTTTATTCCTGCTCTGTTTATAACTTAAGTTTTTAACTCGTCTGGGTAAGTTTATACTGCTGCATTTTGCTATTTGGTTTTTCGGGAATAGTCATTTCTATAATTCCAGCCTCAATGGCAGGCTTTAAGTAGCGCTCTCTAAAATGTTTACGGTCTTTTAATCCAAGCTTATTTTGTAGCTCTTGTCGGTTTAATGGCTTTTCGCTTTGGGTAAATACATTAATTAAAGCGATGACTTGGGGGGCTTGTAAGTCTACATTTATAGCCTGTTTAACTTGAGGGGGTTGTTGGGGGTTTTTGGATTTTGTTATTGATTTTAAATCACTTTCTAATGAATTTAGTGCCGCTAGTAATGCTTCCAACATATACTCAATAAACACGGATGAGTCACCGGACTTGGTACTTAGGTTAATGCTTTCAAAGTAATGTTGGCGAGTTGTCGCTATAACATTGTTAATGTTTATTAGTGAAAATAGCGAATGCCATTGCGATAATTGCAGAGTTTGCCACGTACACGCTATTTCAGTATTACCCTGTGCAAAAGGTTGAATAAACTGTAATTCATAATGGCATACTGCACTACTGATTAAAGGATGATGCGCGGTTGTTTTAAACCAAGCAAATAACTCCTCTACCATTTGTGGTACTCGCATTGCTTGTGGTGCCATTTGCAAACCACTTTTTAACGCTAAACTTTGCTGCCTATAACTGCCCGATTTTTCACTCAGATCTTTGATTAAGCTTCGATGCAAGGCTAATAAGCTATCAGGGGTTGATAGGCCAGATGATATTGATTGAATATCAAGGTTATTGATTTGCAGGGAGGCGGTTTTTTGTTGCTTATAGTGCTCAAGCATTGCAGGAGAATATAAGGCACTGATTTTGCCTAAAACTTCACTAATATTTACCATACTGTGAGTCATGCTAGCTGAAATAGAGAAGGGGGGAGTGGCGTTGCTCATTTTGGTATAGGGGTTATTCAAATCAGGGGGTTAAGAATACGCGAACTGAGTTTAAAAGTCAGTTTTAATGGGTTTTTAGTCTGGTTTTTTGTGCTGTTATTGGTTCTTTATAATTAGTTTGGTGTGTGTCGATACATTAATTGGGTACCTTCCTTAGTTATAAAAGGCTAGCTGAAGCGACTATTGTTAGTTTATTGTCGCTAAAATAAACTGAATTACGACCATTATTTTTAGCTTCGTATAGTGCGCCATCGGCACGTTCTAACACGCTAATAACTGAATCATCAGACCTGATGGTAGCTACCCCTATGCTTATGGTTAGCTGAATGTTGGCAACAGGGTGTGTCGAAATATAGTCTTTTAACGCGTTTGCTTGTGCTAATGCATTGGTCAGTGAGGTGTTTGGCAAAATAATAGTAAACTCTTCTCCCCCCCAACGTGCAATTAATGAGTGGTTGGGCATGCTACTTTTAATTAGTTTAGCAAACTCAGCTAGCACTTTATCACCGACTAAATGACCATAGGCGTCGTTTATTTTCTTAAAGTGATCAATGTCACAAATGAATAAGCAGTTTGTGGTTTTTGTTTCTTTGCTGCTGGTAATGACTTGCGACAATGCATAATCAAATTTTTGCCTATTATAAAGCCCTGTGAGTTTATCTGTTTCAGCGAGATGTTGAATCTCTATATTACGGGTTGTTAAATGCGCATATGCAGAAAAACGTGTTTTTTCATAAAATCTGAAAATTAAGATATGGGCAATGCTGACCTCAATGATATTAAATAAAGAGCCCAGCCCTATAGTGACGGTTAGCTGTTGTTGCTTATAAGTTAGGTAAGCACAAATACAAAAAGCAATGGCGCTAAAAATGCTTCCCCAATTTCTACCCACTAAAAAAAACGCAAAAGGGGGAATAAGTGTTGCCCAAAATAAAGAGTGAGCAAGGCCACCTACAGAGATAACAAATGTCATTATTAAACTAACGACCATAAATGTAACCGCCCATGCCGCAGCACTTACATTTGCAGTTTTACTAAACCAGCCATAAATAGCTAATGATATAACTAAGCCTAATGCATCAATGGCGGCAATATCGTAACTGTGAAAGTAGAACAGGTTGAGTAGGGTTAAAACTAAAAAGTAGCAGGTTGCCGTTAATAATGAATGAGCAATTAAGCGTGTGCGCCAAAAGTCTTTATGATCTTTTGGATACTGTGGTAGTCCTTTGTACCAAAAATCTAGCATGCTTTATTTCTCTTAGACTGTGTCTTTTTTATTAACTGATTATTACTCATAACCCGCTCATATAAAAGTACCGAGTAAATAACTACAAAAAGAAAGGGTTATCTAGCTTGCGCTATTTTTGTATGCAAAATACAGTTCTGCATTGCAGTGATAGCGAGTAGATCTTCAGCTAAAGATCTGACGGGCACATTATTACTTTGGACACTCTCTTTAAAGTTTTGATAGTTACATAGTTAAAAACCCCGATATCATGCAGTGCTATCGGGGTTTTTAACTTCTAGTGGTTACTCTTCGATAAACGCTTCACCTTCTTTCATCCACTTAGCGGCCGGTTTGCCTTTAAGATAATGATCAAAGTACTGCATCATACGCACTGAAAAATCGACCTGATTAGGAAACTTTTTCAAGTGGTGTGGTTCACCTTCGTATTGTAAAAAGGTTGCATCTTTACCTGCGCGGCGAAGCGCTAAGTAATATTGCACGCCTTCATGCCATGGCACCGCATCATCTTTGTCGCCAAACATAATTAAGATAGGCGTGTTTACTTTATCGGCAAAAAATACCGGTGAGTTTTCAATATAAAGCTCAGGTGCTTCAAATAAATTTTTACCAATACGGCTTTGCCCTGTTTCGTATTGAAATTGGCGTGCAAGTCCAGATTTTAAGCGAATGCCACTGTAAGCACTGGTCATGTTAGACACTGGCGCGCCCGATACCACTGCTTTAAACATATCAGTTTGGGTGATCATAAATGCACTTTGATAACCCGCCCAAGAGTGGCCTTGTAAACCTATTTTATCTGGGTCGGCAATGCCTAAATCAATCAGCTTTTGGGTGGCGTTGATCATGGTTTGAGTTGAAGATTTACCAGGGTGTCCTATTTCAAAGCGAATGTCAGGTAAAAAAATGGCGTAGCCATTTGAGGTAAACATCGGGAAATTAGGGCGATGATTTAATTCCATTTTTGGAAAGTCATACATGCGCTGGCTCATGTAGCGGTAAAAGTACACCACAACAGGCACTTTATCGCCTTTTTTGTAGCCGGCAGGCTTGATTAATACCCCTTGTAAATCTTCACCATCAAAGCCTTTATAGCTAATGAGTTCAGGTGCTTGTCCCCAAGCAAAGTTGCTTATCTGAGGGTTAAGGTTAGTTACGCGTTGTGGTTGTTTAAAGTTAGAGTCTGTTTGATAAATGTCTGGAAATTGCTGATAGGTTTGCTCAGTAAATAAGTATTTATCGGCATGTTTGGCCTTTTTAATTACATCAAAGCGCTTATTACCTGTAAGTAATTTAGTGACTTCAAGAGTTGCTAAATTAAGTTTTGCCACTTCACTTTGCTTGCTTTGTAAATTAATTGCAGAAAGCAGGAGCGTATCATTGTTGTTAAAGGCTACTTGGTTTTTATCAAGTTTGATCACTCTGTATTGCGTGTTACTTTTTTTACCATTAGTTAAGCGTTTAGCTTGCTTGGTATTGACGTTAAATGACCAAATATCGTATTTGCTGTAAACCAGTATTTCGCTGCTATCGTTCAGCCAGCCTGCAAAACCATAACCAGGCTGCTTGGATGGATAGTCGTGTTTGTCATCGGCAAACGTGGCGTTAATCGCCTTGCTGAGTACGCTCACTTTATTATTACCTAAGTTTTTAAGCTGTACTTGGTTATTATCAAAGTAAGCAGCAAACTGCCCATTGGGCGCAAGGCTCGGTCTAAATGGATAGTCGTTAATGATAGGAGTCTGTTTACCCGTGTTTATATCAACAGCAAAGTAGTCAGCAAAAAAACCGCCATACATTACTTTTTCAAGATGCGCTAAATTTGAGTAGCCTAACAATGAAGTGGCACGCTCAGTATTAAGCGACAGCTCAGGCATATTTGGCGTGCTTAACTGAACGACTTGCTGTGAGTTTACATGGTATACCGCCGTGTAATGACGGTTTTTATTATTTTCATTCCATTGCTGCTCTTCGCGAGGTTTAATTTGCGCGTCATTGTTGTGCCATACATTTAACCCTTTATGGTCGCGAATTACCTCAAAGTCATACAGTGATGACTCATCTGTGTATTCTTTTTGTTTAATTTTTGCTGCGAGTTTTGGGCGGTTTTCAAAGTATAAACGTGTACCATCTTCGGCCCAAGTTAATGTAGCGGTTTTGCCCATTAACCATTCTGGGTTAGGTGATTGCACAGTGGTTAGCGTGTCGTTTTGCCATAGCGTTAATTCGTACTGACGACGACGCTTATCATCGTTTACATAGTTGCCTAAGGTAAACGCAACGGTTTTTTCGATTGGGTGCCACGCTATTTTGCTAGCAACCACACCAGGCTCATCAATTAATACGGTGCTGGTAAAATTATCGAGTGAGAATAAAGTAATTTGATTATTGCCGCCATCCACATAGCTTTGACTCACCAATAGCTGATCGCTGGTGGCACTAATGCCATAGGTAAAGGCATTTTCAAGAGTATGAGTGCGTTTATCACTTAAGTTGATGATAACCAGCGGATAGCTTTTATCTTTTTTGTCGGCAGTGATAGCGCTATCGTTGTCGAGCTTTTTATCGTCTTCTTCAGCGTTTTCATTTTTGCGATAGGCCAGCCACTGGCCGTTATTAGCTAGCACGTAATCTTTTACATTATTAAAGCTTTGCTGCTCACCGGTTTGGGTGTTCACTAATACTAAGTTATTTTTTAAGTCACTTTTTTTCTTAGTGGTTTCTTTTTCAAGCAGAGTAGGCACCTGCGTAAATGCGACCCAGTTTGCCATTTTGCTAATGGTAGGACGGGTTCCTCGTTCCACTTCAGCAATAAGCTTATTGCTATTGAGTGAGTAGACTTTCCCTGTAGCATTCCCGCGATAAGGGGTTGCACTTAAAGAAAGGATTTGACCATTTTCAGAAAGCTGCGTGCCTTTTGCAGATTTAAAATCAAATACATCTTTAAATTCTAGTGGCTTATTAGCTAAAGCACTGGCGCTCGTTAAGCTGGTAATAAGTGCACAGCCTACAAGAGTGAGTTGTGTTTTCATTATAGATTCTCGTTTTTTAACATTATTTTATTGTAACGAGTTTTAATAACAATTCGAGTAGATACGATAAGTGGTAGCAGGGCAGAGATGAGAGGTTAAAAATAAAAGGTAAAAGGTGAAAGGTAAAACTTTCGGGCTACGGGATGCGAGGTGCTAAGTATCCGTAAAAAGTTAGGGAAGCGGAAGTTTAATTGTGGTTTTCAATTTTTTTATTTTCAGCTCTGTGTTCAAATTTATTTTTAAGTCTAATTTATAAAAAGAACACAGAGTTTATGTGGAATAGATTATAAGAAATGGCTAAATAGTTTAATTTAATAACCTTGCTAGCAAAATTAACTAAACCTTATAACCAAATTTTTTGTAATTCTGGCCATTGTTTTTCAAATTGCTCGCTAGGTCGTGCACTAAAATTACTGCGCACAAATTGGTTCATTTTACCCTCAACGTAGGCAAGCAAAAAGTTAGCTAGGGTCAGTTCATCACTTTGAAAGTTTTTACCTTCACGTAATTTACGCTCTCTAAGAATCTGTTTGAATTGGGTTTCTAGCTTTTCAAACAAGCCTTGTACACGCTCACGAAGTCGCTCTTGTTCACCCTGTAGAGCATCGCCTGTTAATATACGGGTTATGCCTGGGTTTTTTTCAGCAAACGTTAGCAGCAGTAATAGGGTGTTGTATACACGTGCTTTACTTTCTTTCTCGTTATCTAAAATAAGATTAATACGTGATAGCAGCGTGTCTTCAATAAATTCAATTAACCCTTCAAACATGCGTGCTTTACTAGGAAAGTGGCGATAAAGAGCGGCTTCAGATACGCCAACTTCTGCGGCAAGTTTGGCTGTTGTAATACGCTGGCCTGGGCTGGTTTCTAACATTTGTGCGAGTGCTTGCAGTATTTGCTCTTTGCGATTACTTTTTTTTGTCGCAGGCATGAACATTCCTTTTTAATAGTTATTTTTTTCAACATAAATGTGCGATAACATAGCTTTGTGCCAAGTGTTACAGCGCGCAATACTCAATGGGGTGTTTTTGCACGTATTACAGCGATACATTAGTAATGCGCAAGCGTTAAGCTATTTTAGCGCAGTAAAATTACACTAAAAGGTCACAAGGCGTCATCATGTTAATGTTTTATTCAGTTTGTTTCCAGCCTTTTTATAATCGTTTGGCGAGCTGCTCGATCACTTTAACCGCTATTTCTATTTTACTGGTTTCAGGTAAGTCGAGTTGTTCATTTTGCCAATACAGGGTGAGTGCGTTGCGCTCAGAATTAAAGCCTACATCACTGTGCGATACATCGTTGGCACAAATCATATCGAGGTTTTTATTGGTTAGTTTCCCCTTTGCGTAATTAGCAACGTTCTGCGTTTCTGCGGCGAAGCCGACGGTGTAAGGGCGGTTTTGTGTGAGGTTTGCAACCGCGGCTATTACATCTGGGTTTTTAACTAAGCTAAGAGTGAGTTCATCGCCTTGTTTTTTCATTTTTTGCGTAGCGATACTTGCTGCACGATAATCGGCCACAGCGGCACAACCAATAAAGGCATCTGAGTGAGGCGCATATTTGAGTGACTCATGCAGTAACTGTTCAGCACTTTCTATATTAATTAAATTAACGCCTTGCGGTGCTGTAATAGTTACTGGGCCTGAAATTAAGTTCACGTGTGCGCCAAATAATAACGCAGCTTGCGCCAGTGCATAGCCCATTTTTCCAGAGCTGTGATTTGATATAAAACGAACAGGATCGAGAGGTTCACGGGTTGGGCCTGCGGTAATAGTAATGGTTTTACCTGCTAAGAGTTGTGGTTGCGCAGGTTCAGTGCATAAGCTCACTAATTCATGCGGTTCAAGCATTCGCCCAGCACCTACATCGCCACAGGCTTGCTCGCCTTTGCCTGGCCCCCATATAGCAACGTTACGTGCTTTTAAAGTGGCTAAATTAGCTTGCGTTGCAGGGTGAGCATACATTTGCTGATTCATAGCTGGTGCTATGGCAACTTTTGCGGGGGTTGCAAGTAATAAAGTCGTGAGCAAGTCGTCAGCAATCCCTGCGGCCATTTTAGCAATAATATTGCTAGTGGCAGGGGCAACTAAAATTAAATCAGCCCATTTTGCAAATTCAATGTGCCCCATAGCGGCTTCGGCTGATGGGTCTAGTAATGAGTCAGACACCATTTCACCACTCACAGCTTGCATGGTTAGCGGGGTGATAAAATGTTTTGCTGATTCGGTCATTACTACTTTAACGTCACAACCATGGTCTTTTAAGCGTCTTACGAGTTCAGCACATTTATACGCTGCAATTCCACCGCTAATACCCAGCACTATTTTTTTATTTGTTAAATTAATCATGGTTGTTCATCAATTTTATAAAATATGGTGGCTAAAATAACAAATCTTGAGCGTGACAGCTAAGATAAAATGCGTTTTATCGCGCTAATTTTTGATTTTGCATTACAGTTATACAGTACAGTAATCTTTCAAGGATGAATCATGCAATTAACGTCACTGCCTAATTCGCTCCGCCCGCGAGAAAAACTGCTAGAAAAGGGCGCAAAGGCACTCTCTGATGCTGAACTATTAGCCATATTTTTGCGCACGGGCCTACCCGGCATGAATGCCATAGAGTTGGCGCAGCATCTGATCAACGAAAATAAAACCCTGCATAATTTGTTTAATGCCAGTATGGATGAATTTTGTGCGCAAAAAGGCTTGGGAATGGCTAAATATGTTCAGCTACAAGCAGTACTTGAACTAAGCCAGCGATACATGCAAGAGGGCTTTGTGCGCGACGCCGTTTTTAACTCCCCACAAGCCGTTTATGACTATTTAACGCTGCAAATGCGTGGATTGCAGCAAGAGGTATTTATGGTGTTGTACCTTGATAGTCAAAATCGTTTATTAAAAGATGAAATATTATTTTACGGCACAATTAATGCGGCCAGTGTATATCCGCGTGAAGTGGTAAAGGCGGCACTGAAAAATAATGCGGCGGCGGTTATTTTTTCACATAATCACCCCAGTGGTATTGCAGAACCGAGTCAGGCCGATAAGCTCATTACCAATAAGTTGTGCCAAGCACTGCAATTAGTCGACATAAATGTGTTGGATCATATTATTATTGGTGGTGAAAGCAGTGTTTCGTTTGCCGAACGGGGACTGATTTGAGTTTATCGCTTCAGATATGTGCTAAAAATGAGCGGTTTAGTGCGTTTTGGCAAATTAGTTTAATTTAAATGCAGTTTTTACTTTCCCTAAGGGCATTCGATCTTTATAATTAGCCGCTATCAAATTTACACATGAGCTGGTTGGATAAGATCAGTATTTGATCTTTGCCTGTAAAAGCTGTATAAAGAGCGCCCTTCGATTTATCTCTAGGGCACAAATACATGGCCTTAGGGAAAATTAAGCTCGAGCGAAGTTATTGGAGATATATAGACATGTCTAAAGTATGTCAAGTTACAGGTAAGCGTCCAGCGGTTGGTAACCACCGTTCACACGCGAGAAACGCGACTAAACGTCGTTTCCTACCTAACCTACAAACACACCGTTTTTGGGTTGAAAGTGAAAAACGTTTTGTAACATTACGCACTACTACTAAAGGTATGCGTATTATCGATAAAAAAGGCATTGACACGGTTCTTACTGAAATCCGTGCTCGTGGCGAAAAAGTTTAAGGAACTGAATTATGCGCGATAAGATCCGTTTAGTTTCAACTGCTGGTACTGGTTTTTTCTACACTACCGACAAGAACAAGCGTAACATGCCTGAAAAAATGGAAATCAAAAAATTCGATCCTAAGGCTCGTAAACATGTGATTTTCAAAGAAGCTAAAATCAAGTAATTTAGTTTTCTTTCAGAAATGTAAAAACCCAGCTTATGCTGGGTTTTTTGTTTTTAAAATCTGCTCTATCATCCACCGAAACCATATCACCGTAATGATACCCATTGAATTAAATCGCTAATTGGCTTTTGTTAAGCACCACGAATTATTCCGTAGATAATTGCATCAGTTGTTTATAACTAAAAAAACATAAAGAGTATGAGCATTAAATGACTTTACGGGCTAAGTCGTTTGGTGTTGTTGATTTAGAGTGCGGATGAGCTGTTTAAGTATGCCTGAAGAGGAATAAGGGGGCTTTACGCTGACTTACTAGGGTATGAGCTGTAAGTAGCTCTAAGGCTACTTACAGCGCGATATTTATACTTTAAAGTTCTCTACTGATATTCTTAGTTCTTCGGCTAATTTAGCCACTTCTGAACTTGAAATATTCGTTTGTACAGCGCCTTCTGCTGTTTGCTCGGCAATAGCAACAATAGACTCTAAGCGCTCACTGATCTCTTGTGATACTTGTTGTTGCTCTTGTGCTGCTGTTGATATCTCTTCACTGACATTATGCGCTTGTGATACTGCAAGGGTAATTGAGTCCAGTGCACTGTTGGCTAAGTCACTTTGCTCAACACACGAAACCGCGCGTTCTTTACCTTTTTCCATAGCTTTAACCGCTTCTTCAGCGCCCGACTGTAGTGATTCAATCATAGATTGAATTTCTTGGGTCGACTCTTGTGTTTTACTCGCAAGCGATCTTACTTCATCAGCTACCACAGCAAAGCCTCTGCCGTACTCTCCGGCACGAGCGGCTTCAATCGCTGCATTAAGTGCGAGTAAGTTAGTTTGCTCGGCAATACCGCGAATAACATCTAAAATACTACCAATTGATGCGCTATCTTTGTGTAGTTTATTGATAACACTTGATGCTTCGTCTACTTCGTAGGCGAGTTGCTCAATGGTTGCTTTATTTTGATTTGAAATACCTTTAACGCGCTCCGCTTCTTTATCGGCATTTTTAATTTCGCTCAGTGCTTGTTGCGCACTATTACTCACTGTTTGTGATGTGCTGCTCATTTCAGTGGTTGCGGTTGCTGCTTGCTCTACTTGCGCTTGCTGATTACTGATTGCTTTGCTTGATTCACCGGTAATTGTTGAGGTTTGCTCAGAAGCGGCTGCAAGTTGTGTTGAACGTGAAATAATACCGGTGATTAAGCTACGTAAGCTATCAATTAAGGTATTACAACTTTTCGATAACTCACCAAATTCATCTTTTGCGCTGTCATCTAAGCGTTGAGTCATATCACCACTGGCAACAATATCTAGAATACGATTTACTTCCGCTAATGGCTTAGTAATACGGTTAACCGTAATGATGGCTACAAGCACAGCGATAATAGTCGCAATGATCATACCTATCCATGTCCATAAATTAGCTGAGTTTACGTCACTACGTACGCCTTCTTGTAATGTAAATGCAACGCCACTGGCTTGTAATACTAATTCGTCAATTTGGCTAAGCGCTGTTTTAGTCGCTTTTTCAGACTCTGCTAATTCACGCTCGGTTGTGCTTATTGCGTCAATAAGGCGTTTTTTATTAGCTGAAAGGCTATCGTTACCTAAAATATTGCTCTCTAGGGTATCTACATAACCCTTTAAGTCATTAAACAAGCTGCTGTGACTTTGCTCTATCGCCGGCTTTATTAATGAAACGGTACGAACGACTTCTTCAAAGTAATACACTTGCTCATTTTTGATAATATCGAGCGTGTTAAGCGTTTTAACGGTTAGCATGTCGGTGCTGCTGGTAACCACGGACATAAAGTTATTTTCTAGATTATTAGCTGCTTGATAAGCGCGTGGATGATTATCCTCTAAACCATCAATATCAATAATATCAAGCACCATAGAGTTTGCATCTTCTGCCGCAAGCTCAACGGTTTCTAATTGAGCTTTGAGCTTTTTGTTAAGCACTAGCTGGGTGTTTTTATCTTTAAGCAGGCTGTTTATGATATTTGAAAAGCTCTGGTAGGTTTTTTCAACTTCAAGGCTGCTTTTGTTTAACTGTGGATCGTCTTTAACAACTTGTTGTAGTTCGCGGTGCAATTTATTAAATATTTGTTTTTGCTCTTCTATTTGCGCTTTTAACGTGGCGAGTTCTTGAGCCGATGTTATATGGAAACTAGCTTGAGCGGCTTTACTCATCAAAATAAATTCTGCTTGTAACTGAGCGCTCTTGTTTAATGCAGGAAGCGATAGCTGATTAACTTTTTGAGTTGAACGATCTATATTTGCTATTTTTATTAAAGAGTTACCGCCAATAATTAAAAGTAATAAAGTGATAAATATAAAACCACCCCAAATACGTTGACTCACTGTTAGATTCATATGGTTTTCCATTCAAAAATACGTCTATTAAAACTTATCGGCGCTTTCAACAATAAGTTAAGTAATTAAAAATAATTAATTTTTACTGTTAATAGTTAGTTGCTAAATTTACCGCAAAACTTAATTACAAACTAAGTCTTTTATTAAAGATAAAAAATAATGTAGGCAATAACACTCGTTTACTGTCTATGTTTAACTCAATTATAAGAGCATTGCTATTTTTTACACATTATTGTGAATGTTTTGTAATTATACAATTTAACATCCACTCTTAAACTTAACAGATGTATTAACTTTTTTCAGTTTATTTAGACAAAAGTTGTGATTTTTCTGAAAATTTTTGCTTACTTTGCAGTTCTATTAGTGTCATTGAGCCACCCCATACGCAACCCGTGTCTAGAGCATAGAGGTGGTTGTAGGGCGTTTTGCCTTCAAGTGCTGCCCAGTGTCCAAAAATTAGGTCATGTTGAGCGTTCATAATGGCAGGATGAGAAAACCAAGGAATTAGTGATGATGAATTTGTTGTTGCTTCTTTTGCATTAAAATCGAGCAAATTATCAGGCGTAATAAAGCGCATGCGAGTGAAATAATTAACGATGTAACGAAATTTAGCAGCATCATCAAGTTGCTCCGTCCATTTTAGCGGGTGAGGCTGATACATGTTTTTAAAATAGAACTCGGCATTGTTTTGACTGTAACATTGCTGCGAAAATTGAGCGTGCTTAATGGCTTGCTCGCACGACCAATCAGGGTTAAGGCCTGCATGAGAGATAAAACAATTATATTGTTCTAAATAAAGCGCTAAAGGCTGAGTTTGTAAAAACGCGATGTAGTGGGGCAGTTTACTACTGTTAAGCAGTGCAGTGAGTTTGTCTTTGGGGTTAGGTGTAACGTTATTTAAATAACAGGCAATCATGTGTAAGTCATGATTGCCTAATGTGACGCTAACGCTGTCTTGATGTTGATAAATATAATCAAGGCACGCTTTAGAGTCTGGGCCGCGAGCGACAATATCACCCACTAAATATAAGTGATCTTTGCTAGGGTTAAAGTCGACTTGCTTTAACAATAAACTAAATTCGTCAAAGCAGCCTTGTAAATCACCTATCGCGTAGTCGGCCATTGTTACCTGTTTTTGTCAGTGTAAGATATTAGGACAGGCTAAGCGGAATACGTTTATGGGTGCTTTAAATTCAGCACCAAACTCGTTACGTAAAGTGTAATGTCCCTGCATGGTGCCTACTGGTGTATCTATTATTGCACCACTGGTATATTTGTAGCTTTCACCTGGGGCTATATCTGGGGTTTCACCGACCACACCTTCGCCTTGCACTTCTACTTCTTTGCCATTGGCATCAGTAATTAGCCAATAACGGCTAAGTAACTTTGCACTGCATAAACTGTGGTTTTTTATAGTAACGGAGTAGGCGAACACAAACTTATCAAGTTCAGGTTGCGATTGCTCTTCTACATAAAATGTTTCTACAGATACCTTTACAGGTGATCCTATATTACTGCTTGTTGTCATAAATCCAGTTAGCTATATCAATAAATTGTTGTAACGACAGGCTCTCAGCACGCAAGGTGATATCAATGCCAATGCTGGTTAACTCTTCAGCGGTTAAAAGGTTGCCTAGGCTGTTGCGTAGTGTTTTACGACGTTGATTAAACGCTTCTAAACAGACTGTATTTAATATTTTAACGCTCTTAGCTGTGCGCTGCTCTGCCTTTTTGGGGATTAAGCGAATAACCGCAGAATCTACTTTAGGTGCAGGTTTAAAGCACTCTGGTGGTACTTCTACTACAGGCATCGCATTACAGTAGTATTGAGTCATTACACTCAAGCGGCCAAAGGTTTTGCTGCCTGGGCCTGCAACCATGCGTTTTACCACTTCTTTTTGCAGCATAAAGTGCATGTGCTCAATATGATCGGCAAATTCAAAAAGATGAAACAACAAAGGAGTAGAAATGTTGTACGGTAGGTTACCAAATACTTTTAGCTTTTTGTCGTCTTTAACTAGGCTAGCAAAATCAAACTTCATTGCATCGCCTTGGTTTACGGTTAATTTAGGCCCTAAAAAAGGGTGTTCAATTAAACGTTGGGCTAAATCTTTATCTAGCTCAACAACCGTTAAATGGCCACTTAAATCGGCTACAGGCTCAGTAATAGCGCCAAGGCCAGGGCCAATTTCGACTAAATTATCTTGCGGCTTGGGATCAATAGCGGTGACGATTTTATCGATGATTGACTCATCGAATAAAAAGTTTTGGCCAAAACGTTTACGGGCGCGGTGTCCTAAATGTACTTTATCGGTCATTGATTCTGTGCTTTTTCATGGGCGAGCTTAATTGCTTCGCGGATCGCTAATTCAAAACTGCCAACATCAGCATCGCCTGTACCGGCTAAATCAAGCGCAGTACCGTGGTCGACTGAAGTGCGGATAAATGGAAGGCCAAGAGTTATATTCACTGACTTACCAAATCCTTTGTATTTTAGCACAGGTAATCCCTGATCGTGATACATAGCCAGTACTGCATCGGCTTCATTTAGGTATTTATCTTGAAATAATGTATCTGCTGGTAAAGGACCGATTAAGTTCATCCCTTCAGCTCTTAGTATGTCAAGTGTAGGCGTTATCGTGTCGATTTCTTCGCGGCCTAAATGGCCATCTTCACCAGCGTGCGGGTTTAAGCCACAGACTAAAATACGCGGTTGCTCAATACCAAATTTCGTTTTCAAGTCATGATTAAGAATATTAGCCACTTTAACTAGTCGCTCTTGCGTAATGGCACGAGAAACATAAGCAAGCGGAATATGTGTTGTTACTAGGGCAACACGCAGACCTTCGGTGGCTAATAACATAACCACATCAGCAGTACCTGATTGCTGAGCAAAGTACTCAGTATGGCCACTAAAAGAAATGCCGGCTTGGTTAATAATACCCTTGTGAACAGGCCCCGTAACAACGGCATCAAATGTGCCATCCATATTCTTCTCGCTGGCAATACGTAATGTATCTAAAACGTATTGCCCATTAGCGTCATTAAGCACGCCAAGCTCAACGGGCTCTGCTAAATCAATCTGCTTAATATATAAGCTGCCTGCTGCTGTTGGCATTGCTTTGGCTTGTTCATCAAATTCAATTAATTTAATGTTTAAACCTAAATGCTTAGCGCGCTGTTTTAGTAGCGATGCATCTGCAATCGCTACTAGTTGCGCATCCCAGCTATGCTGTGCCAGTTTTAATAGCAAGTCTGGGCCAATGCCTGCAGGCTCTCCGGGGGTTACCGCAATTCTTAAAGTCATAATTATTCGTCTATTGGGAAAATTTCAACATGGGCTTGTTCGCGCATTTCTTGCTGCCAGTTAAAGCTTTCCTCTTTAAATTTACGATTAAACAACATGCCATGTGCACGATTACGTTTAGCTTGCTCGGTCTTATCTGCAACACGTTTATCTAGTAACTGCACAATGTGCCAGCCAAACTGACTTCTAAATGGTTCGCTGATTTCGTTTTTATCAAGTGATAGTAACGTATCTCTAAACGCAGGCACGTAGGTGGTTGGATCAGTCCAATCGTATTGACCACCTTTAAGTGCTGAACCTGGGTCTTGTGAGTACTCTTTAGCAAGTTCTGCAAAGTCAGCATCGCCGGCGCGTAAATCTTTAACAAAGCCTGCTAACATAGTGCGAGCTTTTTCTTCACTTAAAATAATTGAAGGCTTAATAAGAATATGGCGAGATTTAACTTCAGTGGTTTCTACTACTTGGCGGCCACGTACGTCTTGCACTTTAATGATGTGGAAACCCGCACCGGAACGAAGTGGACCAATAATCGCATCTTTCTTTTTACCTTTTACAGCTTCTGCAAATAACGATGGCATTTCGTTAATGCCCATCCAGCCTAATTGTCCGCCCTCAAGCGCTTTTGAGCCGCTTGATGATGAAATGGCAATACGTTTAAATTCTTGGCCATCTTCCAGCAGTTCAATAACTTTGTCTGCGCGTGTTTTTGCTGAGCTTACGTCGTCTGCACTTGCACCACTTGGAATATCGATAAGTATGTGACCAATATCGTATTCTTCGGCATTTTGGCCTTGGCTATCCATAATTTTTAGTAAGTTATCAATTTCTTGGTCGCTTACATATATACGGCGGTCTACGTTTGCACGTGTAACTTGTTGCGTGGTTATCTCTTTACGAATTTCTTCGCGGTAAGCTTGAAAGCTCTCACCCGACGCTTCAATAGTACGACGCAAATCAGCAATTGTACCGCCTTGCTCTTTAGCCATGTTGGCAAGTGTTTGGTCAAGCTGGCTATCTGAAATTTCTAAGCCCATGCGCTCAGCCATCTGCATCATCAAGGTTTGATTTACTAAACGCTCAATCGCCTGAACACGTAGTGTTTCGTCTTTTGGCAGCTGTTGGTTTTGTTTTTCTGCTTGTTTTTTTACGCGATCAACAATAGTGTCTACTTCACTTTTTAAAATAACGCCTTGGTTTACAATACCAATTACTTTGTCTATTTCGACAGGGGCGGCAAATGCACTTTGGCACAAGCTGAACGTTAAAACTGCTGATGTTAATAATTTTTTTAAATTCATATTCTTTTTACTACTCTTACTAATAGTACTGTTGTAATGCTAAATACGGCTAAATTAATATAGTTATTTGTAAATTTTTACTATAAATAAAGCAGTTTAGTCATTAAGAAAATACGGCCTACGATAACCAAAAATACCTTGTTGTAATAATTTTTGAGCATCGTAACGGCTTTTACTACCAAGCCCTTTTAATACAAAATTCAAACGAATGCTCGAATCAAAAGTGGCTTGGGGTTGCCCAATTGACTGATTTAAATCAGTTTCAATTTGGCGATGGCCAGTAATTTGGAACGCCCAACAGCACGATTCATACTGTAATCCACTCAATACTTCAATACTGCGGTTATTATCAAGATCGCGATGGTAACTTGCAATAAATTGCCACTCGTCACTGATAGGGATGCTTGTAAATAAGCCCGCTTGCTCGATTGTATTTCCTGAGACATCATTTGCATAGCGATGGTTCAATTGAACCAGCTGATTATCGTCACCTTTATAGTCTAAGGTTAAATTTGACTGGATAATTTGCTTGCCATCCGTGTCGTACTGAATACCACCCGATAAATACCAGCGGCGGTGCCAATGTAACATGGTTTGCGCTGCAAACAAGGCATTGTAGTTACTACCGCTATTAAGTCCTTGCTCTGTAGGCTTGGCTGAATCACTTAAATAAAATATTTGGCCTGCGCTGAAGTTAAATACTTCTTCATTTTTCTTATCAAATAAACGCGTTGTAGCCCCTAATGTAAATTGATTAGCTGCGGCAATTCGGTCAACACTTGAAAAACGCGCATCCCTGAATAAACCAAAAAAGTCATCTTGTAACTTGGTGGTATCGTATAAGCCAATGTCAGACTGATCTTTATTAGGCGTATATAAATACTGAATTTGTGGCTCTAGAGTTTGAATACCATCGTCAATAAAAATTGAGGTGTCGCGCTCAAAGTTAAGCTGAGAATATAAGCGCACTTTAGGCAAAGTACGCGAAACATTATCGCTATACTGTGTACCCTGTAAATCACCGTCTTGTTTATAGTTAGTTTGCAATAAGCTCACTTCAGATAAAAATGACCAGGCATACTCTTTGTAATCAAAGCGTGCTTTAGGTTCGATGTGCACGCGAGTAGCTTGGTCAATTACCGCAGAGCTGTTAGTAAAATGGCTCAGCTCGCCTGAAACACTAAAATCGAAATAATCAATTTTCCAAGGGGTGGTTTGGGTAAAGCTAATTTGTGGTAACGCCGTGTATGATTCTAAGTGGTCACCGAGTACTTCAAAGTTTTGCATCTTTATATCAGTACGCCACATTTCGCCCATATGGG
Source organism: Pseudoalteromonas sp. APC 3250 (assembly GCF_030407915.1). Taxonomy (NCBI): domain Bacteria; kingdom Pseudomonadati; phylum Pseudomonadota; class Gammaproteobacteria; order Alteromonadales; family Pseudoalteromonadaceae; genus Pseudoalteromonas; species Pseudoalteromonas sp. APC 3250. Next base: position 49,540 of record NZ_JASDCM010000019.1, read on the forward strand.
TTAGCGAGCCGGTACGATAAAGCTGCGTATCGGTTTTACTTGCATAGGTTGAGTTTAAATCAGTGAGGTAGTTATCATCACTAACATTGGTAATATCAATACTGGCTCGCCAGTCTTCACCAATATAACTTTTTTGTTGCCAATGAAACAAAAAACGCTCGTTAAGCTCAGGCTCTGAGTCATCTTTATTTAAATATTCTACAGCCACTAAACCTTGGTGCTCTGGGGTTAAATATCTAAATTCAGTTTGTAATTGTAGCCCCTTACGTGACATATAACGCGGGGTAATAGTGGCATCATAATTAGGGGCAATATTCCAATAATAAGGCGTAATCGTTTCTAATCCATAGCGATCTGAACTTGAAAAGCTGGGCGTTAATAAGCCTGACTTACGGCGCTCATCGAGTGGGAAAGTAAAATAAGGTAAATAGAGTACCGGCGTATCTAAAATACGTAGCACGGCATTGTAGGTTTCGCCCCAGCCTTCTTCACGTGATAAGTTTATTTCATCGGCTTCAATAGCCCACACAGGCGTATTACCTGGGCACGCAGTAAAGCTTGCATTCATCAGCATTAAGCCAGACTTATCGACGGTGAGCTTTTCCGCGCCGCCTTTGCCTTGTTGTTGTGTTAGGCTATATTGTGCGCCTAATAAACTAAATGCTGAGTTATTTAAATCGGCATTTAAGCCCGAACTTTGTACGTGGCTTACATAATCGCGATAGGTAATTGGGCCAGTGGCATTAAGCAGGCCACGTTGTTTATCAATCAGTGCTGATTGTGCGGACAAACTCATGTTAACGGTGTTAATATCAACATTGCCAGTAAATTCAGCGCTTTGCGTTCCTAAAAGCTCAACGTCATCAGCGCTGATATCAACCGTTCCAAGCTCAAGGCCAGCAAGCGGTTGCCAAGCTCTGGTTTGCATTGAAGTGCCACAAAAATTGTGTGTCAGTTCAGTTTCGGCAAGCGATGGTGCGCTCAGTACGCTTAGCATCAAAATGCCCCAGGTTTTGCTCATTTATCGACCTTTATGCTCTGTGATTAGTTACAAGCTATACATAATAAAGGAAAACAATGGCAAAGTAATTAGTGAAAAATAGATAGCTTATAAAATGACACGCTTTGAGAGTTTACAACAGTTTATTAATACTCACTTTAGTGAGCAATCCTATGCGCTTAATGCAATAACTGCAGATGCCAGTTTTCGCCGTTATTATAGGTTAAACGCTGAAAATAAAAACTTTATTGTGATGGACTCCGATCCAAAAAAAGTTAACAACGTCCCTTATATTGCATTAAACAAGGTGTTTTCTGAGCAGGGGTTTTTATTGCCATCCATTATTCATAGTGACGAGCAGCAAGGTTTTTTTATTCTAAGTGATTTAGGTAGCACCCATTTAGCTGACTTGCTTGATGATGCCAATCGCAGCGAGTATTACCAGCAACTGATCAGTTTAAGTGCCAAGTGGGCAAAAACTCCAGCTGCGCCGTCAATGAATCCGTATGACCGTGACTTTATTGCATTAGAGTTGGATATTTTTAAAAATTGGCTGGTTAATGATTTTATTAGCGCAGAGCTCAGCGCTGAGCAGCAACAGACTTGGCAAACAAGTACAGCGCTGCTAATAAATACACTGCTTGAGCAACCCACAGTCACAATGCACCGCGATTATCACAGTCGGAATATTATGCGCTGCGAGCAGCAATGGGCGATTATTGATTATCAAGACGCGGTTCAAGGTCCGTTATGTTATGACTTAGTCTCACTTTTAAGAGACTGCTACTTTAAATTGCCTAAAGACGAGCTGAATCATTTACTTGAGTTTGGTTACGACGAATTTAAACGCCAAGGTTTAATAGCTAACGAGTCATTTGCAGAATTTAAATATTGGTTTGATTTAACGGGTTTACAACGCCATTTAAAAGCGGCGGGTATTTTTTGTCGTTTATATTTGCGTGATGGTAAACAAGGTTACTTAGCAAACATACTCCCTACACTTGAATACGTAATAGAGGTGGCGGCACAATACCCTGAGCTTAGCGACTTATCGGCTTTGATAAAAACTAGCGTGGTGCCAAAGGTGCAACAGCGGTTAAAAGAGGAACAACCATGAAGGCGATGATATTAGCCGCTGGGCGCGGTAAACGTATGATGCCGCTCACCGCAGAGTTACCTAAGCCTATGTTATGTGTAGCGGGAAAACCACTGATTGAGCATCATATTATGCGCCTAAAGGCTGCAGGTATTACTCAAATAATAATTAACCTTGCGTGGCAAGGAGATAAAATAAAAACCTATTTTGCAGATGGGCGCGCGTGGGGCGTGACTATAACCTATAGCCAAGAAGTGACGGTCGGGCTTGAAACCGCAGGCGGTATTATTCAAGCGCTTCCTTTACTTGGTGAATCATTTATTGTGATCAATGGCGATGTTTACAGCGACTACGATGTCAGTGCATTAATGCAGCTACATTTACAGCCTAAAGAGGCGCACATTGTATTGGTTGAAAACCCTGCGCATAATCCTGATGGCGATTTTATACTGAGCCACTTACCGACAAGTAGCCAGCGGTATACCTTTTCAGGGATAGGGCGCTATCAAGCTGACTTTTTTGAGGGGCTAGCCCCAGGCATTCGGCCATTAGGCCCTTTGCTACGTGAAAAATTAAATGAACATTTAGTCTCCACTGAACTCTATATTGGCCAATGGGACGATATAGGCACACCAGAGCGTTTATCGGCTCTTAACCAACAATTAGCACCATAAGCTAAATATAAAACACTAGAGGTAAGTTTTAAAATGTGGGGAAAAATTCTCGGTTTCTGTTTTGGTTTTATGTTTGGCAAAATATTTGGTGCCATTTTAGGCTTATACCTAGGCCATATGTTTGATAAAAGCCTAAAAAAAGACTTTGATAAAGCTGGCGGCTTTTCTAACCTTTTTAAAGGCGATGATGTTAACGAACGCCAAGCGTTGTTTTTTTCGAGTTGCTTTGCGGTAATGGGACATATTGCCAAGTCGAATGGCCGTGTTAGCGAAACCCACATTAAAGCAGCGACGCTGTTTATGGATGAAATGGGCTTAAAAGGCGAAGAGCGCCGTGAAGCGCAGCAGGCGTTTCAATCGGGTAAAGACAGCGACTTTTCACTCAAAGATACGGTTTATGATTTTAAAGAACGTTTTGCTAAACGTTATGATTTACTGCAGTTATTTTTAGAAATTCAAATCCAGATGGCGTTTTCTGACGGGGTACTTGCTGCACAAGAAAAGCAATTACTGCAAGAAGTTAGTAAGCAGCTAGGTGTGTCTAAAGCACACTTTGCCTTTGTATTAAAACGTTATCAAGCAGAGTTTAACTTTAGGCAGCAACAACAGCGTTTTAAACAGCAGCAAAGTCAAAGTAGCAGCTACCGTGAAGGCTCAGGGCATCATGTACCACCAAGTAATGATATGAACCGTTCGCAAGCATTGGCCTTATTAGGGTTAAATAAAGACGCATCGCAACGTGATATTAAAGTAGCCTACCGAAAGCTCATGGCTCAGCACCATCCTGATAAGCTCGTATCGCAAGGTTTACCTAAGCATATGATGGAAGTCGCGGTTAAAAAAAGCCAAGATATTCAAGCAGCATACGAGTATTTAAAAAAGGCGGCGTAAAAAACCGTCTATTTCTTTGCTTAGCCGCGCATGTTGCTGCGGCGCATCGCGTAATCCAAACAACTGACGTTGGCGATAATCAAACTTTGCATTTCGATTAACCCAACGCTGACGGTTTTTAAGGTTCATTAAGATATCATTACTGTCTGTAGCAAAATAAATATCCAACAAAGCGGGGGTGACCAAGGATGTTATTTGGCTTAACTTTGCATTACGTTTTGTATTAGGAAGGTAGCTACTTAAACTAATGAAGGCGCTTATTTTTGAGTCTGAAAATTCAGCGTAGTGCTCCAACAACACCCCAGCACTGGTGCCTTGTGCAATAACAACAATATTCTCAGACTCCATCGCAGCTTGTTGGTATAAAGCGTCGTAGCGAGCGACTAGTTTTAATTTATAGTTATCTACCACTTCAGTATTTACTTGTTCAACATAGTCAGCATGATGGGGCTGTTTTTGTGTACTGGTGTCTGGCTTAGTATTTGCGTTGGCTGTTTCATTATTTTTGCCCACAGGATCATTAATCGTTTTTGCTGCATCATCTTGAGCTGCTTGCCAATCAATATCAGGAACTGTCATCGCATAAGAAGTATACCCTTGATTATTCAGCTCTTTACGTAAGAAATTCATGCCTGCATTGTTTGTTGGCGTTGATTGCCAATCAGGAATGAGTATGACTACCCCTCTAAAGTCGGCACTCATATACTCACTGTATAAAGTTAAAAACTCAGTATCACCAGCTAAAATAGGCTTTACTTCATCACTTTGGGCTAGGCGAGAGATATCCGCATCAATATTTTTTGAAAAGGGAGGAGGAGCGATATACTCAGCACTCAGCGCTTGGAAACTGATTAACGTACAGCCAAGCACAAGAGTAGTAATAATGGCTTTAAACATCTGCGTAATAAACATAAATAAGCTTTTAATTTAAATCTTATTTATGTATCGGCGAAGCACTCTTAAAGTTTAGCTATTTACAGTAAATAGCTAAAAGATTAATCCTTGTTAAAACTCGTTCTCAGCTTCAAAAGTAAGTACTTGCTCCGTTACAGGGTGTTTGAGTTGTAGCATTTGTGCATGTAGCTGTAGGCGAGGTGCCGCAGCAAGTGCGTCTTTGTGAGCATATAAACGATCGCCTAAAATAGGGTGGCCTAAGCTTAACATGTGCACGCGCAGCTGATGTGAGCGCCCTGTAATAGGAGTAAGCTCTACACGGGTTGCCTGTGCTTCACGTTCAAGGACTTTAAAATGAGTGAGCGAAGGTTTGCCATTGTCATGATCAACCATTTGCTTAGGACGATTCGGCCAATCACAAATAAGAGGTAAATCAACAGAGCCTGTTTCAGTTTCAAGTTGCCCGTAAACACGTGCAATATAACGTTTTGCTGTTTCGCGTTCTTGAAATTGCATACTTAAATGCCGATGAGCAGCTTTGTTCATTGCTAAGCAAAGTATGCCAGAGGTAGCCATATCTAAACGGTGAACAATTTTAGCACTAGGAAAAACACGGTTGACGCGATTTATTAAGCTATCGGCATGTTTTGGGTCTTTACCTGGGACGGTGAGTAATTCGCTAGGCTTATTTACAATAAGTAAATCATCATCTTGAAACAGTATAGTTAAATACGGGCTCATAGGGGGATTGTAGTTAACTAACACGGCAGACCTCAGTGATTTTGAAGTGCGCTATTTTAGTGGAGCGAGCGCAAAGGCTCAAGGGAAAAGGTAAAAGTTTAATTGCGTATTTTTTAATCTGGTGTAAAATTACACCAGATTAACGTTTTGGAAATTCATTATGGCAAGACAAAGTATTTCACTTACTGAACAAAATGATTTATGGCTACGTAATCACGTTGAGAACATTGGTGATTATGCAAATAAAAGTGAATTGGTGAATGATTTAATTAGACGTGCAAGAAGGGCTGAAGCTATAAATAGTAAGCTTGCTAACGCAGAAAAAAGCGGTTTTAGTGCTCAATCTGCGGATGAAATGTTAGCAGAATTTAAAGCAAGCATTAAGTAGTGCGCACATTTAAGCTTTCAAACGATGCTAAAGAAGACTTACGTCGTATTTATCAATATGGTTGCAAAGCATTTTCACAACAGCAAGCAGATATTTACTTTTACAGTTTCTTTTCTATGTTTGAAAAGCTAGCTGCAAATCCTTATTCCTACCAATCAGTTGATCATATTCGTAAAGGTTATCGGCGTGCCGTTTGTGGCTCAGACAGTATTTATTACAGAATTTCAGCAACAGATGTCGAAATAATGGCTATTTTAGGCGGTCAAGATACTGATGAGTGGCTGTGATTTATTTTGAAATAAAGGAATATTTATATGTATGGAACTATTGAGTTTTACTGCAGTCGTTGCGGCGAGTTAAATAGTCATGAACCAGAATTGAGTAATGATGCATCTTTAGCGAGTGAAGATGAGATGGAGCACCAGTTAGAAGTTTTATTTTGTTCTAACTGTGATACGCCTTTCCAAGTACATGTAAGTAAAGATCCTAGCTCATTAAGTTTTGATTATCATTTAGAAGATGGTTACAAGTTGAGTGAAGGTGGAGAATATCAAGCCATTTTTAAAAGTGCTATATTTAATATAGAACAATTAATTTACCACCTTTTATCAGATAGTTATGTTAATAATAATTACTTTAACCGATTGTTTTATACTCAGTGCATCATCACGTTGGAAACTTATTTCGGCGATGCATTAAAAAGCTATGTTGTAAATTCTGATGAGTATATAAAAAAGTTTATTTTAACTTCAGATAAACTTAAAAATGAAACTTACTCACTAAAAAATATTATTCAAAAGCCTAATCTACTATCTGAAAGAGTTCAGAATAGATTATCAGAAATCCTCTACCATAACCTTAGTGTTGTAACTAAGATATATTCAAATGTATTAGATATTGACCTCGATAGATTACTTGGAAAAGAAAGACAATACTTTGAAACTGCGATATCTATAAGACATGATTGTGTTCACCGGAGCGGCAAAACAAAAGATGGGAAAACTCATCATATATCAAGAGATGATATTCAAAAACTTGCCGTATCAGTCAGCCAATTAATTCTAAATTTACATGATGCAATGCAGTATATAAACTCTTCCTTTAATGATGAAATTGAAAATATCAATTTTTACTAAAAAGCTAATTTTAGTATTTCTATTTTCAAGCTGATAACTATCTTTATATGGTTTTGCAAAAGCGCGATATAAATATCGCGCTTTCTTTTTTATACACACACGTTAGTAATCTTTAACTAACGACTGACAGCTAGATTCTCTAGTGCGAAACCACAATCAAACGAATCGCATCGAGTTTTAACTGCGCTTTTTCAATATGTGCGGTTAGCTCATTGCGTTGTTTATCGTAAAAGGTAATTTCCTCTTGGCGAATGTTTGGATTAATTTGCTTCAGTGCAACTAATCGCTGTTGCTCTTCGTTTAACGATGTTTGCATTTTTACTAATGACTCAGCACGAATAACATCCAACTTTTGTTGCGCCATGTCTTTTGCGGTGTTGATCATTGGATGAACCGCACTTTGTAATGCACCTGCTAATTTACTCGCCGTTTGACGACCTACCGCAGATAGTTGCTGATTAAAGCCATCAAAACCAACATTTTCACCTAAGTTATTACTGCTCTTATCGAGTAAAATACGAATTGGCGTAGGGGGTAAAAAGCGACCCACTTGCAGGACTTTTGGTGCCATGGCTTCGGCAACAAATATTAGCTCAACAAAAAAGGTGCCTGGTGGTAACTTTTTGTTTTTAAGTAACGCCACCGATGAACTACCAAAATCATCATCACAAATCATATCCATAGTGCCTTGCACCATAGGGTGATCCCAACTAATAAAGTGCACATCTTCTTGCGAAAGAGCGGTATCACGGTCAAATGTTACCGTCATGCCATCTTCTTTTAAAGCAGGGAATGACGCGTTAAGCATATGCTCAGTGGGTTTTAAAATAATAGTGTTTTCACCTTTATCTTCTTGGCTTACGCCAAAGGTGTCGAACACATTGATCATGTAACTTGGTAGCTCAAACTGATTATCGAGTTTTTCAATGTCAGCTACGAGTGAATCAGCAGCGCCTTGCCCTGATGAATGCAGTTCTAGTAGGCGATCTCGGCCACTTTCCATTTGCTTACGTAATACTGCATTCTTTTGTGCTACTTGCTCAAGCAATGGGTCTAGCTCATCTTCGTCACAATTATGAGCTGCAATATATTCAAGTAAGTCTTCGCTAAATTCTTTATATAATAACTGTCCTGTGGTTGAAGTGCTTTCAAATGCATCTAGGCCTTCGTTGTACCAACGTAATAACACTTCCTGTGCCGTATTTTCAAAGTAAGGCACATGAATGTTCACATCTTGTGTTTGTCCTATGCGGTCTAAGCGACCAATTCGTTGCTCAAGTAAATCTGGGTTGAGCGGTAAATCAAACAACACTAAATGATGTGAGAATTGGAAGTTACGGCCTTCTGAACCAATTTCAGAACACAATAATATTTGAGCATTATCGTATTCATCGGCAAAGAACGCCGCGGCGCGGTCTCGTTCAATTATCGACATGCCCTCGTGGAAAACCGAGGCTTTAATTGCTTCGCGTTCACGTAATATTTGCTCAAGGCTGATTGCGGTTTCGGCTTTAGCACAAATGAGTAATACTTTTTCACGTTTGAGAGTTTTTAGCGTTTCGATTAGCCAATCTACGCGAGGGTCAAATAAACCCCAGCTGGCGCTTTCACCTTCAAACTCTTGAAATATTTTTTCAGGGAAAAGTGCACGTTGTGCACTGAGTTCAGCATTTTGAATGCCGCTCATATTACCTAGTACAGTCATTGCTGTTTTGTATTGCTTAGGTAAAGCCATAGGGTAGGCGTGTAATTTACGACTTGGGTAACCATCAATACCACTGCGACTATTTCTAAATAAGATGCGCCCAGTACCGTGACGGTCTAAAAGCATATTTAAAATTTCTTTACGTGCTTCAAGGTCGCCTTGTTGTGCTGTTTCAAGAATATCGGTGATATCCGTTTCTTTTAATAGCTCAATCAAGGTTGCTTTAGCGTTATCATCTAATGATTGCTCTTGCAGTAGTTGGTTAGCAGCTTTGGCTACATCTTTGTAGTTTGCTTCTTCTTCTTTAAATACGTCGTAGTCGTAAAAGCGATCTGGGTCGAGCAGTTGTAAGCGTGCAAAGTGGCTACGATGACCCAGTTGGTCTGGCGTTGCTGTTAATAAAATTAGCCCCGGAATGTCTTGACTCAGCTCAGCCATACGTTGGTATTCGGCACTAGGTTTATTGTTGTTAATGCTTAAATGATGGGCTTCATCAATGACTAATAAGTCCCAGTCGGCCAACGTAGCTTGTTCAAACCAACGTTTTTTCTTAGTTAAAAACTCAAGGCTGGTAAGCACCAGTTGCTCGGTATCAAACACGTTAGGTGAATCAGCAAACGCTTCGTCGCAACGCTCTTCATCAAAAATAGAAAAACGTAAATTAAAACGGCGTAGCATTTCTACTAACCATTGGTGCTGCAAGTTCTCAGGTACCACAATGAGCACACGGCTGGCGCGACCAGTAATAATTTGTTGGTGTAAAATCATGCCAGCTTCGATGGTTTTACCCAAACCTACTTCATCAGAAAGTAGTACACGTGGCGCAAAACGTTTACCTACTTCTTGGGCAATATAAAGCTGATGCGGAATAAGGTTGGCACGTTGGCCAATTAAACCTTTAATAGGTGACTGTTGGCGTTCAAATTGGTGTAACCAAGTTTGGTAGCGCAAAGTGTATCGATCAAAGCGGTCTACTTGGCCTGCAAATAAACGGTCTTGTGGTTTATTAAATTTAATAAAATGGTCTAAAAAGGTCTCTTTTAATTGTACTTTTTCACCGTTATCAATACGTTCACCGTGATAGCACAGTAATTCGCCTTGTACTTCAATTGACTCAACTTGTAATTCCCACTCCTCAACGCTTCGGATCACATCACCAGGATTAAATGCTACGCGGGTTACCGGAGCTTCTGCAGAAGAATAAACACGGTTTTCACCACTGGCAGGAAATAAAATGCTGACCTGGCGGCCATCAATGGCAACAACGGTGCCCAATCCTAAATCTGACTCTGTATCACTTATCCAACGCTGACCTAAGTAAAAATTCATGTATGTCTCGTCTATGAAGAAAAAGGCGGCTATGTTACCTGTTACATAACACCACTGCAAGGCGCTATTTGCCTGACTTTTAATTAATTTTATAAGTATGAATTATTACCAACCCTAAGCGCGCATTAGTGCGTCGATTTTGTGGAAAATTCAAACTAAATGATATTTGTCATAAAACAGACTTTTATGACAAATAGACTAAACTCAAATTATACCTAAGTAATTAATCAAGTTTATTAGTAACCACTGATTAGTTTATTGGGTATAGCATAAAAATCATAAAACGTAAGGAAAGTACTATGGGAAAAGCTTCAAATTTTGATAGTAAAATGTATGTGCTAGATACCAATGTATTACTTCACGAACCCCTCGCGTATTTGTCATTCCAAGAGCACCAAGTTGTTATCCCAATGACCGTATTGGAAGAACTTGATCATATAAAAGATAGAAAACACGATGTGAGCCGCGATGCGCGAGTGGCTATTCGTGGCCTTGATGGGGTGTTGAGTCAGGCAACTCCCGAACAAATGTTACAAGGTGTGGCGCTGCCAAGGAATAAAAAAGGCGGATCGACAGGCAGCTTAATTATTGTAAACGACCATTTATTTGCCGATTCTATTTCTGGTTTGCCGGGCAATGAAAACGACCACCGTATTATTAATTGTGCGGTGCATTTACAAAACCAGCACAGCGATAAAAAAGTCATATTAGTAACTAAAGATATTAACATGCGCTTAAAAGCCAAAGGGGCGGGGCTTAAATATGTTGAAGACTATCGTACTGATCAGTTAATTGACGATATTGATTTACTCACCAGTGGTTATAAAAAAATTGAGGGCGATTTTTGGCAGCATGTCGGTCAGTGTAGCACTGAGCAACACGGACGTGAAACAGTTCATCATATCCCTAAAGATTTAATTCCTGATGTGTTTTGTAATGAATATTTACTTGATGATGGCGATCAGTTTGCCGCTAGAGTTAAATCGTATGATGGTGAGCATATTACCATTAAAGATATTGGTGCAGAGCGATTGATGCATCAAAGTGCATGGGGAATAAAGCCAAAAAATATTTACCAAGCAATGGCTCTTGATGCCTTGCTCGACACGTCTATTGAGCTTGTTATTTTAACCGGCCCAGCGGGATGTGGTAAAACAGGTATTACTGCAAGCTTTTTTTCAATATTTGTGCAGACCTATCTACAGACCTTATTCTTACTGAATAAATTGAGTATTTATAACAGGCTAAGATCTAATCTCTCTAACATGTCATTAAGTGTGACTTAAAGAATAGAACCATTCATCAATAAATATAAATAATGGATTTAACCTGCAAGAGGCACAAACAAAAATAATAAAGCTAAGGTAAATCTAAAATGCTAATTAATGAAAATCGTTCTCAAAGGAGAACTAAAATGAATAATCCAAGTGAAAACAAAAACCCAAGAGTATTGGATACATCGGCACTAGTTCATGATCCAAAGTCACTTCTTGCGTACAGTGAAGACGTATACATCTGTCTAACAGTTCTAGAAGAATTAGATAACTTAAAAGAAAGAACTAACAAATCGGTTAGTGCTGATGCTCGTGTATGTATTCGTATGCTTGAAGATATAATAAATGGGCACAGTGCAGAAGAGATGGAAGCTGGTATTCCACTACCTTCTACTGAAACAGCTAAACGAGGAAAACTGTTTATTGGAATTGATACCCAGCTCGATATGGCTAAAGAGTTAAAGCACGGTATTGGAAGTGACGCTGACAATAGAATAATTAACTATGCACTGTATCTTCAGAAGGACTTAGATAAAGACGTAGTAATTGTTAGCCGTGACATTAATATGCGCTTGAAAGCTCGAACCGTAGGGGTCATGGCAGAAGACGTTGCCGTAGATAATCAAATATCAGATATTGATCTTTTATACACAGGGGTACAAGCCTTTAAAGGAGATCTTTTTGATCGAATTAAATCAGACAAAGACTTCAAGGTTTCAGGAGAAGTTTATACTTTCCCAATAAGTCTATTTAATGATGAAGTTCAGCCAAACATGTATTGGTACGATGAAGCTGGACACATTGGGCGAATTTCAGAAGTAACAGATACTGAGGTATTCACAAAGTTATTGCCTCGTAAACAAGAAAAAGTATGGGGCATTTTGCCTAAAAATCAGCGTCAGGCAGTAGCTTTAAGCCAATTAACAGATCCATATTATGACTTAAATATCATCCTTGGCCCTGCTGGCTCCGGAAAAACTTTTTTAGCAGTTGCTTCGGCGCTGCATCAAGTATTGGAGTTAAAAAAGTACAAAAAAATCGTTGTGGTGCGCTCCAGAGACTTTATGGACGATGATCCGGGGTTTTTACCCGGTGACCTGACAGAGAAATCAATGCCGTTATTAGCAGGTATAACAGATGCGCTTATATCAATGCATTCAGGTGATAACAATGAAGGTAATATTAGTGCAACTGTTGAGCATGTGATCGAAAAAGCCAATATAGAATTTACTAGTATGGCTTACTTCCGAGGTCGTTCAATAGACGATGCTGTTTTAATCATTGATGAAGCTCAAAACATGACTAGAGCGCAAATTAAGGGCATGTTAAGCCGTGGTGGCAAAAATTGTCGCACAATCGTGTTGGGCAACTTAGCCCAGATTGATGATAAGTTTGTCACACCCGCATCTTCAGGTGCTAGCGCGGCTGTTAACGTGTATAGAAACTATGAAAAAGGCTCAGTATTGATATTTGATGAAGTAGAGCGTAGTAGCTTGGCTGAATTCACTGAAAAGAACATGTAGGCATCAAACTACAATTCACATTTCCTTATAATATTGCGACAATAGCCACTGCTTTTTGCAGTGGCTTTTCAGAGAAGCCCGTTCCCACGAAAACAGGACGAAATGGATTTACTCTGAACTAAAAGATTAAATATTCACAAAAACTGAGTGACATAGGTGCGTGGCCTAGCGTTGCCGTTTTTTGGTGTATTGATGTCTTTTAATAAAGAAGACCTGCTAGTAAATATAAAAAGGCAGGCAAAACGATTATCTAAATTATTAACTATTCCCCTTGGACAAGCCCAAGAAGCCCTAGCTATTTGTCTTTACGGCTGTGACAGTTACAGCGATTTACTAGTAAAAATAAAAGCTGAATCCTTTGACAACCCATTGATAGCACTGTCTGCACTCTCACCAAACTCGGAAATATTTTTAGTAAAAATATTAGCTAGCCACCTAGATAGCATTATTGGAAATTTTGAAAAAAAATTTCCCGGCTCCAATATAAATGAAGAGATGGTCGTATCCCTGTTTGGGCTTAGCTTTTCAGAGTTCAAACTCAAAATATCTACCTAAAGTTGTACAAATACGTAAGTTGTCATTTTGTTTTTTGGCGATATTATAATATGAAGGCTGAACGGACAGCCTACGCCTACACATGTTTTTCGCCTTGAAAAACGTGAACAGTGAAGCGGAGCATCCGTAAAAATTTGGTTATTTGAACAATAAATAAAGCAATGTGTTGGTAGGCCATTGTTTATTGGAAAGTTGTTTGGAGAACTAAATGATCTCACTTTATCAATTAAAGAATAAGCTCAATAAACAAGCAAAAGAGTTTGCTGAGTTATTAGAGTTTCCTGATCTTTACGCCCAAGGCCTGTGGGCTAGAGGTGTTTATAACTGCCCTTATTTTTCTGATACCCATAAATATCTCTCTGAAGTATTTGAAAAGAAAAAGCTGGACTCAATTCTAAAGCACGATTCCCTGAAATATTTAATGATCAACGAATACGATGATCAAGAAATTATTGAATCGCTTCATAAAGAAATTGAGTCAATGGCAAACCGTATTGAAAGCCTGATGCTGGTAGATATCGAAACATTAGAGTTAGTTTCAGTGATATACCAAGTTTTAGGGTTGCCTGAAAATGCCAAGTTTATTGTAAATACAGGTGCAGACTTCCGCTTAGAGTGGCGACCATACTTTGATGCCTTTGATGATCCGTTGATAGTTCAATATGCAGATTTAAAAGTTCATGGTTGTTATTTCAGGCTAATCGCTTGCAAGTTTCCGTTTGAAAAGCTTTCCTTGGATGACATTAGAAAATACATGTACATCAATCATGTAAACCATAATGGTGAGTTTGAAGGCTGTATTTCTGAAGGAAATACATTTTCTAAGCATGTGCACTGGCTGGTGTTGACACTTGAATTATTCAGTAGCGGCAAAGTAAATAAGGCTCAGTTCAATCCAACAACCTTCAAAATCGAAGGTATGCGCTATTTGGTATATGGCTTCCCATTGATTCCTTCCTTTGTATCTGATTGGCACAAACCTGATTTATGTCTACGAGTCAAAAATCTAGATGGCGATCAGAAGTTCATTGTTCGTATCGAACAGCAAGATCTTGTTTTTTATGCGAGGCGCGTTGATACCAACTTTTTTAACACAATCGATTATGAAAAATACATTTCGTTGTATCAATCTAGTGTTCTGTCACATTTTGATGCTGACAACAATTTGAATCGCCCCGTGTTTGCCAGAGACTCAATAACTTGAGAAACTGGAACTATGAAAAAATCAAATCGCTATACATCAGAATTTCGTGAACGTGCAATTAGGCTTGTTACCACACAACAGCATGAATA
>NZ_JASDCM010000002.1:0-348425 GCF_030407915.1 Pseudoalteromonas sp. APC 3250
TTATTATCTTCAATTGGGTATATTTCACCAGCTCAATATGAAACAGACTACTATGATAATTTAAACGAGTCAGGTAAAGTGGCCTGACTTAAACAAACTGGTCTCCGATGAACTCGGGGCGATTCAATATGAGGCTCAATAACAAAGTTATACTGAGGATGTTTACGTATTTCGGCTTTTATAGCAGTTACTGAACGCGGAAAATAATCGCCAAGTCCTTCATCTAACGCTTTTAACATGCTTTCATAACTCAAATCACCATTAACTGTTAAGCCATTGTTCTTTAATACATAATAATCAGACCAACTTTGCTTTTGTAAGGCTATGAACGGCTTTAGTTGTTTAAGGGTTTTTATATCTGAAAATTCGCCCAACCGGCTTTGTTTAACCATGAGCAAGCGCTTTGAATGCAGCCCATTATAAATAGGATAACTTGTGCGGATTAAATGTCTTTGCTCTGCAAGGGAGTTTGGCAAAGTTAACCAAGCTAAATTAACATCATCGTTACGTGTGAGCTCTTCTAAAATTCTTTTAGTATTCATTGGCTCAAGACTATAAGCAATATTGAGCTTTACATTAACCTTTGCAAAGCTCTTTTCTAATAATGTTAAAATATAGTGGTTTTTTGGTATGTCTTGGGTGCTTGGTTTGCCAAGCTTAAGGGTGATCGTTTGCTCAGTGCTACTGGCAAAAAATGACACTGCCATTAAAATTAAACTGCAGCATAAAATAATAAGCTTCATAGTTATTCCAAGTTGCTTTAGCAATGTAACAAACTAAACAAATGATAAGTATAGCGGCAACTTAAAATTGCGTTAGTTTATGTACGATAAAGCACCTTAATCACATGCCAACCAAATTTCGTTTTTACTAAATGCGGTTCTAAAATTGCACCACTAAAGGCCACCTTATCAAACTGTGGAACCATTTGGCCTCGTCTAAACTCACCTAAATCACCGCCTTTTTTACCCGATGGGCATGACGAATACTTTTTAGCTAAAGTTTGAAACTTTGCGCCTTTGCCTAATTGCTTGATGATGTCTTCTGCAATCTCTTTATGTTTTACTAAAATATGCAGTGCGTGCGCCGTATTTGCCATGAAAAAGCCCTTAAAACCTATTTACTAGTAATTAAACGCCGCGATTTTAGCACAGCCAATATATTCAGGCATCTATTAAAGCACTTATAAATAGTGGGCTTGGTCTTGCTTTGAAGGGATCCTGCAATAGTGATATTTACCAAATAAGGTATATCGATTTGATGCAATTTTATCATAAAGCCAATTATTAAAACTATTTGGCAACACACTAAATATACCACTAAGTTTCCACGGATAGCCTAGCTGTTTAATCACCTCAAAAAATGCATGGCTTTGTATAAATGCTTGAGCGTTTTCAATGTAAACCATAGAGACAAAATCAGTTGTCGAATAGCCAAAGTGCATTAATATTTGCTGTCCTTTTGGCGATTGCACACTGCACAGTTTAAATATGGCCTGAGGGTCGTGAGCAATAATAAAATTACACCACGCACTACAAAGCTTGCACTGGGCGTCGAACAGTATAATTTTTTGGTTTTTTATTAGCGCGGCGGTATGAGTCATTAATTACTTGCTCAAGCGAGGGCTTATTGTTGCACTGGTTTTTTTTGTAGCTTGCGCTGCAAAGTGCGTCTATGCATATTAAGCTGCCTTGCAGTCATTGATACATTACCGTTGTTGCTGTGCAATACATGTTGAATATGCTCCCACTCCAAACGCTCAGGTGACATAACCTCTTCAGGAATTTCGGTTACTGTCGATACCGGCTCTACTTTTAGCGCTTTTAGTAAGCTTGCCATATCGACAGGCTTAGTTAAATAGTCATTAGCGCCCAAGCGCATCGCCTCTACGGCTGTAGCTATACTTGCAAAGCCAGTAAGCAATACAATATGCGCCTTGGGTAACAAGTGTCGCAGCGGTGCAATAAGCGCCAGCCCATTTTCATCTGCTAACTTCATATCTAATAAAATACAATCAGGTTGCTGCTGGCGAGCCCTAAGTAAAGCCTCTGTTTGGTTATGTGCAACCTCACAGTTAAAGCTGTGTTTTGTTAAGCGCCTTGCCAAAGTGGTAGCAAGGTTACTGTCATCTTCAATAATTAGCAGCTTCATAGCGCCGACTCGGTTATTAATAGTGGCATTTGTATCTTGGCCACCGCCCCACCATCGGGGTGATTATAAACAGTTAACGAACCATTTAAACGCTCAAACGTGACATTTGATAACATAACCGCTATTCCCATGCCTTGCTCGCTGGGCATGAGCTGCCCGCCTAACTCCGCTAACTCTGAGGATAAAAAACCAGCGCCAAAATCCCGAATAATTAACGCAATACTTTGCGCATCTGGCTGTTGCCAACTCAACTCTAATTGCATTTGGCCTTTTTTTTCGTTAGCAAGCGCTGCATTTTGTAATAAGTTTAAAATAGCAGGTAGCAGCATGGCATCACTTTTTAATGTGGCTTTAGGCGCCTCATTAAGCCAGTTTATTTGTTGATTAGGGTATTGTAATAGCAACGTATCATGAATTTGATTTTGCAGCTGCTCTGCTTTTATAGGTGTTTGCGTGTTTTTATCTCGTAGCTGCATAGAGAGCTTTCTAAAATCATTAAGCTGAGTGCGACATTGCAGCAGGGGTGCTTGCATTTGCTGAATAATTTCATTGTTGGGATACTCTTCTACAAGCTCTTCAAACAATAATTGTAAATTAGCAATAGGCGTTGCTAATTGATGAGTAATTTGCGCCGCTGCGCCATCGAGAGTAACCAGTTGTTCACTACGCAACTGTTTCTCTCTAACTTTGGCAATAGTGCGCTCACGTTGTTGTAAAGCACGGTTCATTGCACCAATAACCAACGCAATCACGCAGGCACTGATAACAAAATTAACCCACATGCCAATAAAGTGGCCACTCATGTTCATTTGGTGCATGCTATGCTCTGGCATTTTAATCAGTAGCATGCTGTAGGCAGCGATAGCCAGCACAGCAATATAGGCAAGCCCACGAGCGCTCAATGTAATTGCCGCTATCATAATAGGTAACAATAATAACGACACAAATGCGTTAGTTGCACCGCCACTTAAAGACAACAAAATAGTTAAAAAAAGTACGTCAGCGGTCAGTTGCATCAGCATGCCAACTGGCTTTGCTTGGCTAACATTTCTATAAGCAAAGATACTTGCTAACTGAAAAACCGCCTCAAGCGTAATAACGGCTAGCAACGGCATGAGCGCAATTTGATGCTCTAATAAAAAATAAACGCTTAACACCGCAATAAGCTGCACAGCAATGGCGCCACTGCGCAGCATTAATAACCGGCTAATAGCAGGATCGGTTTTAATTAACACAATAAGATTCACCTGACTGAATATACATTGCTTTGTTATCCATTATAAATAACGCTTTTTATTCTAATGATTTCATAATATGCGCCTCATATTAGCTGCTCGCTCAGCCGCACTCAAGCATATATGGTCAACAAAGTATTCGAATTCTAATAATTGTAGAAAGCCTATGAGCTATCGTGTAAAACACGCACAATCATTAAAAGCATTTAATTAACACAATAAAAACAAGCCACTTACCTTTAAACAAAAATGCAGCAAATAGTCCGTAAAATAGCAGTAATTACTAAGCAAACCATGCTATAAACTAGTGTTAACAGCTAATTTTTGATATAACGTCCTCATTAGACGAACACGTCATACCACTTTTAAGAGAACACACTATGCCTTACGCACATATCACTGGTTGGGGTAAATGCATTCCACCAGCAAGCATCAGCAACGACGAAATAAGTGAAATTGTAGATACAACCGATGAGTGGATCACCACTCGCACAGGTATCAAGGCACGAAGAGTTAGCCATGTAAGTACTGCTGAACTTGCTAGTGTGGCTGCAAAACATGCCATTGCTTGTGCTGGCGTAGATGCAAAAGATATCGATTTAGTTATTTTAGCAACGTGCACCCCCTCAACAGTAGTCGCAAACACCGCCTCATTAGTACAAAAAAATATTGGTGCCACAGGCGCTGCAGCCATGGACACCAACGCGGCATGTTCTGGTTTCTTATATGCTTTACAAGCTGCGACAGCGCAAATTCAAGCTGGCATGATCAAAAAAGCAGTCGTTATCGCGGCTGAGCGCATGACGTGGTATGTAAACTGGGCACGACGCGACAGCGCAGTATTATTTGGTGATGGTGCCGGTGCCGTTGTGCTTGAAGCAGCAGAAACACCTGCAGGCTTATTAGGGACTAAAACCGGTTGTGACAGCGAAGATCGTGATATTTTACACATTACTAATTTTGGCAGTGATTTAAATAAATATGAGCCAATTGGTCCATCAGACCTTTTATTTGAAGGCCGTGAAATATTTAAACGTGCCGTTAAAGGCATGAGTGAAGCCTGTGACGACGTGCTTGAACAAGCCAATCTTAAGTTAGACGATATCGATGTACTAGTTCCGCATCAAGCCAATCTACGCATTATTCAAGCTATTCAAAATCGCTTAAAAGTGGATGACGAAAAAGTAATGGTCAATATTGGTGAATATGGCAACACCTCTGCTGCCACCATTGCAATTGCATTGTGTGAAGCCGTTGAGCAAGGCTTAATTAAACCGCATGCAAACATTATGTCGGCGGCATTTGGGGCTGGCCTTACTTGGGCGGCAAGCTATATAAAATGGGGCGAGCGAGTAACGCCTATTGCTATTAGTGATGCTGAGCTTCCACCGTGTGATAAAACGGGTTTAGAGCTTGTTGCACCGGCTGTAAAAGCGTGTAAAGACGCAGAACCTAGCTAAAAGCTAATATATATGACCATGCACATGTATTGATAAACAGCGCACTGCTTTTAGTGCGCTTTTTGCTTTTTGCTTTTTAAGGAAAATATATGCAACTACTAGGCATTCATCATGTAGCCATCATTTGTAGCAACTACCCACGCTCTAAACATTTTTATAGTGAAATATTAAAACTCACGATTATTAATGAGCATTATCGTGCACAGCGTCAGTCTTACAAACTCGATTTAGCTTTACCTGATGGTAGTCAGTTAGAATTATTTTCGTTTAATGATGCGCCAAGTAGACCAAGCTACCCCGAAGCACAAGGACTTAGACATTTAGCATTTAAAGTTGGGTGTATTAATACTGCTAAACATTATTTAGAGTCACACAATGTCATCGTCGAAAATATTAGAGAAGATGAAATAACCGGCAAAAAATTCACCTTTTTTGCCGATCCAGATGGCTTACCCCTTGAGTTATATGCACTTTAACATCAAATAACTCAAGGTAAACCTTAACCCAAGTTCAGGTTAGTTAAATCGATTTTGTAGGTAAGTAAATACTGCACGAATACCCAGTGCTTCACCACCAGCTGGACGCCCGGGTAATGCACGTAAATTCCATGCCATTACGTCAAAGTGAACCCATGGTGTATTTGGCTCTATAAACTCTTTCAAATAAAGCGCAGCGGTTATTGCGCCACCAAATGGCGTACTTGCACAGTTAGCCATATCAGCCACATCGCTTTTCAAAAATGGTTTGTATTGTTCGAATAACGGCAATTGCCAAACAGGGTCGTTAACTTGCATTCCCGAGTCCATAATGGCATTTGCTACAGCGCGATCCGTTGAGAAAAAACCTGGTAACTCCGTACCTAACGCAATACGGCACGCACCAGTTAATGTAGCAAAATCAATGATTAATTCAGGATCATCGTTTTGTGCTTCGCTTAAAGCATCACACAACACTAGTCGCCCTTCCGCATCGGTATTGTCTATTTCGACCATAATACCTTTACGGGTTTTTACTACATCGCCAGGGCGAAATGCATTACGCGAAACAGCATTTTCAACCGCAGGCACTAAAACACGAAGGCGTATTGGTAAGTTAGCGGCCATAATTAGCTGAGCCAGGGCAATAACATGCGCGGCCCCACCCATGTCTTTTTTCATGTTGCGCATGCCTGAACTGGGCTTTAAATCCAGTCCACCGGAATCAAAACACACGCCTTTACCGACTAACGTAATTTGTGGCGCATCAACCGCTCCCCACTTTAAATCGAGTAATCGTGGTTTATTTTCACTCGCGCGCCCTACCATGTGAATAGTTGGGTAATTTTGCTCTAATAACTCATCACCTATCCACTGCGAAAATTCACCGTCGAATGTATCTGCTAGGTCACTCATGACTTGTGATAAGTGCTGCGGCATCATATCGGCAGCTGGGGTATTAACTAAATCGCGTGCTAAATTAATGGCATCCGCTTGTTGTTTTACTTGTTCATATAATGTTTTATCAGCAATACCAAGCTGAGCTTTAGCGGTGGCTTTTTGTTTGTATTCACTAAACTCATAACCACCCAAGACAAAGCCTAAAGCAAGTTGAGCAACTAAAGACTCATCACCTTGAATTTGATAACAACCCGCAGGTAATTTACTGGCAAGCTCGCCAGCAGCCCAAAAATCATCAGTGCTTTGCATTACACAAAATACCTGACTTAGTTCACCCGTTTCTGGGTTTGGTACTAGTGCGAGTCCTGATTTTTCAAAATCTGTGTTTGCTAGCCAGCGCTGTACAAAACTCGGTTGCTGCGTAAGCCAATCGGTTAGTTCGTTTTTAACGATAAATGATAGAGGAATTCCTGAAGAGGTATGACGAAGTAAAGCACTCATTAAATGACTCACATAATAGAAAATGATGCCTTAGCATAACAATAAGCACTATTAAAAGGTATAGCTAATTATGTTCTGCTAGCTTACTTCTTCTTTGAGGGCGTTGAGTCTTGCTCTTGGTTTTGTTGAGCAATTTCTTGATCAATTTCTTTAATCGGCTTATTCATACTAAAAGAACTCGGTAATACATCAACACCTACTAACTGCCCTAGTTTAACAACCAGTGGAATAGTTAATGGTGCAAACGGTAATAACGCAAAAACGCCTAGCCCTAGTCCTTTTAATATATCAACAAACTGCTCGTTGGCGCGTTTTAGTTCTGCTTTATTTGTTTGCCCTTGGGTATAACGCCTATAAATTATTAGCATTTCTTTGGTTTCTTGCCTTTCTTGGGCAAGCGCAATTTTAAGCGCGACCATAGCACGACGAAAGCGTAGTTGTTGTCGCTTTTTACTTATTTTAGCAACCCGCCAGGGTGCACGATGGATAACTTTATATAATCGCATAGCCTGTATTCTCACACAGCGCTTTCAGTTCACAAAGAATAATTTACACGCTTTATTCAATCATTTATTCTTAAAGTTCATTTTCCTCAGTTTTAATTAAAAACATGCAAAAAAACATACCCAACACTAAACCCGAAAGGCCAAAGTCTGATGAGTGCTGCGGCGGCGGTAGTTGCTGTCCATGTGTATGGGATGAGTACAAAGAAAAACTTGCACAGTGGAAAAAACATCATGGTGAAAATATCAATAGCAAGTCAGTTTAATTCAATAATAGAAAGTAGCTAAAATAGCTTATTTAATTAATAACTATGTATCAATGCCTGCTTTTGCCCCTTTTCCCTGCCCTACTTATGATTAACTCTGCGTTATTTTTAGATAAATCATTTGTTTCAACTTGTTAAATAGTGGTTAATTACCCATTGCCCTCTTTAGTTTTTTTATCTATAGTCTATTTCGAGGACTCACAGGAGGTGCGCTTAGTTTATTAAGCTTTTAGGAGTGAGTTAGCAATATCTGCTCCCCATTGAATGTGAACCGTCCACAATAAAGTCATTAAATAGACTATACAAATCAATTCTAACTGGGGATATTTAGAATGAAATTAAAAAGCAATGCGCTTCAACAGGCCATCAAATTTGCTCTAGCAACAACAGCCGCAGGCTTATTTGTTTCTGGTTCAGCAATTGCTCAAGAAGAGCAAACCGAAGTTAAAGTAAACAAAAATGTAGAAAAAATTGCCGTAGTAGGTACGCGCTCTGCGCCTCGTTCTATTGGTGACTCTCCTGTACCTATCGATATTATTGGTGGTGAAGAGCTAAGTAAATCAGGTAACACTGATATGCTAGAGCTATTAAAAGGGGCTATTCCTTCTTTAAACGTACACTCAATGCCAATCAGTGATGCTGCTTCATTAGTGCGCCCTGCAAACTTACGCGGACTACCTTCAGATAGCACACTAATTTTACTTAACGGTAAACGTCGTCACCGTGCTTCAGTTATCGCCTTTTTAGGTGGTGGTATTAACGATGGTGCGCAAGGTGCTGATATTTCAGTAATTCCAAGTATTGCACTAAAACAAGTAGAAGTACTTCGTGATGGTGCTGCTGCACAATATGGCTCTGATGCGATTGCTGGGGTTTTAAACTTCCAACTTAAAGATGCCTCAGAAGGCGGATCTTTCGAAGTTCGTAAAGGCCAATATTACGAAGGCGATGGTGATACAACCCAAATTTCAGGTAATGTGGGCTTACCATTTACCGATAGCGGTTTTGCAAATTTAAGTTTTCAGTACAAAACTGCCGACGCAACCAGCCGCTCAGTGCAACGTTACGATGCTGCACAGCTTATCAAAGCTGGAGTGCCAGACATTGCTCCTATTACCCAAGTATGGGGTGCGCCTGAGGTAGATGACGACATCTCTATCTTTGGTAATGTTGGCTTAGAGCTTACTAACGACTCACAGTTTTATATGTTTGGTAACTACTCAGAGCGTGATGTACGCGGTGGTTTTTATTACCGTAACCCGCATACTCGCCCTGGTGCATACTCAAATGACGGTGGCGAAACACTGCTTGTTGGTGATTTAACCGGTGATATGAGCGGTAACTGTCCAACCATTATGATTGATGACAACGTTCTTGATAACCCTGACTACATTAATGGTGTAGCAAATAACCCTGATTGTTTCGCATTTAACGAAATGCTTCCGGGCGGTTTTACACCAAACTTTGGTGGTAATATTACAGATACGTCACTTACTATCGGTACTAAAGGTGAGTTTACTGGCGGCTTTTTAGAAGGCGCTTATTATGATCTAAGTGGTACGGTAGGGTATAACGAATCTCGCTACTTTATATACGACACAATCAATGCTTCACTGGGTCCAGATAGCCCGCGTGATTTTAGCCCAGGTAAATATGAACAATTAGAGAAAAACTTTAATTTTGATATTTCAAAAGGGTTTGACTTTGATTTAGCTTACGATGTAAACATTGCCGGTGGTTTAGAATGGCATGAAGAAACCTTTACCGTAGTGGCAGGTGATGAGGCTTCGTTTATTGCAGGTCCATTAACTGATCAAGGTTTTGGTATAGGTTCTAACGGTTTCCCTGGATTTAAACCATCAGATGCAGGCGAATATGACCGTCGAAACTATGCAGCTTACATTGATATTGAAGCGCCATTTACTGAAGAGTTCCTAATGGGCTTAGCGCTTCGCTACGAAGATTACGATACCTTTGGTTCAACCACTAACTATAAGTTAATGGGTCAATACCACTTGACTGAAGATCTAAATATTCGTGGCTCTATCAGCACCGGTTTCCGTGCGCCTACCGTTGGCCAAGCGAATGTTAGTAACGTACAAACTAACTTAAGCAGTGGTGTACTAGTAGATTCGGCATTGTTACCACCTACAAACCCAATTGCTATCCAACTAGGTGGTACTGAACTTGAGCCTGAAGAATCACAAAGCTATACCTTTGGTGCGGTGTATACTATTGGCGATTTATTCTTAACGGTTGATTACTACAACATCCAAGTAGATGACCGTATTAGCCAATCAGATAAAATTGAACTTAGCCAAGCAGATAAAGACACGCTTGAAGCTGCGGGCGTACCTAACGTACAAAACCTTGCGCAAGTTAGTTTCTTTACTAATGACTTTGACACCACTACACAAGGTGTTGATTTAGTTGCTAACTACTCAGCTGAATTGTTCAGTGGTAGCTCTACATTTAGCTTAGCGTACAACTGGAATGAAACAGAAGTAACACGCTCAAGTGATATAACTGGTGCATTTAAAGTTAGTCGTCTTGAAAATGACTTACCTAATCACCGTGCAACACTGAGCTGGGCACAACAATGGGAAAGCTTTTCAGCATTTTCTCGCCTTAACTACTTTGGCGAATACCAAGGCGTTCACGTAGATTATGATGAAACAGCTAAAATGGCTGACGCAGCTGTCACGTTAGATGTAGAAGTAACCTACTTCATGAATGACTCAATTAGCTTCTCATTGGGTGCACAAAACTTACTGGATCAAGAAGCAGAGAAACTTGATTTCACAGTGGCACCAAATAACAACTGGGGTGGTAAGTACTACGAAACATCTCCATACGGAATTAATGGTGGCTTTTACTACGCTAAAGCAACCTATACTTTCTAACATGTGTTAATGATAATTAAAGGCGAAATGTGTAATGCATTTCGCCTTTTTATTGCCCTTTATAAACCCATTTAAAATGACTTTTACACTCGCATTTTTTGTGACTTTGGGGTTATAGTAAATAAAAAGAATATTAGTTGTATTATGCTACTAAAAAAAGCGGACCAGTTATTATCACAAAACAAGCTCAGAGAAGCTGAGTTTCATTACAAAATGCTATTACAAGCAGAGCCTGATAATGGTGACGCCCTGTTTGGCTTAGGTAAAGTAGCACTGCGTTTAGAACAATTTGATGCCGCTGTTTATATACTACAACGAGCGTGTCAGCATCTCCCTTATGCATTAGAACCTTTGTATGCACTAAGTGATGCATTTAATGCGGTCAACTCTCCTGAAGATGCGCAAAAAGTACTCGAATACGCAACAAGTATTGCCGCAGACAACCCAGACACTCATTATTATTTAGCCCAGCACTATTTAACCTTTGGCGAGCTTGATAAAGCGCATGCCACGTTTGAGGAAGCATTAAAGCTTGGAATAGCACCAGTTACGGCTTATGTTTTATTTGAATTGGTACAATTAGGGCGCTTTAATAAAGCAAATAATTACATCGATCAGTTACACCACTTTTTAACGCAAACAAATAACCTACGCTTAAAAATGGTCTGCTACTATGCTTTAGCTAAAAGTTACGACAAGTTAGACGATACTGATCAAGCGTTTAACTATTTTGTGATTGCCAATCAGCAACAACACAAACTCAGTGAATTTAATACTGAAGATTTAATTGAGTTTTATGATCAACTTATTGAATATAATAATGAAAGTGTGTTCAATTTAGCAAACCTAAATAAGCAGTATCCTGTTACGCCCGTGTTTATTATTGGTATGCCACGAAGCGGCTCAACCTTACTGGAGCAAATGTTAGCAGGACACAGTCAATGGGCAACGCTTGGAGAAGACACCAGTATTAGTAATAAGGTAGTCGCTTTTTTAGAACATAAAACAGGGTTACGCTACCCTCAATGCTTAACTAAACTAACAACGCCTTTAATTAACCAAGCCAGAGCTATATATTTAGATACCTTAAGTTCTTCTGGGAGCAATTGCGCATTTGTGATCAATAAACTGCCTAGCAACTACCAAAACTTAGGGTTAATTTATATTTTATTCCCAGATGCTAAGTTTATTAACTTGACCCGCAACTTTAACGCAACCGCATTTTCAGTGTTTACTAATTACTTTGCTGAAAACGAACCCTATTTTTGTGATTTAAATGAATTTACTTTGTACCATCAGCTTTATGAAAAACTGATGAGCCATTGGCAGCAATTTAACCGCTTAACTATTTATAATTTAAGTTATGAGCAGTTAATTGAAAACCCTAAAGATCAATTAACCGCACTATTGAGTTTTACTGGCTGTGAATTTGAACAGACTTGTTTAGACTTTTACAAAAATAAAAGCGCCGTTACAACGCTCAGTAAACATGCCATCAGGCAACCTGTAAATAACAAAAGCCTTGATAAATGGCAGCGTTATGAAGCCCCTTTACTTAGTTTGCTCTCGTTGCCTCAAACCAATTAAGCACATCCATAAACTGTTCTTGGCGTGCCTGTGGGTGAGTAAGCATATTAATATGGTCGTAATCTACTTTGTGCCCAAAGCGGCGGCCATATATTTGCATTTTTTGCACCCCAGTACCTGACTCATCAATAAACTTTTGAATATCGATAGGCTGTGCCAATGCTTTATCTTTTACTGCCGCAATATGTAACGTTGGAGGAAGCGTGAGATTTGCTAATGTTTTAGCGTAGTCAAAGCCATCATCACTGTCTATCCACGGGTTTTGTTTCGCCCACTGCATACTTTGATAATGCGACTTTTGAGTTTCATCATCACTGCCCCACTTTAAGCGTTTTGCTGGTAAATAACCGTGTTTTTTCGCTAATATTGGCGCCATAAAATACCAAATTAAATTGGCCTGAAATAACTTTTTAGGGTGGTTATTAAATAGCGAACGCTTTGAACCAAAATAGGCACATGCTTTTACATCGTTTATCAGCTCAGGAAAGCGAGCAAACACGCTATTAAGCAGCACCCCACCCCAAGAATGGGCAACTAAAAAGTCAGGTTTTTTACTCTCTAACTGTTCAATTTTTTCAATAAATGCCGGAATATCTTCAACAATCGCCTCAGTTTGTCCATACCGTGCTTGCTTACAAATAGCAGGTTTACTTTCACCACGCCCGCGTAAATCAGCTACGTAACAACAATACCCTTGTTCAGCTAAAAAAGGCGCTAACCCTTTATTGCTATGAGTGTAAAATATTTTGCCATTTTCTACCGCACCATGAATTAATAACACCACAGGGCCGCTCGGCTTCTGATTGGCGATACGGCGCAAATGCAGTGTTTGATGGTCATCTAATTTAATAAAAACAGACTCTTGAGTAACTGCCAAAGCGAATTCCTTATAATTGCTAACAACTCATCCTACCAGTAATACCTGGTAAGCCAAAGGGAAAATTATGCACTTTTTTTGTCTGTATTTGTTACTATTGGCTTTTATTCCTGTTGTTAAAAAAGCCTCATGAAAGCAAAATCAACTCGTTCTAAATTACATCCGCGCAATCAACATAAAAATGGTTACGATTTTAATTTGCTTACCTCGCAAACCCCTTCGTTAACTGCTTTTTTAATTACGACTCCAGCAGGCAATCAAAGTATTGATTTTAGTAATAACTTAGCTGTAAAAACCTTGAATCAGGCGCTATTAAAAAGTCATTACAACATTAACTTTTGGGACATTCCTGAGCACAACTTGTGCCCACCTATTCCAGGTAGAGTAGATTATATTCATTACTTAGCTGACTTAATCAGCGAAGATAATCAGCAGGTTATTCCCACTGGCCGACAAATTAAAGTGCTTGATATAGGCACTGGCGCTAACTTAGTTTACCCGCTAACGGGCAATAGCGAATACCAATGGCATTTTACTGGCAGCGACATAGACTCTGCAGCAATAAAAATAGCCAAGCAGCTCACTCAGTTCAATAATCTAAAAATAACGCTTAAACAACAAAAAAATCCCGAGCATATTTTTAAAGGGGTGATTAATGCGAAAGATTTGTATCATTTAACGATGTGTAACCCGCCATTTCACGCCAGTGCAGAAGAAGCCAGTAAAGGCAGTGAACGTAAATGGAAAAACTTAGGCAAAGCGCCTTCGCAAGCACTTAATTTTGGCGGACAAAGTAATGAGCTGTGGTGTGAAGGTGGTGAATTAGCATTCATTTCTAACATGATCAAAGAAAGCAGGGATCACAGTGGCCAAGTAATTTGGTTTACCTCGTTGGTTTCTAAAAAAGAAACTCTAGCAGCCTTAGAAGCACAGCTAAAACAACAGCCTATTAGTGAATTTAAAATTGTTGAAATGGCACAAGGGCAAAAAGTCAGTCGCTTTATTGCATGGAGCTATTTTGATAAAGCCACCCGAGAACAAATTTGTGAAGAATTAGTATAAAGCCACTTAAGGACACCCCATGATAGATTTTCGCTCAGATACAGTAACAAAACCGTGCAGCAAAATGCGGGATATTATGTATCATGCCCCCGTCGGCGACGACGTTTATGGCGATGATGAAAGTGTAAACCAATTAGAAGCTTATGCTCGATTACGTTTTAATGTGCAAGATGCACTTTTTTGTAGCTCAGGCACACAAACAAATCTGCTTGCATTAATGGCCCATTGTGAACGCGGCGACGAGTATATATGTGGTCAAAATGCTCATAACTACAAGTTTGAAGGCGGTGGCGCTGCCGTTTTAGGCTCTATTCAGCCACAGCCTATTGAAAATGAAGCCGATGGTAGTCTATGTTTTACTAAAATTGCTGCAGCAATTAAACCCGATGATAGCCACTTTGCAAAAACCCGCCTGTTAAGCCTTGAAAACACCATAGGTGGTAAAGTACTCGGTATTGATTATTTACTCAAAGCACGCGAATTTGTTAACCAACATAACTTAGCACTGCATTTAGATGGCGCTCGCGCTTTTAATGCCGCTGCCGAGCTTAACCTTGATATTAAAGAAATAACCCAACATTTTGACTCTGTATCTATTTGCTTATCAAAAGGATTAGGTGCACCTGTTGGTTCATTATTGCTTGGTTCAACAGCATTGATAGCCAAAGCAAGACGCTGGCGAAAAGTGCTTGGCGGCGGTATGCGCCAAGCGGGTATATTAGCTGCTGCGGGGCAATATGCTTTAGAAAATAACACTCAACGTTTAGTCGATGACCACGCTAATGCACGTTATTTAGCAAAGCAGTTAAATAACGTGGCAGGTTTTAACGTAAACATGAGTAATACCACAAACATGGTTTACGCTACGTTTGATAACAACATAAACATCACAAAACTAGCAGCCGATTTAAAAGCACAGGACATTGTGTTTAGCCCAAGTAAGCAACTTAGGCTAGTAACCCATTTAGGTATTACCAAAGCGGATATAGATACCTTTATTAAAGCCTTAACGGCCCATATTTAACGCGGCTTTATAATGTTTGCGGCACACCGATTCATAACGGTCGTTGCCGCCAATTTCTACTTGGTTGCCATCGGCAATAGCCTCGCCATTTTCATCGGTACGTAATACGTGATTTGCTTTACGCCCACAATGACACACCGTTTTAAGTTCTATTAACTTATCAGCCCAAGCAAGTAAATATTGCGAGCCGCTAAATAACTCACCTCTAAAGTCGTTTCTTAAGCCGTAACACAATACGGGAATACCTAACTCATCGACTACATCGGTTAACTGCATAACTTGGTCTTTTGATAAAAACTGACATTCATCCACCAGCACACAATGGCGTTTTTTATCACTATTGAGCGATTTTATTAGCTCGTATACGTCTTTATCCGCATCATAAATATGTGCATCTGCTTGAAGGCCTATACGTGAGGATACTTTGCCAACACCGGCTCTATCATCGATAGCCGCCGTGAGGATCACCGGCTCCATACCACGTTCTTTATAATTGAATGCAGATTGTAGTAAGGTGGTTGATTTACCTGCATTCATTGCAGAGTAGTAAAAGTATAATTGCGCCATGGCCGTGCCTTCAAATAAAAAGTGCGCTTATGCTACCCTAAAGTGCAGAGAATACAAATTTGGATACGTTATTTAGCTATTTATTTTGCTTCGTGCTCTAGTAACCATTGCTTGCGCTCTAGGCCACCGGCATAACCAGTTAGCTTTTTATTTGCACCAATGATGCGGTGACACGGCACAATAATACTGATTGGGTTTTTTCCATTTGCAGCCCCCACCGCTCTCACAGCTTTAGGGTTGTTTAACTGCTCGGCAATATCTTTATAAGTCGCCACTTTTCCATAGGGTACGCTACACAATGCTTGCCATACACTTTGCTGAAATGGCGTGCCGCCAGTATCAAGTTCTAAATCAAACTCAGTACGCGTATGAGCAAAGTACTCATTAAGCTGCGCCACACAAGATAAAACATGCGAATTAGTCACCTTATTTAAAGGCGTGCTGATATAACTGGTCGGTGGATAAAACCCCACATAACTAATACCATTTTCAGTTGCCTGGATAATAATATCGTCAATCGGGCTGGGTAAACTGGTTTGCACTATCATAATTGCTGCCAAAGTTGAAAAGTTAAGTAAGATCGAAATGGTGCACAGTTCGCAGATTCAAAAGAGCTTGCTGCCGCTTGTGCCTTTTTAACGCCTAAATCGCCATCGAGTAAAATATCGGGCTGGCTTTGGCCGCGTAACTTTGCATAATTAACCGTCCATGGGCCAATCCCTTTTAAACTAAGCCATTGATCTAAGTCATCATAATCGGGATTCACGGCACAAAATTCAGCGAGGTTATGCAGGGCATTTTTACGCGCCTGTGGCATTTTAAAGAATGCAAAATCACTGTGTGCTAACACTTCAGGCTCAGGAAAATAGACCTGCTGGTGTTGCTTTTCACCAAGCTGTGTTACTAAATTAGTCACTAGGTTGTGCGCGGCCGCTACACTGACTTGTTGCCCAAGTACAGCCCTGACTCCCGCCTCAAAACTTGACCAAATACCCGGTAACCTTAAGCCTTTAGTAAGTGGAAATGCATTATTAATGTGTTCGCTTAAATGCGCCTCAATTAAATAAGTATCTGCATCTAAATCAAGCACACGGCGAATGTTGTTAATAACTGGCTGTAAATATTGCGTATTATCTATATCAATTTGCACCCGAAAATGATGTTTATCTGCAACAAACTCAGCATCAAAGCGCCCTCTACACGATTTATAAGTAAAAGTACGCCCATAACTAGTTGGCGTTAACCACTCTATTGGCTGAATTAATCGTTTTGCTAAAAAACCATGCAATGCCTGCCAGTTATACGGCGGACGAAAAGGCAAAATTAAGGTGAGCCCAATATCAGTTGGGTGCTTGGCGGTTCTGAGCGCTGAGGGCGCAATATTAAGTTGTTTTAAAAAAGCATCATTAAAACGCCTAACACTTTTAAAGCCTGAGGCAAACGCTATCTCGGTAAGCGGTAAGCTAGTTTCTTGAATCAATTTTTTTGCAAAATGACATTGGTTAAACAATCGATATTGCGTGATAGAAATGCCAAAATATTGAGAAAATAATCGCCTTAAATAACGGCTGCTTATTCCTAAACGCGTGGCGAGCTTTTCGCAGTCGTGCTGATTATCCTGATCAATTAATTGCTTGGCTCGTAGAGCCGTTGTTTTTGTTCCCTGCCAAGCCGCACTTCCTGGTGCACTATCGGGCCGACAACGAATACAAGGCCTGAAACCAGCTTGCGCGGCAGAGTGCGCAAACTGATAGTAAACCACATTTTTTTCATGAGCTGTAGGCGCAGGACAAATTGGCCTGCAATAAATACCGGTACTTTTAACGGCTACATAAAAAAGCCCATCGAAACGCGCATCACGACTTTGACGTGCTTTTTGCCAGTGCTGATCACCCATAAAATGCTCTTGTAAATTAGGTAGCGCTTAGCTTAGCAAAAACTAAGCGTATTACTGGCCATATTCGGCACTAATCTTTATTTGCAAAATCAATCAATGCTTGGCCCGTTAAACGATATATAATCCATTCATTCTGTGGCTCAGCGCCCATGCTATTGTAAAAATCAATCGCGGGTTTATTCCAATCAAGCACTACCCACTCAAAGCGACCACAGTCTTTGCTTATTGCTCTGTTTGCCAGCTCTTTCATGATAGCTTTACCGGCACCATTTCCACGGCTATCTGGGCTAACATATAAATCTTCTAGGTAGAGGCCATTTTTACCTAACCAAGTCGAGTAGTTGTAAAAATATACGGCAAAACCAATTGGCTCATCATCTTGTAAACATATTAAACTGTGCGCCGTTGCGCCTTCACAAAACAGGGTGTTTAAAATGGCTTGCTCATCGGTTTTAACTGCATCAGGTTCTTTTTCATAAATAGCAAGCTCATTGATAAAGTGTAGAATTGTTTTTGCATCACTTGGCTTTGCATCGCGAATTTCTATTGCTGTGTTCATTGTTATTGACCTTTAAAAAACTACTTTTATGCTTGGTAAGCATCTAATTTAATATAAAAAGTGCTTAACTAATTATGATAATTTAAGCCATTAATACATTTATTTATACCCTAGCATATCGTTTTATATTCAATAAGTAACGTTCATGAGCTTATTTCAATTTATTCATTAGGGCATTAAAAAAACAAATTAAAACAACGCTTTTATATATGGCAAAAAGTTGTCATTATGAGTACACAGTAAAGCAATGAGGAAGTTTAACTAAAATGGGTCATGGTCATTCACACAGTCACGTTGATGATAACCAAAGTGATAAACAGCTCACTCTTGCCGTATTTATAAATGTTTTACTGACTGCAGTGCAAGTTGTTGGCGGCGTATTTTCTGGCAGCCTTTCATTAATTGCTGATGCATTACATAACCTAAGTGATGCGGCCTCTATTTTTATTGCCCTCGTTGCCCGAAAAATTGGCAATAAACAGGCTGATACAACCCATCATTTTGGCTACAAACGCGCAGAAATACTAGCAACCCTTTTTAATAGCACTACGTTAATAGTGATCGGGGGTTATTTAATTTTTGAAGCCATAAATAGTTACTTAAACCCGCAACCAATTAACGGTTGGATTATTGTGTGGGTTGCTGCCTTTGCACTGTTCATTGATTTAGTCACTGCGTTATTAACTTATAAAGCCGGCGCTAAAAACAATATGAATATAAAGGCAGCGTTTATTCATAACGTGTCAGATGCAATGGCCTCAATAGTCGTTATTATTGCGGGTACTTTAATTATTTTATATCAGTGGTATGTGGTTGATTTAATAGCAACCATTTTAATATCACTGTATGTAATTTATCATGGGGTGTTATTACTGAAAGCCAGCTGCAGTATTTTAATGCAAGCAGCCCCCATTGGTTTTGACCAGCAACTTATCAGTAAAAAGTTACTTCAACAATTTGCCATTACTCAAATAAAATCTATAAAGGCTTGGCAGCTAGACGATACTACCACTCACTGTGAAATTGTGATGCAAACAGATACACCAATTGAGCTTAATGCCATAAAACAGTATCTACATGACGAGTTTGCAATTGAACACTGTGTAATCGAGTGTTACTAATCACTGTTTTCAATAACCAAAATGATTACATTAAAGCTCTAATTAGGTTTACTTATATATTAGTTAGACTTCTCAGCGGTTTTTATTTAAACCGCTACAAAAATACGATAGATAAGTATTATCACAAATTAATTAAATTAGAGAGTACTGATAGTTGCTGCTGCAAGATGCAACATTAAGTTTTCAGCTTTATCTGCTTTTTTCACGGATATTTGTGTAAACAATAAATGTCCACTTCCCTGCTCCTTAGCCTTTCTTACTTGATTAATTACAGAGCCGTGAGCTGGGTGCAAACACATCCCCCCGCTACAATAGCAATAATTAGATTACGAGAGTGGCTACAAAATAAATTGAGTGAAAAAACTCAGTTGTGTAAATATTTCAGTTTTACTGTATTCATCCCAGAATTCGAAGTAATAAAGCGTAAAAGAACAACCTCAACACTTAGAATAGCTGCAATACTTTACTTAATAACCTTAGTAAGTATGCCTTTTTATGTTATAAAAAATGTAACTTACTGATCTAAAATACAAATAACAACTTGTCCATTTGTCAGCCAGCAATGTAAACTTAAACGAGAATCAAACTCAATATTAACCATATGATTTATAAGTAAATTACTTGCAATTCTGTGCCTATATACTAGACTAGCCACAATTAGAATTTTTAGGATAAGCGCTATGAAAGGTAATCAAAAAGTAATCGACGCCTTCAATACATTGTTAGCTAACGAATTAGCTGCTATTGACCAGTATTTTATTCATTCTCGTATGTACGACGATTGGGGCTTAAACAAACTTTATGAGCGTCTTAACCATGAAATGGAAGAAGAAAAAGATCACGCTGATTGGTTAATTAAACGTATTCTTTTTTTAGAAGGCGTACCAAACATGACCAAACGTCGTGACCTCTTAATTGGTAGCGATGTAAAAAGCATGATGCAAAACGACTTAACCTTAGAACTTGAAGTGGTTGAGTGTGTTAAAGAAGTTATTGCCATCTGTGAACAACAGCAAGATTATCAATCACGTGAAATTCTAGAAAAGCTATTATTTGATACCGAAGAAGATCATGTTTACTGGTTAGAACAACAACTAGGTCTAATTGACAAAATTGGCACTCAAAACTATCACCAGGCTCAAATGGGCGAATAAGGACTTATATTATGAAAGGCGATAAAGACGTTATTGCAGCACTAAATAAAGTACTTGCTAATGAGCTTGTGGGTATTAACCAATACTTTTTACATGCACGCATGTTTAAAGATTTTGGTTTTAGTAAACTAGACAAAGCTGATTACAAAGTATCAATACAAAAAATGAAAAACGCCGATCGTTTAATTGAGCGTATTTTATTTTTAGAAGGCCTTCCGAATCTTCAAGATTTAGGACGCTTACGCATTGGCGAAAACAGCGAAGAAATGATTGCCGCTAACATGAGCTTTGAACTTGATACAGTAGATGAGCTACGTGCTGCCATTAAACTAGCCGAAAGTAAAAAAGATTATATTAGCCGTGAAGCGCTCGACAACATTTTAAATGAGCAAGAAGAACAAATTGATTGGCTAGAAACACAGCAACTGCTGATCAAAAACACTGGGCTTGAAAACTACTTACAATCGCAACTGTAAGTTAAAGTTATAAATACAAAAAAAGCAGCTAAGGCTGCTTTTTTTATGTTTAATTTTTAAATGTTAAACCAATTCGTTTAGATAGAGGCAATTACATAGATTACTATTAAGCCACTTGATCGGTTATATCTGCAATTTGAATCAGTTTACGATTGAGTATCTTTTTAGTACAGCAACAACACTTACCGCACTGGCTGCCCACTTTAAGCTCTTTAGTTAGCTCGCGCATGGTAGTAGCACCATCGTCGATGGTTTGCTCAATTTTTTTATCGGTCACACCGTGACAAAGACAAATATACATGAATACAAACAACTCTTACTTTCATTTAGTAGGTTTATACTAATCTAAACGAAAATAGTTATCAATTGGTTTTTTATAAAATTTGATTTTTTTGCATTTTTTTTGGACAGCGCCACTTAAGTTGAGAATTCGCGGCAGCTTGAGAATTGTTTGAATTTCATTCGAAGTATGGCACTTAAATTGAGATTTATTAACTAAAGTCCCACCTTGAATTTAAGTAGGTTCAGGGTCTGTTGACCTTTCAAGGTTAAATTTGCAGTAGTCTGTTTGGTCTTTAGGCAAGGCAGAGTCTATGTGGTGTGGTTATTCCCCATAAATAGGCGATAACGCAGCATCAATGCCAAACAGGCGCTGCCCGAAGGGTTCTGCCTAGGGGCAATTAACTCTTTGTTGCTCGATTTTTACTTAGCCCACTAGGTTACAAATCTCGCGTCGCGATTAAATCCCCCCTAGTTTGAACAAATATTAATCCGTAAAGGCCAACAGACCCTAAGTTTAGGTAAATAGTTGAATGATTGAAATGAATTACATTAAGTCTGAAGAAACCTTAATGTATAAATATATAATTAGTGCGTGGGCTATTTCCGGTTTGTGCCACAAGCGGACATTTGTAACGCCGCTATAAAAGACGCGCGTTAGCGCGTCCAGTGGAGGCCGTTTTTTGGCCGGAACGATTTTTGATAGCCTTGTTAACACGGGTGTTACACACAATTTTAGCTTTAATGGGTATTGTCTAGCTTCCTGTGAATAAATGATACCGTTGACAAAATATCCAGTGCATCTAGCTCACTCATGGGCCACGATATTTTTGGCGCATGAGCTACAGGATTCCTAACTGCGCCAAACAACCCTACAATCATATTGCTAAAGCCTTTTTGTTCACTGATTTCTGTATCTGTTCTCAGAGCGTTTATCTTTAAGATTGGGTGCTTAACAGAAAATGCGGTATTAAATAGATCTGCGCCATCTTTTGTTAAAGATGACATATTGCGAATTCGTTCTGCAATACCCTTTACGGCTTCAAGGACAGCATGAAAGTAATTTTCATCGACTAGTTCAGCCCGACAATAATTGAAAACCACTACACGTTAATAAATGTAAAAGCTGAGCATGTTGATATGGTAATTATGGTTTGGATTTCGACAAAAGTGCGATTAAGGAAGTTACTGTTCGGAGGTAGTGTTGAATATATTCCATACAAAAGATAAGGTAATCCAAAAGCATAATAAAATGAAGGGAAATATGATTGAGGGAATAGACATACACGTTTACTTTTGGGCGCTATTTTGCGGAGCCATAATTGTTCTCGCCATCAAAGCGAAATCTAATCACACGAAACGAATTGAACAAATTGCTGAAATTCAACGTCAAAAGGAAAACCTTGAAAATGAATCTGTTGAAAATCAGGTTGCCAAACTTGAAGGTGAGTTAGAAGAAGTGAAAAGGAAAATCACTTCTGGTCAAGAACATTTTAAAACACTCGAGGAATCCACTGAGAAGCTTGAGCTAGAGAGACAATATATCGAAGTTGGATTACTGCCACCTGTTTATAGCTTTGATGACAGAGAAGAACTTAAAGCTCAAATCAATAAATGTTATGCGGATCAGTATCGTGTCATAAGCAGAGGCCTGGCAACAGACGCATACTCAAAATGGGAATGGTTTGGCTGCGAAAAAACTGGTGCACGAATGGTCGAAGATTACCGATATCTTTCGCTCAAAGCATTCAATGCAGAATTTGATGCCATACGAAAAATAATGCGCCATTCAACTTATGATACGGCGGTTAATAAACTACATCGTGTAAACGAACAACTTGGTAAACTGGGCGAGACGGCTAATGTAACCATCTCAGCAGAATTCTTTAATTTGAAAATCAATGAGTTAAACGCTTGGCATCGAGAACTTTTATACAGAGAAAGACAGAAAGCGGAGAGGAAAAAACAACAAGCTATCCTCCGTGAGCAAAATAATCAATCCGGAGATGAAGCCGATGACCTTGAAGACGAAATATCTTACCGGAGCTCTGATCTGAAAAAAGCCCAAGCCTTAGCTTTAAAACTGCACGGGGCAAGCGCTAAAGTCATGGAAGAAAGAATCCAAAAGATGAAATCTGAAATTGCCAAGTTAGAAAATAAATTTCAACGCGCAACCTCGCAAGCACAGATCACAAAGGTCGGCTACATATATGTCATTTCAAACCTAGGTACTTTTGGAGAGGGTGTTGTTAAAATCGGAATGACTCGAAGACTCGAACCGATGGATCGCATTAATGAACTTGGTGACGCAAGCGTACCGTTTAAATTTGATGTGCACACGATGGCATTTGTGCAGAATGCTCCAGAAATAGAGAAGAAACTTCATAGAAAGTTTGACGAACAACGAGTGAATGTGGAAAACAATCGTAAGGAGTTTTTCAAGGTAAGCCCCCAGCAAGTAAAAGCTGCAATGGACGAACTGAATGTGTCAAGCGACTGGTACTTTGATGTAGAAGCCAAGGAATACAGAGAAAGTATTTTGATTCGTGAAGCAATGAACAAGCAATCGCACGAAAACCTAACTGGGTCAATTCCGGCATCAATATAAGGACATAACCATGCTCATAACAATTATATTATTCATTTGTGCATTAGGTGCATTTTTCTTGTGGAGGAAATCATGCGCAGCGCTTGAAATGGTCGAAGCAGATGGTAAGAAAGTTAGAGATGCGTACTTCCCTGTATCGAGGGCAGAAGACAAGCTAAAACAAATTAAAGAGAAATATTCAGACTTACAGATAAAGTACAATAAGACATTCAGCAGACTACGTGACAACAAAAAAAAACTTTCATTGTACAACCTTGGCGTGGGTACCTCTGATGATACTTCTTACGCATTTATATCGGAAACGAAAGAAGTCAGAAAAATTGAAGCAAAACTTGCTCAAGTTAAAGAAGACTTAAAGGAAATGGTAAAAAACAAAACAGCTTGTATCTGCAGTATGAGTAAAGACGTAAGAGTTAATGGTCGCAAAGCTGGCGCTACAAAACTATTCAATCGTGAAATAAAACTCCGGATCCGCTGTTTAGATAATGAGTTTAAAGCGGCATGTTCAATGGTTGATTGGAACAACATCAATAGGCTATCTCAACGCGCCCGTGAAACATTCGACGATATAAACAACTCAGGCCGTATAGTTAAGACGCAATTGTCTGAAAGTTATTTCAGGTTAAAGAATAAAGAGCTCCAACTAACATATGAATTGAACCAGATCAAAGCTGACATCAAAGAAGAACAACGTGAGGAAGCACGTATAGCAAAAGAAGCAGAGCGAGAAGAAAAGCGTATAATTGATGCTGCGAATAAAGCTAGGAAAGATCGTGAGATTATGGAGAAGCTGGTTGCGCAGGAGTTGAGCAAACTAGAGTCCAGCTCTGATGAGCAAAAGGAACTGTACGAGCTGCACAAATTGGAACTGGAAGTGTTGAAGAAAAGAGAGGTTCGCGCACAATCGCTCGCTCAACAAACACGAGCTGGTTACGTTTATATAATCTCTAATAGAGTGTCATTTGGGGAGGGGATGGTAAAAATTGGCATGACTCGAAGAGCAAATCCAGATGAGAGAGTCAAAGAACTCGGAGATGCTTCTGTACCAGAACTGTTTGATGTCCACGCATATATATATTCGGAAGATGCCCCCAGTTTAGAGAAATTTCTACATAACGAATTCAGCAAACAAAGAGTCAACCTAGTAAATCATCGCAAAGAGTTCTTTAAAGTGGATGTTCAAAGCGTTGTTAAGGCACTCGACAATTACCAAGAAGATTACGAGATCGAATTGGAGCCGCATAAAGACACTGACACGTTAGCAGTGGCATAGTGGCAAGCTGCTGTGGTAGCTTTTGTATTGCGCTAGCAAGGCGTTACCAACATCTTTCTCTAGCACAGAGCGGTTCTTCGGCTCTAACACGTTTTTGTCCAAAAACGAGTTTGAGCGACCGTCTGTTTCTCGCTCTAAGCGGCAGGTAGAATATCAACAGAATTTGCTTGGCGTTTTGCAAACAATGACAAGATTACCTACCCCCCTATCTGCAGTAACAATAATAAAGATTGATTGGATTATGCGAGTAAAAGCTTTTTGAAATGAGACTTGAGTTATTAACTTAAAGCGCAAGAATTATAAACCCTGAATAATTTTCATATAAAAATTCAGTAAAATTTTTTATCCATATTATACTTTTTTATTATTGCTGTAATTTTGGATAACTATGTTAAACAATTATTCTGTGCGTACCCGTTTAGCCGTGCTTGCATTGCTACCAATTATGATTTTTTTAATTACATCGTTTTTTTCAATAAACACAATGGGAAGGTTAGTAGCAGGGATTGATAGTTTATACGACGACCGTGTCGTACCACTTAAGCAAATTAAACATGTGTCTGATAATTACGCTGTAAATATTGTTGACTTACTTCACAAGTATCGTGCTGAGTCTATTACCAAATCAGCGCTTTTAGCGAATATTAATGATGCTAGAAATACGGCTGATAATGAATGGAAAGCCTACCTGAGCACACAGCTAACAGCTGAAGAAAAGCGCTTAGTAGATAACGTTGAAAGCAAACTACAGTCCGTGCTTACGCACTTAAATAATTTAATTTTAAGCATTAATAGTGGTGAGTTTTTATTAATCCCACAAAAGCAATTTGTTTATGAGCTTTACCAATTATTTGATCCGCTGAGTGCCAGCTACCAAGCTTTAATTGATTTACAACTTAAAGAAGCGAGTGATTTTAAAGTTAAAGCCGATGATAATTATCAATTTATAAAGTTGATTATGAGTGCCACGATCGCAATATTAATTTTGCTGTTACTGATTGTTGCTTACTTTATTTATTCTTCGATACAAAATCCATTAATGTCATTACGCGATACCATAACGCACATTGCAACCAATGCTGATTTAACAGCTCGTGCTGAGGTTCAAGGTAAGGATGAGATTGCAGATACCGCATCTAACTTTAATGATATGCTACTTCGGATCCAAGGTTTAGTAAAAGATATGGCGGGCGCAACGCTGACACTTGCCTCTGCAGCTGAAGAAATGAACTCTATTAGTGTTCAGGTTGCCAGTACAGCAACGCAGCAAGAGCAACAATCGGCTATGATTGCAACTGCAATTACTCAAATGAGCAGTGCAATAGAGCAAGTTGCTCATAACGCGCAAACAACCTCCGACAAGGCTACAAGTGCCGACATAAAAGCAGGCCAAGGGCAGCAAGCTGTTGCTGATAATATAGAGTCAATAAATACGCTCTCAGCTTTAGTTAATACTAATACGCAGCTCATCACAGATCTAAATTCTCAAACCAATGATATAAACCAAGTTGTTATGATGATTCAAAGCGTTGCTGAGCAAACTAACTTGTTAGCCTTAAATGCAGCCATTGAAGCAGCAAGAGCTGGCGATTCTGGTCGTGGTTTTGCCGTTGTAGCCGATGAAGTAAGGCAACTTGCCCATAACACCCAAAAAGCAACCGCCAGTATTAATGAGATGATCACTAAACTACAAGATATGACTCAACAAGCGGTTAGCGCAATGAGCAACGCAGAAAGCAGCGCTAAAGAAAGTGTTGATCACGCTCAGTATTCATCACAGGTGCTAAGCGAAATTAACCATGAAGTTACTGAAATTGCAGATATGAATACTCAAATATCAACCGCAACACAGGAGCAAAAAATGGTCGCAAATGAGCTAAGCAGTAATATTAATGAATTTAGCGCCAGTATCACGTCGGTTAGCGAAAGCTCACAGCAAAATGCACAGGCATCACAAGAACTCGCACAACTGGCGGCAATGTTACAAGGGCAAGTTAATGTATTTAAAGTTTAGGTTATTTCATTTACCCGCATGTTGGGGCTTATACCTTAAATGAAAGCCTTATTTGCCATCATTTAAAATTATTAATTGATGGCATGCTTGTTACTTTAAGCACTAGTTTGATTTGACAATATATTTATCCAATCACTGGGGTTTGAGAGTATAAACTGATACGAGCTGCCATCTTGCGTGAAAACCTCTATCGCATCAGCTGTTATTGGAACAAGGCCTGCGCCTTTGCCTTTACATTCAACCACTTTTAAAATTGTATCACGGGCAATTGTATATGGTTCTAACCCTAATTTTTCATTAAAAGGTTCAAAATTTAAGTCGGTTTGCGTAATCCAAAACTTTCCGTCCGCTTTCATAACTCCATTTTGAATGGTTGCTATTGTTGATTTAACGACAGTTGATTGCATATTTAAATTCCTTTACACGTACATATAATTTCAAATTGTTCAACTTCCTTCTGTTTATTATTACAGCTAATTTGATAGCCAAAAGCAAGTTTATTTGTGCACTAACGACACAAAGCTACCTTTTAAATTTAAAAGTTACCCGAATATATTTACCTACTTTAAACTTTGTGGAATAATCGCTGCCCTCTTAGGGGAGTAGCCCGCTCAGTAATGAGTAAACTTATCAACATAATTGCACCTCATGTGCATGGTAAGTTTGTAATGTTGTAGCAAGCGTTATCGGCGAGACCTAGGTAGACACTATCCTCATGGCGGGAGATAGCTGTTTGCCTTGGTTTAGTATTCCCGCCTGAAGATTATATTAATGGATATTTTTTTAACCTCTACCGTCACTGTTGCCCTTGCTGAAATAGGCGATAAAACCCAGCTTTTATCTTTACTATTAGCTGCTCGCTTTCATAATAAAATTGCACTTATTTTAGGCATTCTCGCTGCTACTATTATTAATCATGGTTTATCTGCATGGTTTGGTGATTGGCTAAGCGGGAACTTTGCCGTCGAATACTTACCTTGGATAGTCAATATAAGCTTTATTGTGGTAGGGCTGTGGCTACTTATTCCAGATAAAGATGAAGAAGTGAGCCATAAATACGACCGCTATGGTGCATTTTTAGTGGCCTTAATCTTATTTTTTATTGCTGAAATTGGGGACAAAACACAAATTGCAACCGTGTTGCTCGGTGCACAATATCAATCAGTATTTTGGGTTACGCTGGGTACTACAGTAGGCATGTTAATTGCCAATGTCCCTGTTATTTATGCCGGTAAGGCGTTACTAAAAAGAATTCCATTAAATACCGTAAGAGCGATAGCAGCCAGTGTTTTTGTACTGTTGGGTATTTATGGTTTAGTGACTATATAATGATTAAATAACGTTTAAATCACTCTTTAATCGTTAAACAATAAAAAGCGCTTACCTACTTTTATACACGTTAGTTGTAAGCGCTTTTTATATAAGGGTATATGATTTAGGCGTTATTTACACAATAGCAGCCTTTTGTATCCGCTATTAATAATGATGAGTTAAATCCGGCCTGTAAATTACTAATAACGGTTTCCACAAAGCCACTACCTTGAGAGCATGCCAGCCCTTCAGATAAAGGCCCTGCATAAACAAACTCACCATTTTTATCAATTAAAACGGCGGCAGGTGTGGCAGGGATCACTGATTTTAACTCATTATTTAATACAAAATTTTGCACTTCAACGCCTTGGTTTGTAGCAAAGCGTTGCAGGGCTGATAAATGAGGCTGTGCTTGAATTGTACAGCCGCAATTTTCTTGCGTAATAATCACAAGTTGAGCACTGTCTTTGTTTTGCCACAGTACTTGGTTTTTAAATTGCGAAAACCAGTTTTGTTGTTTAAGCATTTTATTTTCATCAAACGGCTTTAATTGCCCAAGTTGAAAATACACTAAACCCGACACAACAACGACAAGCCACACACCAATCAATACAAAAATAAAATAGCGCTTATTAGTTAAATTTTGCAATACTTTGCTCTAACACGTCGATACTGACATCAATCATTTGTACCTTGGCGGTGAGTTGTTCAACAATTTTTCCATCTTCATGTTGGCGTTGGCGCATTTGATCTGTGCTAGTTGCAATCTGTTCGGTATTTCCAGCCTGTTCAGCAACTACTTGCGCAACCGAGTTAGAGCTTGAAGATACGGCCTGTATTTGCTCACTCATTGACGAAATATTTTCTTTCATGGTGGCACTAATTTTTGTTAGATCTACAACAAACTCAACACACTGATTCATCGATTGTGTTGAAGTACGACTATTATTCACCAAATCTGTTAACGTTGATGCTATTTTTGCTGTTGTTTGCTGGCTGTTATTCGCTAAAGAACGAACCTCATCTGCAACTACAGCAAAACCACGACCATGCTCGCCCGCTCTAGCGGCTTCAATTGCAGCATTTAAGGCTAACAAGTTAGTTTGATCGGCTATACCTGATATTTCATTCAACAAACTTGTAATTACATCACCAGCAGCCACTAAGTGGCTTAACTGCTCTTCTGTATTGGTTAATAACGTGAGCAACTCTTTGCTTTTACTGTCTGTTTGTAACACTTCTTGCAAAGCAACATGGGCAGAATCGGTAATATTGCTGACTTGCTGCTTTAAAATATCACTTTCTTGCTCAACCAGTTTAAAGCCGTGGGCTACTTGTGAACCTGAATTGGCAATATCATCGGTTTGTATATTTCGGTGCTTAGCACTGTCTGCCAGCTCATCATGCACATTAATAAGTTCTTGAGAATTATTTTTTAATGAATCGGATTGAGTTTGAACCTGTTTTATAACATCCGACAAGTATTCTAGTAGCGTGTTAAAACCTACCACGGCACTGCTATTGGTATCATCAGCTCGCATTGAGAGTTTAATTTGATTAGGGTCTTGCATTATTTGTTCAGTGGCATGGCTTAACGACAAACCTGCACGACGTTCGCGTTGTAATGTTACGGCAATAAAGCCAGCAACCAGCGCTTCAACAATGGCATAGGCCGCATGAATGAGTACCGTTGAAAAAGCTAAACGATCAGGGTCGAAAACATAAAACCCAGTATTTTGAGTCTGCAGGTAATAAAAAGATAAATGATGAATAGCAACAAACACGATGGCCGTAATAAATACCCGCCATTCAACAAACATTATCAGCATTGCTAAGAAAATAAATATTTCGAAATGCACCTCAATAAGGCCATACGCTTGCTGAATATGTAAAAATGAAAACATCATAATTGCAGCAGCGACGACATGAGGTGTAATTTTACTTTC
Source organism: Pseudoalteromonas sp. APC 3250 (assembly GCF_030407915.1). Classification (NCBI taxonomy): domain Bacteria; kingdom Pseudomonadati; phylum Pseudomonadota; class Gammaproteobacteria; order Alteromonadales; family Pseudoalteromonadaceae; genus Pseudoalteromonas; species Pseudoalteromonas sp. APC 3250. The sequence goes on from NZ_JASDCM010000002.1 coordinate 30,151, forward strand.
GGGTTGGGTTTTTAATAACCAAATAGGAAGCAAGCATAAAGGCAAGCCGACCAGAAATGCCTCTGTTAATGTATCAAAATAAAGGCCTATACCAATAGACTCTACAAATAATAAACAGAATATGATTGTAAACAATCGACTCACACTAGACATAAAAACCTTAATTAATTTTATAATAATTAAACACGCTCATTGTTAGTATAACCTACAACAACTCGCAATTTTTTATCTTAAATCAAACCAAGAATAATTGTGCTGCTTGATTTAAAAATGTTTTTAGTGCGCTACTTAACTATTGATAGTATTTGTTTAAAAGTAGACGTCCCTGCTTTTTTTGTCCATTGAAATATAATAGTTTCAACGCAAGATATTATAGCACCTGCTTGACGAAGCTGCTCAACCGCAATGGCTTTATGCTCTACATTTCTTGAGGCTATTGCATCAGTAGCAACTGTTACTGCAAACCCTTGTTGTAGTAAATCTAAACATGTTTGTAACACACAGACATGCGCTTCAGTGCCAATAACAACTATGTGTGGGCGATTTAATTGCGAAAGAGTATCTAAAAAACCGTCTTCGGCGCAGGCACTAAAATTTATTTTTTCAATATACTGAGCGTTTGGTAAAGCTTGCTTTATTTTCTCATCACTTTCACCTAGTCCTTTTTTATAATGCTCTGTAATTATTGAAGGAATTTGATGAATAGCACTTGCATTTGCAAGCTGTAAAGCACAATCTAAGGTGGTATTAAATGAAGCTATAGCGGGTGCCAATTTACTTTGTAAGTCGATTACTAAAAGTACGCTATGTTCTAAGTTGATATTTTCTCTAAAATTCATCTGTAGTCCTTTTACTTTAATTAGAATAACGTGTAATGCCCACACAAAAACACAACAATTAATTCACATTTAATGCTTTTTGTAATTTTTAAATTAAACTCATGTTATATTACACCAATACTAAATACCAAACTTGTCAGTTAAAAAGGGTAAGTGCTTTTGAGTAAGTTTTTCTTTGTTGTTCATATATTTTTATTAGTTTGCATGCAGCAGAGCTTTGCTTCACAAACTTATTCTGAACAATTACAACGTATTACTAGCAACGAACAACTGTCGCAAAGCTTTATAGTGAAATCAATACAAGATGATATCGGTTACGTTTGGATAGCAACTACCCAAGGCCTATTTCGATTTGACGGTTACCGAGCCACCCCTTACGAAAGCGCAACAGGTTTAAAAAACAATTATGTAATCAATATCTACAAAGCTAATGACGGCAAAATAATAGTTAGCACACAACTTGCTGGAAGCTATTTAATTGACCCACATACTTTAACTGCTGAGCAGATATATTCAGGACATTTGAATCAAAATGAAGAAAAGTTTTCTCCCATTACTGCAGTCGTTGAGCAGCCTACAAACTTTTATTTTTCTATTGATTCCCACGTGTACCGTTTTGATAAAAAATCAAAAAAACTAGCACTCGTTGCATCTTTGCCTGATGAAAACATATTTATTCGAGCATTATCACTGCACCAAAATGTATTATATGTTGGTGCCGATCAGGGACTTTACGCTTATAGCTTTGACAATAACGAGCTCCAACAAATAGTACTCAATGACACCCAAGAAGTTACCAATGATAGTAACAATGTAAAATTTTTATCTATAGATGATGAACTTGGGTTGCTAGTTGGTACGGTTGAGGGGATGTATCGGATTGCTTTTAATGAAAATAAAAATATAAATCCCTTGGAATTATCAACACTAATTAATGACTATAATATTTGGGATTATGTAAACACACCCTATGGTGAATTTATTGCTACAGAAAGTGGGCTATTTGAATTTGATAGAAAAAACACAAGCATTAGCCCTATTTTAAACTTCAAAGATAGTAACTACAACGTAACAGAGAACACGATAAACGATATTATGTTTGATGAGTCGGGCTTACTTTGGTTAGGTTCTAGAACACATGGAATATTTACTTGGGCAGCACAAACAAAAAAGTTTAAAAAAATAACCTTACCTGAAAATAATATTGTAAACACTATTTACCAAGATAATAGTAAATTACTGTGGATAGGCACTGACGATGGGCTTGTTCAGTATAACTTAGAAACCCAAAAGAGTGACTTATATCTACAATCTAAAGATAGCAAAGCGGTCTATGGCCTATCGGCTATAGGTGATATTTTCCCTGCATATGGCAAAGGCGATAACTACCTATGGCTAGCAACTTTTTCCGGGCTCGATCTCTTTAATAAAGAAACAACAACATTTGAAAAAAACAAATACATTACTCAGTACAAGTTAAATACCGACTATACGTTCGGCATTGCACAAGTTGCACCCGATACTTTTGCTTATATTAACAATGATAACTTTTATATATTTAATGGTAACACAGGCGAAAACCGAGTTATTAATGGACTAAAAGAGCAGGTATCGCCCATGCTTGCATATACGTTTCATACCCCCTCTGAGGCTTTCCCTGGCGAATTACTGTTAAGTACCTCTGACACGCTTTATCGATACAACGAAGAAACAGCGACTTTAATTACTATTTTTGAATCTAAAACAGCAAAAAACAATCTTTACCATACAGTAGAGAATTATTATTACGATGCTAAGCGAGGGCTGCTGTGGTTAGCCACCACCCAAGAAGGCTTAATTGCAGTAAACGCTAAAACATATCAGCAAGTGCATGTATTTGATAAACACAACTCATTAAATACTAACTCTATTTTTAAACTTATTGCAGATAATAAAGACTTTTTATGGATAAGTACTGATAACGGTCTTTATCAACTTAATTTAGATACGCTTAACATCACCACGTACACAATAAAAGATGGCTTAAGTAACAATCACTTTACAGCTCTAGCAGCATTAAGGTTACACAACAACGAGTTAGCGTTTGGTAACCGTAGCGGCGTGCTAATGTTTGACCCAGAGCAATTTGATAATGAACAGCGAAAAATCAATAATAACTTAGCAATTACTAATATTAGTTTGTTTTCACAAGCCCTTAATTACTCCCCTTCAAAATACAGCACTGATCCATTAATGCTTAAGCACGACGATATGGGCTTAACGGTGCGGTTTTCAAATTTTGATTATAAAAATATTAATAAAATCTACTACAAAGTTGAGCTTACAGGCCCTTCGTCTTTGAGCTACAACGATTTAAAATCTAACCAGGTGTTTTTTACTAAATTACAACCTGGTGATTATATTTTGTCTGTGTCTACTCAACAGCGAAATGGGGTGATCACAAGTGACCCCATACAGTTAAAATTTAGTGTAGCTTACGCCCCTTGGCAGTCTCCTATTGCATATACTTTATATTTTATTGCTATTGTTGTTATTTTGTTTTTATTTTTCTGGCAATACCGAAGCCGTAAAATTGCAATTGAACAAGCTCACCGCGCCGCTTTGCACTCTAAAACACAAACTGAGCTGGCACTAAAAAGTAATAAAAGCGGTGTATGGAACTATAGCTTTGCAGATAACTCAGTAAATACAGATAGAGGCGCAGAGCTTGGCTACGAGAACTTACCTGAACGCATCGATATAAGTAGTTTTTTTAATATTATGCATCCTGATGAGCGTCGCAGGCTACAAAGTAAATGGAATACTTTTACAAACCAAACTAAGCAAAAACATTGGCAAGCTACTTATCGTTTACGGCACAAAGATGGGCACTGGTTATGGTTTCATGATTTGGGGCAAACTATTTATAATGAAGACACTAAAGAGCCTCTTTATGTGTCGGGTATTTTTACTAATATTACCGAGCAGCTGGCAAACGAACAACAAGCCAAAATATTAGGCGAAGCATTTAGTCAAATAAATGACTTTTTACTTATTTTAGATGAAGACCTCGTGCCATTTTCAGCCAATAACAGCTTTATGGATGTGTTTTCTGATGAAGGCAGAGAGGGGGTTGTTACCTCAAAATTATTTATTAATGCCATTGGACAAGCTAAGTGTAGAGAGTTTGCAACAATTTTAAAAGCACTTAAACCAAAAGAAAACTGGCGAACAAATGCTTATGTAAAGACCACAAAAGCTGAAAAACACCCTATTCATTTAAGTGCCACAGCCGTTGCTAATGAAAAAGATAAAGTCAGTTATTATGTTATTGTTATTACCGATTTAACAGAGCAGAAACGCGCTGAAAATGAGTTACGCTACCTTGCTAATTACGATGCGTTAACGGGCTTACCTAATCGTAGTTTAATGAATCAAAAAATCGAAAATGCCATTACAAGCGCCGCTAAAGACGATTCGCAATGCGCTGTTATATTTATAGATTTAGATAAATTTAAACCCGTCAATGACTCTTTTGGCCATGCAGTGGGTGACAAACTATTGTGCAATATTACCGAGCGAGTGAGCCAATACTTAGGTGATGACGCTACATTTGGCCGCCAAAGTGGTGATGAATTTTTAGTGTTAGTTGAAAACGTTACCTCAATGGCCTCTTTACAACACACTCTCAACGAAATGAGCAAAGAGCTGGCTAACAAGGTTATTATTGAAGACTTCGCTATTAATATATCAGCCAGTATTGGTATTGCATTATACCCATACGATGCAACATCGACCGATGCCCTCATACGTAACGCAGATATTGCCATGATGCATGCTAAACAAGCAGGCAGAAATGGATTTCAGTTTTTTAATGAAAAAATGAATGAGCAAATTAAACAAAAGCTTATTCTTGAAAACGACTTAAAAGATGCTGCTAGGGATAATCTGTTTTTTAATCACTATCAACCTATTGTTAATACACTAGATAAAACAATAAGTGGGGTTGAATTACTCATGCGCTGGGAAAACCAAGGCAAACCGGTTTCTCCCGCTTTATTTATACCTATTGCTGAAGAGACTGGCTTAATTGATATGTTAACTGAGCAAGCATTACAGCGTGCAATTACTGAGCTTGCTCCACTTTTGAACATTAACCCGTTGTTTTACATATCGTTAAATTTGTCTCCAAAACATATTTTAAAGGCCAACATAACGCAGCAGCTCAGCTCCATACTAGAAAAAGCACAGATAAAACCACAACAACTTCGTTTAGAAATTACAGAAAACACGCTATTAGAAGATAAATACAAAGCGGCTAAGCAACTAAAAAGCTTACAGGCTGCTGGGTTCAAACTGTTTCTTGATGATTTTGGCACTGGCTATTCATCGTTAACTTATTTGAGTCAATTTCCAATTAATGTGATAAAAATAGATCAAAGCTTTGTTAATAGTATTGGTATTGATAAAGGGGATGAATCTATTATTAAAACGATTTACTCACTCGCTGAAAACTTAGAGTTATATTGTATTGCCGAGGGTGTAGAAACGCGTGAGCAGCTAGACTTCTTGCGTAATATAGGCTGTTATCAGTTACAAGGGTATTACCTTGCTCGCCCTATGAGTGCTAACGATTTAATGAGCCCGGAGTGCTTCGAAAAAATTATTGATTTGATATGAAACTAAAAGCGACTTAGTTAAGTCGCTTTTAGGTTTAACGCATTAGTGTATGTGCTTGCATTCGTAGCTTTCTATTTGTAATACGCTGTTGCGCACATTAAATTTATCTGCAAGCAGTTTAATTACCTTTAAGCGGCACTCTTCATCATGTTTTTCTATAGTACAGTGTTGTTTTAGCACAACATGAGCACCAACAATAACCTTTTTGTTTTTACGAACAACAGTGACATTGTGCACATTTGCAACATGTTCCATGGTGGTTATTTCTGTTTCAATTTCGGCCACTTTAGGTAACTTAGCTTTATTTGAACGCAACCCCTTGAGACAGCTAATAATGACCTTAATACCGGTAAACAAGACAAAAGACGCAATTAACATGCTCGATAAAATATCAATTACATTCCAGCCTGTTATGTATATAAGTACACCAGCAGCAAAAGTAGAAACCGTTGATATTAAATCAAAAAACGAGTGTAAAAACACGGCATACACATTAATGCTCGCCTTACGGCCTTTATAAAGCACCCATGCCGCTGCGCCATGAAATAAAAAACCAATAGCAGCAATTACCGACATCAAGTAACTATTAATAACCAGCTCATGTCCCCCTTTATGATGCATAAAGCGCTCAGTGCCCTCATATAAAATAAGTGAACTAATGGCTAGGTATAAAACGCCGTTGATCAACCCCCCTATTAGCTCTGCTTTTTGATGGCCATCGTTATAGGTTTTAGCTAAATGAATAGCAAAGCTAGACGCAATGAGAGCAATGAACAAAGAGCTATTATGAACAAACAAATGCCCTGCATCAGCAAGTACTGCAAGTGAGTTTGCGTAATACGCACCCACTAATTGAATCACCATAAATGAGCAGGTAATTGCAAGTGCAATTAACAAACGGCGACGAGAAGCATGATGTGTGGTTATTTCTGTCATGAAATATAATAGACCTTCACTAAAAATAAAGTAAGCTTATGAAATAAAGCAAATTGGGAAATACGTAATGATATACAGTCACAATTGTAATACGTAGGCCAAATAAACGCACTAAAAACTTAGTAAAACACAAAAAACTGTACTAAAAATAACTAAGCAGATACAAAAATAATAATTAATTCATAAATATGGTCAGTTATCATATTTTAATGCGGAGAAACCCGTGAGCCATGACTCAAACAATACAATTTGGCAGGTTTTTAATCTAATTAATTTGGCGGTGATTGTTTATGACAATAAAACACATAATTACATCTTAAACCAACATGCCAAAACGTTACTTAACATAAATAGTGACGACGCGCTTAGCAGCGATGTTTTTAACAGTATTACGCTTCGCGACTTTAATGATGATACGGTTGTTACCGTTGAGCAATTATTCACATCTACTATAACAGCTGTTTTATTAGAGTGTGAATTCACGCCTCAGCTTTTAAATGTGAACCACTCAATCATTGATGACTCTGTTTCTATGATCACTTTAGAGCAAGACCATAGTCATGCAGAGCAATATAATTTTGACCATATTATTTCAAAAATATCCACCAAACTAATTGATATTCAAAATGACAATATTGATCAACAAATTAACTTTGCACTCAAAGCCATAGGCACCGTTTGTAAAGCAGATAGAAGCTACTTATTTGAATTTAATACCGATAGTGAAACTTTAACCAATACGCATGAATGGGTGAACACCGGCATAACTGCCTACAAAGATAGGTTGCAAAACGTCCCTAAAGCCGAACTACCCTACTTTTTTGATGTAATGAACTTAACACACCTATTTAAAGTTAATGATGTTGCTCAGTTACCACCGGAAGCGAATTCAGAAAAAGCAGAGTTTGAAGCGCAGAGTATTCAGTCTGTTTTATGTGTTGGCCTGCGCTATGACAAGGAGCTTGTTGGTTTTATTGGCTGTGACTGTGTTAACACAAAACGCCAATGGAGCAAAATAGATTTAATAAGAATCAAGCTCGTAGGCGAAATTATTAATAACGCACTCAAAAACATAAACTATAAAAAAAAGCTGCAGTTAGCCCAAAAACAATTAATTAACGCTAATACAAAATTAAATAAGTTAGCAAACACCGATGCACTTACTGACATTGCCAACCGCCGATTTTTTGATACTTCCCTAAAGAGCGAAATTAAACGCTCTGCAAGACAACACCAACCAATTAGTTTAATTATGTGTGATATCGACTTTTTTAAGCGCTATAACGACAATTATGGCCACCACAAAGGCGATGAAACGTTAAAACACGTTGCTCGTGCATTAAAAAGTTTATGTAAACGTGAGGGTGACATAGCAGCTCGCTATGGCGGTGAAGAATTCGCAATCATTTTACCTGCTACGAATATAGAGCAATGCCATAAATTTGCTTTGTTAATTGAGCAAAAAATAAAAGCACTGAATATTACGCATGAGTTCTCTCCTATTGCCCCTTACATAACACTTAGCTTTGGTTGCTTTTGTAGTTATCCAAATGCAGATACACACACAGAAACCCTGATAAAAAGCGCTGACATTGCTTTATATAAAGCAAAGAAAGCTGGCAGAAATCAAATATGTATTTTTGAATAATAAACAATCATAAATTACTCTTTTCACAATGAAAGTCATATCATTATATTAATAACCACTTTGTGCTATTTAAATGAACAATAAATTGCCCATTTAAATTTATAAATTAAAAACACTTTCTTAGCTTAAGTCATCAGCACTTGGGATAACCACGCCATATAAGTCATTAATGGTTGCTAAGGCACTTTTATGTAGATCAGATGCCAACACATCACTCACTGAAGTTTGTAATGGCCTTGTAGCGCATGCGTCAGCGACTACCGTTGCGTGGTTACCTCTTAAAAATGCACCTTGCGCTGTAAATGTCACACACATGTGGGTCATAAACCCAACAATGATCAATTTATTATTACCAATTACATCTACTTGTTCGCCTAAGTCTGTTCCAACAAAACTATCGGGAGCTGTTTTAACGATAACTTTTTCATCCGCAATTGGCGCGACACTTGAGTGTATTTGGCCTATTTCGGCATTAATATCGTAAGGCGAGCCTTCACCACCATCATGCATAATATGAATAATTTTAGAACCAGCAGCACGTGCATCAGCCAGTAAAATTGCCGCATTATTAAGAGCATCTTGCCACCCTTCTAACTCCATAACACCTTGTGTATAAGTATTTTGATAATCAACAAATATAAGTGTGGCGTTTTTAAGTGAAGCGGGTGTTGAGTCAAGCTCATTAAGTTCACGAAGTGTCATCGTCATAATTTATCCTTTAATACCGAGTTAAATTTAAGTTTATAAGCTATCACGGCTGTGACAGCCGTGTTGCTGCGTTTGCACCGTGACAGCTTATACTTTATAGTCGGTTGCAAATAGTGTCCTAAAGGACGGTAGTCGATGATATTAGGCCAAAATGACATTACTCTATGAACATACCGTTGCGATTGTTGCTTATAACAATATCAGTTTATTTCACCTATCTATTCCGTGTAGTATTTTTGGTGAAGACTTAGACCGCGTGGGCGCTCGTCCATATAAAGTTACAGTATGTACAGAAACTGTAGGTCTGGTGCCAACACTTTCTGGCTTTCCCATAGAAATAAAACAAGACCTGTCAATACTTGAAACTGCTGATACTGTCATAGTACCCGCGTGGTGCGATCCTGATATACCCGCCTCAACAGCTTTACTTAATGCACTTCGCCGTGCACATGCTCGTGGAGCAAGAATGGTAGGTTTATGTTTAGGCGCTTTTGTGCTTGCTGAAGCAGGTATATTGGATGGCAAAACAGCATCAACCCACTGGGTATGGGCTAACGACTTCGCACAAAAATACCCAAAAGTAAACTTTGATAACGATGTACTGTACATTGACGAAGGAAATGTTTTTACCTCAGCAGGCGCCGCTGCCGCAATTGATTGTTGCCTACATTTATTACGTCGTGATCACGGCGCAGATGTTGCCAACAGCGTGGCCAGACGCATGGTTGTGGCGCCTCACCGCAGTGGAGGACAAGTACAGTACATAGAAAAACCCATTCCTCGACACATCGATAGTAACCGTTTAGAGCCGGCTATCACTTGGGCACTAAAAAATTTAACTAAACCTTTAACAATCGATGAACTCGCCAGTAAAGCAAGTATGAGTCGCCGTAATTTTTCTCGACTTTTTAAAAAAGCAATGGGCACTACATTTACACAATGGCTGCTGAGTCAACGTCTAACCATCGCGCAGCAGCTATTAGAAACAAGTAACCACAATATAGATAGAATTGCTAATCAATCTGGGTTTTCATCGAGTGTTAGCTTTCGACAACAGTTTTTAGCCGCTTTCTCTATTTCACCTTCCGCTTACAGAAAGCAATTTAAAAGTAGCGAGCCGCAATAAAAAGTTACTCGCACATACGCAAATCACTTGTTAGCATGAGGTATTATCAAAGGATGGAAATGAGCATGACGAACAATAATCATACGTTAGTCGTTGAAGGTGGTGCAATGCGCGGTATTTTTGCTGCAGGTGTACTTGATGAGTTTTTAGAGCAAGGATATCAACCCTTTAATCGGTATTTTGGAGTATCAGCTGGTGCTACAAATGTGGCAGCCTATTTATGTAAGCAGCCAACACGCAACTACAAAGTGATCACCGATTACTCCTGCAGGCCAGAATTTATTAATCTCGCACGTTTTATCAAAGGCGGCCATCTATTTGATTTAGATTGGCTGTGGCAAGAGACAGTTCGTGAAATCCCCTTGAATACCGACGAATTCTCGCAATCTCCTTACGATTTTTATATTGTTGCAACGGCAATAGATTCAGGTAAAGCTCACTATTTGCAAGCAACGGGCAATGAAATGGTTGAGCAATTAAAAGCCTCTTGCGCCATCCCAATCGCTTATCGGGATTACCCAACAATAAACGGGATCGCAATGACCGATGGTGGCGTTGCCGATTCTATTCCGGTAAAAAAAGCCTATGAAATGGGTGCATCAGAAATAACAGTTATCCTCTCCCAACCTTTAGGCTATCGTAAAAAAGACAACAAAGTACCGTGGTTAACTAAACAACTCTATAAACAGAGCCCAGCGCTTGCAGAGGCCGCCATACAGCGTTCTAAAAATTATAATGACAGTATTGATTTTTTGCACAATGCTCCGTCAGATTGCAAAATAAATATTATTGCACCACCAACAGGGTTTAAAGTCGGCCGCACCACTAAAAATCGAGCTATACTCAATTCAGGCTATCAAATGGGCATAAGTGAAGCTAAAAGTTACTTGGATAACCCTAGATTTGGTAGCAATGGTTATGAGCGATAAAACCATTTCAAACAGATTGCCCGAAGTCAAAATTGCATTTACTCATACACCCAAAGCTATTGAAATTATAAAATATGTTTATGGTGAACGTTACTCAACGTGCTTGAGCATACACAGGTAATACAAGAAGGGTTATTAATAAACAGTATGGACTCAGAAGAAATATATAGTGATATAACCCTGAATTTACATCTAATTCAAGCTATTAATTTTTAAACCCGCGAGTTAATGTAGTAAGGAATTATGTGTTAATGGCTTATTGTCAAAAAATAGATTATGTTTAGGCATAGTGCTTGCTTGTGTTCTTGTGTACGTACTAAATAAATTAAGGTTTTTTGTGAATTTTCTTCGATGCTTTCATAATATAGTCTCTGATCAACAGCTTAGCTTTGATCAAAAAATTGCAGACTTACTTGCTTTTGGGCTCGATGTTTTTCAGCTCGATTTGGCTATTATCAGCCGCGTAAAAAATAATTCTTACACTGTTTTACATGCTATTACCCCTGACAATTCTCTTGCTATTGGTACTGAGTTTGAGCTAAACGGCACCTATTGTACACATACTTTGTTGGCCAACTCTGCACTGGCATTTCATAATGCGTCGCAAAGTAGTATTGCAAATCATCCTTGCTATATTAATTTCCAATTGGAGGCGTATATTGGAGCGCCTATACGAATAGGTACTGACGTATTTGGAACTGTTAACTTTTCATCAGCTCAAGAATGCCCCCCTTTTAGCGATGAAGCTTATGATTATATTGAATTACTAGCTCAGTGGTTGGGCTCAGAATTTGCGCGCAATCAGGATAAAGTTAATCTCACTAAAAATAGTGACACCTTATTGAAACTTGAAAGCGTTGCAAATATAGGCACATGGGAAGTCGACCTAATAGACAATAGCATTTTTTGGAGCCAGCAAACTCGACGTATTCATCAAGCCGAAGAAGGCTATACTCCAAACATGGAAACAGCCATTGAATTTTATAAAGCGGGTAAAAGTCGAGATAGTATTAATAAAGCGGTAGAAAATGCGGTATCTAAGGGTGAAAAATGGCATTTAGAGCTGGAAATAGTTACCGCAAAGCAGCAAAATATTTGGGTGTCGACTTTTGGTGAGGCCGAGTTTAACAACGGCAAATGTGTGCGATTATTTGGTACTTTTCAAGATATAACTGAAGCCGTTAAGTTACGCGAAGAGTTAAAACAAAAAAAAGCACTTGCAGAACAACTCCTCCAAGACCGAAGTATGCTGTTTGCCAAAATTAGTCATGAGCTTAGAACCCCGCTTAATGGTATTACGGGAATGTTAGCGACTCTCATTGATGAACATGATTATGACAAGCGGGCAGAAAAAATTAAAGTAGCCCTTCGAAGTGCTGACATTTTATTGAATATTATTAATGAAGTACTCGATTTTTCAAAAATAAATCATGGTGAGTTAAAACTGGAGCCTCACCACTCTTTACTTAAAACGGTATTTACCGATTTGGTTTCTTTATATTCGGTTTTGTTTAGTAATAAAAACATTGAACTGCTAGCCACTAATCTCATTCCTAATGATGTTTGGGTATACTGCGACACCTCTCGATTAAGCCAAATTGTCTCTAATTTACTAAGTAACGCGTTAAAATTTACAGAGCATGGATCTGTTTCTCTCTATTCGCAATTAGCATTAGACACAAAACACCCTTTACTTACCATTAAAATAACCGACACGGGTCGCGGCATGAGTAAAGCGTATTTAAACTCATTATTTAAGCCTTTTACCCAAGAGGTTGATGCTAACAACAATAAAGGCGGCACCGGATTAGGTTTAGCAATTGTTAAAGAACTCGTTGGTTTTATGAATGGCAAAATTGAAGTAACGAGTGAGGTTAATGTGGGTACGTGTTTTACCTTAACTATCCCGATTGAACTTGGCAAACAACAAATACAGACACCGAGTCTTAAATCGATTAATAATCATGGTGCCAAATTATCAGTACTGGTGGTTGATGATAACGAAATAAACCGCCTTGTGTTAGAAGCTGCGCTGGATAAGTTTAATATAAAATCAGACTTTGCCATAGACGGCCAAGACGCAATTTTAAAGTGCAAACAAAAGCATTACGATCTTATATTTATGGATTGTATTATGCCAATACTTGATGGTTTTGAAGCTACCAAACAATTAAGATCTAATAACATATGTAGCCCCAAAAGCACATATATCGTCGCTCTGACGGCTAATGCTTCTTCCCAAGATAGACTAAGCTGTAAACAAGCGGGCATGGATATGTTTATAGCCAAACCATTTAAGCTTCCAGCAATAGAAGAAGCAATTACAAATACATTAAAAAGGCTGAGCGTAGCCACATTATAATAACGAGTGTCGCTCAGATTAACTTGCACTAGAAAACAAAGGATCATTATGACAAATAAAATTATTGGTATTGTACTTATTGTTATTGGTATCGCACTGGCAATATGGGGCTATGACGTTTATGACTCAGCAACCTCTCAGGTTACCCGGGCATTAAACGGCGAAACACCTATGGAAGCCTGGCTTGGCTTTATTGGTGGCGCAGTCTGTATTTTAGTGGGTATTACCCGACTTAAATAGCGCTCAAAAAAGCCGCCTTTGGAGAGGGCGGCTTGGGTGAACAAACAGCTATGGGTGAGAGCTGTTATATCAAGAGACTTTAAGCTAAAACACTATTAAGCAGCGCTTTGCTCTGCATCGGGCGTTTGACGAATTAAATAGTCAAACGCACCTAGGCTTGCTGTTGCGCCCGCCCCCATCGCAATAATAATTTGCTTAAATGGCGTAGTGGTTGCATCACCTGCAGCATAAACCCCTTGTAACGATGTTGCGCCTTTGGCATCAATGAGTATTTCACCAAATTGGCTCAGTTCAAGGTCGCTGTCTTTCAACCATTCGGTATTAGGTATTAAACCAATTTGTACAAATATACCGGCTAAGTTCAACTGTTTACTCTCGCCGCTAAGGCGATCGGTATAACTTAACCCCGTTACTTTTTTGCCATCACCAAGTACTTCCGTGGTTTGGGCGTTTTTAATAATAGTGATGTTTTTTAAGCTATTAGCTTTACGAATAAGTACCTCATCGGCGCGTAACGTATCAGCAAATTCAAGCACAGTAACGTGTTCAACTATATTGGCTAAATCAATTGCCGCCTCAATACCTGAATTACCACCACCAATAACCGCAACCGGTTTACCTTTAAATAGAGGCCCATCACAGTGCGGGCAGTATGCAACGCCATGGCCTTTATACTGTTGCTCACCGGGTACATTCATTTCGCGCCAGCGTGCACCGGTTGCTAGTACGAGTGATTTTGCTTTTAATACAGCGCCATTTTCTAAAGTAATATCATACCCATTACTGCCTTTTTGCAGGTTTGCCGCGCGTTGGTTGTGCATAACATCAACATCGTATTCTTTAACGTGTTCTTCCAACTGAGCCACCATTTTTGGCCCTTGCGTTGCTTTAATTGAAATAAAATTTTCAATCGCTAATGTATCAGCAACTTGACCGCCAAATCGCTCTGCTACAACCCCCGTATTTAGCCCTTTACGTGCAGAATAAATAGCTGCTGAAGCACCAGCTGGCCCACCACCAACGACAAGTACATCAAACACCGACTTTTCATTGAGTGATGCTGCTTGGCGCTGTGCACCTTTGCTATCCACTTTATTTAAAATATCAGTGAGGCTCATGGCCCCTTGGCTAAAAGGTTCACCATTTAAATATACAGCGGGTACAGCCAGTATGTTTCTTTGCTCTACTTCATCTTGAAATAACGCCCCATCAATCATGGTGGCTTTAATATTACTATTTGTTGCTGCCATAGTATTAAGTGCCTGCACAACTTGCGGGCAGGTTTGGCAACTCAAGCTAATATACACTTCAAAATTGAGTGTTTGCTCAAGTGTTTGTATTTGTTCAATGTCATCTTTACTTGCTTTACTAGGGTGACCACCCGTATGTAATAGCGCTAACACTAAACTAGTAAATTCGTGTCCCATAGGAACACCTGCAAAGGTAATATGGGTGTTTTTTTCTGGTGAATGCACCACCATAGAAGGCCTGCGGGCGCTAGTATCGGGATTATTTATTACACTAAACTTATCGCTTAGTGACGCTAAATCGTTTGCTAGACTTTCTACTTCTGTTGATTTTTTGCTGTCGTCCAAGGCGATAAGCAGCTCAACAGGCTGAGTCAGCGATTCAAAATGGCTTTTTAGTTGGTTCTTTATGTTGTTGTCTAACATGGCTTAGCCCCTTAAGGAAAATTAAAACAGCAAGGTTCCCATGCCATCAGTGCATGTGCGAAATTTTAGAAACGTGTGATGGCGTGGGAGAGTGCCCAGTGAACCTATACAGGCTCACTGGTATTAGAGTCATGTTCTACTCTAAATTTTTAGTTAGTGGTAAGGTTTAAATCTTACCAACTAGGTCTAGTGAAGGTGCTAATGTGTCTTCACCTGGCTGCCAAGATGCAGGACAAACTTCGCCATCGTGTGTTGCAATGTATTGGGCTGCTTGCACTTTACGAACTAACTCTTTAGCACTACGACCAATACCTAAATCATGCGTTTCAACAACTTTAATTTCGCCCTCTGGGTTCATTACAAATGTACCGCGAAGTGCTAAACCATCATCTTCAATCATTACACCAAAGTTACGTGTAATGCGTCCTGTTGGGTCGCCAATCATTGGGTAAGTAATTTTACCGATGGTGTCTGACGTGTCATGCCATGCTTTGTGCGTAAAGTGTGTATCAGTTGATACTGAATAAACTTCAACGCCCATTTCTTGTAACTGTGCGTAATGATCTGCAAGGTCACCTAATTCAGTTGGGCATACAAATGTGAAATCTGCAGGGTAAAAGAAAAAGATAGACCACTTACCTAATACGTCTTTTTCAGTGAGTTCTACAAAGTCACCATTGTGGTAAGCTGTTGCATTGAAAGGTTGTAATTTTGTGTTAATCAATGAAGTGCTCATAGTATTCCTCATTTATGTTTAGTGTATTTAAAAAGTTAACGCCTTGTGCGTTGGCTTGATTAATACAATAAGGCCATTGAGAAATTAAATAAAATTGATTGTTTAGATTAAAACAATCGATTTTTAAGATTGCAAACCCAAGGAGTGATCTACTGCTTACTTTTAAGCGTTAAAGCAGTTACAACTCAACTACCACTCATAGTCAGTTGCGCTATATAGATTTTAATAAGATTACACTGCACATCCTTGCTACAATAACATGGTTTACATTACACAACCTTCAAAGGCATTTCGTTTATGGAAAAATTCGTCAATCACATTCAACTAGGCTATTTAGGCTTATTGCCATTTTTAGGCTGTGTGGGCTGGCCGCTCATGTTTGGCAGTAACAGTGTAAATTTAGAGTTTTTTAGTTTTTATAGCATTGCTATTTTAGCGTTTATGGCGGGTAATTTATGGCATGCAGGGCAACAAAGCTTTGCCGATGCAATTAAAGCTGTGCTGCCGGTCATTCCTATTCCGTTTTTATCATTTTTGCCAATTGAGTGGATGCTTGCGTGGTTAGGCGCGAGTTTTTGGTTGGTACTAATCTTCGAAAAAGCGTCGATTCATTGGCAGGGTTACCACAAAGATTATCAAAAAATGCGCTTTGTGCTCACATCTGTGGTGTTTGTTTGTCATATTCTTATTATTGGTATGAGTATTTACCCTAAATAGTCTGCCATTACTTAACCATTGGTCTGTAATAGGGTAACATCCGCGCACTGTATTGAGAGGACACCCCATGATAGACCAATTACGCCAACAGCTTACTGACCTTGGTGAGAATTTTGTAGAAAAAAACGCTGCTTTCAAAATTAAAGTGATCCCGTTTTTTTGCGCTATTAGCATAAAAAAAGATCATAAAAGTGAGGGGCGTCTTTCTTTTTATTCAAATCAGCTCATTGAAATATTTATGGTGGTGTTGTTTGTTTTATTTGGCTTAGCCATTTACGACCCTCAAGCCGGTTTTACTCATGGCCCTATTCATATTGTGTTTGCTATTTTGATTACCTTTAACTTAATTCTTAAACAAGTTGCCATTGAAGGGTTAAAAACGCGTTTAGCTATGTATAGGTTGCATCAACAGCTGATTAATACACCGCATCCTGACACATCGCCTGTTACTAATAAAAACACATAATTTAATATGTATTTAAACCCAAATTGGAACATACTCACGGTAGGTGATGGCGACTTATCGTTTTCAAACGCGCTTTACAACCACATTAAACCGCAAAAGTTAGTTGCCTCAACCTATGATGCAGCTGCAACTCTTACAGAAAAATACCCCGATAACGCGCTTGCCTCACTTAAAGCACATAAAATTGATGTGCTTAATGAATTTGATGTCACCAACACACAATGTTGGCAACAACTAGCCGAGCACCTAAACAGCTTTGATGTAGTGATTTTTCAATTTCCACTTATTCCTGCGTTTATTGGTCGCGACGCATTTGAGAAAAATACACGTAATAACAGCATGAACGTGCTTAACCGTGCGTTACTGCATCAATTTATAAAATATGCCAATGAGTTTGCCTTGAACCCACAAGGCCCTGGGTTATGCTATATAACCTCAAAAGATGTTAAACCGTATCGTGAGTGGAATATTGAGGGGAGTTTAAATACCCATTTAAACGTGGCATATCAAGGACAAATGTCATTCGATATCAGTCGCTTTGATGGCTATAAAATTCGCAATGTCGACCGTGACAAACACGTCAAAGACACCAGCGGTATTACTTATGTATTTAGTGAAAATACACTACCCGAACTAAGTGATATGTTAACAACCCCTAATTATCTAACTGATGATTATTGCCCGCTTTGTCGTGTGGGGCCGTTTTTAGCGGATGAAGATAAAAACAAACATTTTTCCGCTAAAAAGCACCAGCAAATGCTCAAACTAGAGCAAGACTGGCAGCAATGGTTAACAGCGTTTTATAAGTCAAGTTAGTCACAAAGTGCAGCTTGCTTTATTAAGTCAGCTGCTTTTTCTGCAATTGCTATTACCCCAGCATTGGTATTTCCGGTAATAATACTGGGCATAATAGAGGCGTCTACCACCCGTAAATTTTGCACACCGTGAACACGTAATTCGCTATCAACCACAGCCATATCGTCTTGGCCCATTTTGCAGGTTCCTACGGGGTGATATTCTGTATCGGCTGTTTGCCTAATAAACTCAATAAGCTGCGCATCATCATTAATATCAAGCGGATACACCATATCTGCACGAATAGTATCAAACGCTTTGCTTTGCATTATGCTCAATGTTTTTTTAAGCCCAAGTAGCATAACCTGTAAATCATCGGGGTGGCTTAAATAATTAGGATCAATGAGTGGCGCACTTAAAGGGTTGGCATCCGCTAAACGAATAGTGCCGCGGCTTTTAGGGTGCATTATGCTGCTATGAATACTGTATCCATGGCCATAATGCAGTTTACGGCTGTGATCGTCCACCAGCCCAATAACAAATTCAAGTTGCACATCGGGCACAATAGAATCTGTAAATAAGTTTATAAACGCATGCGATTCGGCAAAGTTACTGGTTAGCTTTCCTTCGCGTTTGGCAAACCAATCAACGCATCCTTTTGCAATATTAAACGCACCACTGGCACTTATTCCAAATGTGCCTTGCGAATATTTTGCTTTGTATAATGGCACAACGGTTAAGTGATCGTGCAAATTACTGCCTACACCTTCTAATTGCGTTACAAGCTCAATGTTATGCTGCTTTAAATGATCTGCAGGCCCCACTCCCGATAACATTAAAAGTTGGGGGGAGTTAATCGCACCGGCACTTAAAATAACTTCTTTATGGGCATTTAGCACATAGCTTTTATTATTAACTGCAACTGTTACACCAGTTGCAGATTTCCCGCAAAAATTAATTTTATGCACCTGCGCATCAGTGAGCACGGTTAAGTTTTTACGAGCTAAATTAGGTGTTAAGTACGCTTTTGCCGCACTGCAACGCTCCCCTTTATGTTGAGTGACCTGCGATAACCGTGCACCTAGCTGTTGCTGCGCATTAATATCGTCATTAAGGGCTACGCCTTGCTCTTGGCATGCTTTTAAAAACAGCTGATTAACTGGGCTTGGTAAACTTAGCTCTTGCACATGTAAGGGGCCATTTACACCATGATATGGGCTGTTGATAAAGGTTTTGTTGTTTTCAGCTTTGATAAAATAAGGCAGCAAACTGGTATAATCCCAGCCGGTATTTCCCATAGCGGCCCAGTTGTCGTAGTCTTTTTTATTCCCTCTAATGTAAACCATGGCATTGATTGAACTTGAACCACCAAGCACTTTACCTCTGGGCATAAACCCACAGCGGTTATTAAGCTCTTTTTGTGGCACCGTATTGTAATGCCAGCTATTAATGCCATAAGGCACACTAGCTGCAACTCCCGCAGGCATTTGCACCATAGCACTTTGGTCACAGCCGCCGGCTTCAATTAAACACACACTCACATTTTTATTTTCAGATAATCGCGAGGCAACAACACAGCCAGCACTGCCTGCGCCAATCACAATGTAATCAAATGAGGTGGTATGCATAAAATATCTCCCATTAAAAAAACTACTTTGCATGGATTATCTGCTAAAAACTTGATATTTTTAGACACCTCTTCACTAATGCAACTGTTATGAGCAGCCTAATTAAAGCCACTTCTTTACAGGGAATTGATACATTAATTACCGAACTAGGTGGTGATAAAGCAAGCATTATGCGCCATTGCGCCATTGAGGTAACGTTAAACTCCCTTGAAACCCAAAGCTTAACTTATCGCCATTATGCCGAACTTTTAGAATACTGCGCTCATAGCTTAAACTGCCCAAGTTTTGGTCTTAAACTCGCTAGCAAACAAAGTTTTGATATTTTAGGGCATATCGCTATCGCCGCTAAAAGTGGAACTGATTTAGGTGAAGCGCTTACATGGGTAATTAAATACCTGCACTTACATACACCCGCACTTAATTTAACCACGCATACACTTGAAGATGACCAAAATATATTTTTATCATTCGAAATAAAACTCAAGCCATTACCTGTTATAAATCAAGTTATTGAATTAACAATTGCACTGGCGCTCGCCACCTTAAAAAAAGTGAGCCAAAATCAATGTAAACCCATTAAGGTATTTTTACCGCAAAAGCTTGATGCAAATATACGGGCTTACCATCAGCACTTTGGCTGTAACGTTATTGAACACAGAAATAGCGCCGGTATTTTAATCGCCAAAAACGATTTATTATTGCCACTTAATGTTTCTGATCAACACAAAGTACAAGCCGCATTAAACTTTTTAGCCGCTAATAATGCGCATACTCAGTCGTTACCTTCGCAAGTAAGTGCGCTTATTCGACCTATGCTGCCCCTTTTTCAATGCTCAAACCAAACGATAGCAACGGCACTTAATCTGCATCCTCGCACCTTGCATCGTGAACTTAAAAAACATAACACCAGCTTTGTAAAACTAAAAGATGCCACTCGCCGCGCATTATGTGAACACTATTTAATGCAAAACCAATTTTCTATTTCACATATTTCCGAGCTGTTAGGTTATCAAGAACAAGCCACATTAAGTGCCAGTGTAAAACGCTGGTTTAACTGCTCTGCTCGCGCATTTAGAGCAAAATATTGTTAAACTGCAAAGCTGTGTAAAATACATAAAAAGGCTAAACATGAATTTTGTGATTGTAGGTACCAATTTTATTAGCGACACCCTACTTGATGCGGCAAGTACTCTGAGTAATTTTAATTTATACGGTGTGTGTTCTCGGGCAGAAAGTAGCGCTGAGCGATTTTTAGCTAATCACCCCACTCATTCTCAGGCAAAAATATTTACCTCCATTGACGCTGTTTGCCAAGACGAGCTTGTAGAGGCAGTATATATAGCCGCACCAAATAGCCTGCATAAAGACTATGCTGTGCAATGTTTAGCTGCGGGCAAACACGTACTTGGCGAAAAACCTTCAGCAGCAAATAGTCATGAGCTTACTGCTATTTTAACGACTGCTCAAAAACATCAACGTTTGTACATGGAAGCGATGATGACAACGCATTTACCTAACTTTGCTATTTTAAAAAACGCATTAAAAAGAATTGGTACACCGCGTAAATTTATTGGCCAATTTAGCCAATACTCGTCACGTTACGATAAGCTCAAAAACGGCGAGCGCCCTAATACCTTTTTACCTGAATTTGCAAATGGCGCATTAGTAGACTTGGGTATTTACCCACTTTATTTACTTATAGCACTGTGGGGCGCACCAAACAGTGTGCACGCCAGTGGCGTATTACTAGAAACCGGTGTTGATGGTGCCGGCGATGTACTTTTAAATTATGCAGATAAACAAGCGGTAATTAGTTATTCAAAAATATCGCAAGGCGAGAACATAACCGAAATACAAGGTGAGTTAGGCCGTATTCGTATTGAAGCTATATCGCAACTTAAAAAAGTGGAATTCATCGCTAATAATGGCCAAAAAGAAACAATAAGTACAGATTTTGATGAGCATTTTATGAAGTATGAAGTGGCGCACTTTATTGAGATGATTGAGCAAAACACATTAGAGTCACATATTAACAACCACCAGCTTTCACGCGATGTGATGACGGTACTCGATACCGCCCGCGCCCAATTAGGCGTTATATACCCTGCAGATAGTAAAGCTGAGCTATAAATTTTCACTCAATCAGTCAGCCCTCAGTACCCGCAATCTCAATCTAAAAAAACAGTAAAGCTTATTTTTCATTCAGCCCAGTGATAGCCTCTCATCACTGGGGACTCCATGTAAAACGTTAATTTACATTTACCTGCGTAGGTAAAAGCAGGTAATATGCGCCGCAATTAAATGGCAATATTTAAGGACGACCATGCAAAAATCAACCAAAGAGCTATTACTGGCTATTTTATGCATATTGCTTGCAATGATCACTATTCAGTCTGGGGCTTCACTGGCTAAGCAGCTTTTCCCTATTGTTGGCCCTGAGGGCACAACGGCCTTACGTTTAGGTTTTTCTGCCGCTATTCTTTGTTTAATTTTTAAACCTTGGAGACACTTTCCGGTTGCAAGCCAGCGTTTACCCATCTTAATTTATGGTTTGAGCCTAGGCGGCATGAACATTCTATTTTATTACGCCATTGAACGTATTCCACTGGGTATTGGTGTTGCGCTTGAATTTACCGGGCCACTTGCCGTTGCGTTATTTTCATCAAGACGAAAGCGTGATTTATTTTGGGTTGCTTGCGCAATAACCGGAATATTATTACTGTTACCCGATATGAAAGGCCAAGAAAGTTTAGATCCAATTGGCGTGATTTTAGCTCTAGCAGCGGGTGCGTGTTGGGCAGGTTATATTTTATTTGGTAAAAAAACCGGCAGCCAAAGCTCTGGTGGCGCAACGGTAGCGATGGGCATGACCATTTCAGCTATTGTGCTTGTACCTTATGGTGGCATATCACAAAGTGCCGCATTTACTTGGGATATTATTCCGTTAGGTATTGCTATTGCGGTACTCTCTAGTGCCCTACCTTACACTTTAGAAATGATCACATTGCGGAATATGTCGCCGCAAGGGTTTAGCATTATGATGAGCCTTGAACCCGCTATTGCAGCACTCGCTGGCTTAGTTATTTTAGGTGAACTACTTAGCATTTGGCAGTGGCTTGCTATTTTATTAGTTATTATTGCCTCGGTTGGCAGCTCAACGTCAAACAGTAAAAAGCAGCCCGCTGCTTAATATTTAATTAAATATTAAGCTACCGAGACACACAAAACCCACGCTATTTGCTTGGGTTTTGTAGTTAAGTCATTCACTATTTTATAGGGGATGGCTTGCCATGTGGGCTTGAGCGCAAATATTGCTTTGGTGCCTGCACTTGCGCGCCCAACTCGGCCGCAGCATGCCAAGGCCAATGTGGGTTATATAAAATCCCCCGCGCTAAAGCGACACCATCAGCACGTTCATCACTAATAATACTTTCAGCTTGCTGCGCCTCGGTAATTAAACCCACTGCTATCACTGGCATATTCACAACCTGTTTAATGGCGGTTGCAAACGGCACCTGAAAATTCTTAGCAACAGGTATATCTTGCTCAGGGCTTAAACCCGCAGTGCTTACATGAATAAAGTCACACCCTAACGCGTCAAGCGCTTTTGCCAGTTCAATTGATTGCGGTAAATCCCAACCACCATCTACCCAATCGGTTGCTGAAATACGTACACCCACCGCTTTATTGCTTGGAAATGCCGTTCTTACAGCTTTAAATACGTCGAGTAATAATCGCATTCTATTTTCTAGGCTACCACCGTATTGATCATCACGTTTGTTTGCCAGCGGCGATAAGAACTGGTGTAGCAAATAACCGTGTGCGCCATGTATTTCTATTAAATCAAGGCCCAACTCGTCAGCGCGCTTTGCCGCATTAACAAAGTCACTTATGAGCGAATCTATATCATCTTGGTTCATCGCTTTGGGAATGGGGCTGTTTTCATCATAGGCAATGGCTGATGGCGCAACCGTTTGCCAACCATTGAGGTGATCGGGTATGAGTGCCCCACCGCCATCCCATGGTTTATCGGTTGAAGCTTTACGACCTGCATGGGCTAATTGAATACCAATAGGCATTGGGCTGTATTGTCTTACGGCCGTTAAACTTTTTGCTAATGCAGCTTGGGTAGTATCATCCCATAATCCTAAATCGGCGTAACTAATTCGCCCTTCGGGATTAACGGCCGTCGCTTCTAAAATAAGTAAACCCGCTCCACTTAAACTCAATTGCCCTAAATGAATGGTATGCCAGTCACTTGCAGCGCCATTGTTGGCCGAGTACTGGCACATGGGTGCAATAATAATTCGATTATCTAGGCTTAACTTACCAAGTGACAATGGTGAAAACAGCTTTGACATTATAAATCCTCATATAACTGACTCACAGCCACAGCTAAACTGTGCTGTTGGTGTTATCAATAATTAAACATGTATTTATAAAGGTTATGGGGGGGAATATTCATTTTTATAGTGTTTATAAAAATATAAGTAATGACGTTTTAAACTATTCATTATCCAGTTTTTATCTCTATTAAGCACAATTAATATTTTGGTTAATTTTAAAGCAACGCCTTTGTTTGTTTAATATACAGCGTGAAACACTCAAACTCACTTTTATATTTTTATTCTAAAAAAGTGAATTAAAATTCATATTTTTATTTCAATCACTAAAACACCCTGATACTATTAGCGCTCATTTATAAACACATTTTATTGAACTAGGATCACTTTTTATGTTTAAACCAAGCCTGTTAACCTTGGCTGTATCAAGCGCACTGAGCGGTGTATTATTTAGCAGTAATGCAGTGGCTCAAGAGCAAGTTATTGAAAAGAACAAATCGCTTGAAGTTATTGAGGTTACAGCAACGCGCCGAAGTGGCTCAATTCAAGCTGCGCCTCTTAACATTACCGCGCTCGATGCTGATGTAATGAAAGATCAAAACATCAGTGAGCTGGCCGATGTAGCACGTTGGGTACCGGGCTTAACAATTACAGATCAAGGTGGCCGTGCCGGTTCACCTATTATAGTCCGTGGTTTAAATACTAATTCATCAGGGCCTTCATCAGATGGTGGCACTGTTGCCACTTATATTAATGAAATTCCTGTCTCAGTTGATATGCGTTTAGTTGATGTAGAGCGTGTGGAAGTGCTTATTGGGCCACAAGGCACATTATATGGAGCTGGCACACTTGGTGGCGCTATTCGTTACATGCTTAAAGAGCCAGAGCTTGATTTCACCTCAGGTGAAGTATTTGGTGATGTTTTTCAAACTCAAGAAAGTGATTCGGTCGGTGGTGAAGCGGGCTTTATCTTCAATTTACCATTAATTGAAGACAAACTTGCTGTTCGTACCAGCTTAAATATTTATGAAGACCCAGGGTTTATTGACTACGCCTACACTGTTCGTGAACCAGGTGTATCGATTACCGACCCTGATTGGACAAACCTTGATGCAGTCAACAGCAATCTTAAAAATGTAAAAGACGCCAACGGTGAAACAACCACAACTGGCCGTATTTCATTGCGTTACAAAGCAAATGAGTCATTCGAAGGTACATTAAACTACTTCTATCAAAAGCAAGATACTGAGGGTCGTTCTATTGTTCATCACAACAGCCTTAATGCTAACAATGGCTTAAGTGATCGCATTGGCAAATACGAGTCAGCGTACCGTTATGAAGAGCCACGGATAAAAGAAGACCAATTACTGAGCCTTGAACTTAAAGCCGACTTAGGTTTTGCCGAGCTAGTATCAGCCACCGGTATTTCACAATTTGACGCCAATGGGCAACGCGACCAAACAGACCTTTTAATTCGCTTAGACTATGGCTACGAAGAGTTTCCCTCGTTTTCAGCCTATACCCGTGAAATTGACGAAAAAGACACCTTTACCCAAGAACTGCGTTTAGTCTCACAAAGTGATAGCGATTTAAGCTGGATTGTTGGTGGTTTTTACAACAAAACCGACATCGATGCATCAAGCAGAGAGTACACACCAGGCTTTGATCAGTTCGCGGTTGATAATTTTGGTGGCGCACAACTTAGACCAGACTCTTTAGAATATTTAGAAATTACTGGCAGCAAAGTCACTGAATCAGCGCTTTTTGGTGAAGTGGGTTACCAAGTAACCGATAAACTCGACATTACCATTGGCGCGCGTTTTTACGAATACGATGTTGAGTCAAAAGCGGCTTTTGACTTTCCATTAGCAAATACCTTGTATGAAGGTGCTGCACCTGATGCAATTTCAGTTAATTTTGAAGAAAACAAAGCGGGTGACAACGGTAATCTATTTAAATTTAATGCTAAGTATCAGTTTACTGATACTGTAATGGGATACGCCACTGTTAGCGAAGGCTTTAGAATTGGCGGCTCAAATGGCCTAGTCCCTTGTCCTGTGCCCTTACCTGAGGATCAACAAACAGGCTGTGGTACACCTGATGAAATGCTGTATGAAGCAGATACCACAACTAACTATGAGCTAGGCTTTAAAAGTACCTGGTTTAGAAGCCAACTACACTTTAACGCCGCCCTATTCAATGTTGATTGGGATAACGCACAAATTGCAGGGGCAACAACAGTAGGCCAACTACCGTATTTATCAAATGCAGGTAGCGCTAATGCGAAAGGGATTGAGATTGCCACGCGTGCAATTTTATCAGACTCATTTACTGCCTATGCAACTTATGCCTATACAAAAGCAGAGCTAACCTCAGACGCACCGTATTTATTTAATGCCGATGGCACTGATGGTGCGGTAGATGGCGACCGTTTACCAGGCTCGCCAGAGCATCAGTTCTCTATGGGGATTAACTACCAAACAGAAGTGTTAAATGATAAAACCCTCGATATTAACTACGGTTTAACTGCACAAAGTGATGTAATTTCAAAAGTAGGCCTACGTGACAACGGTGAAGCACTCCCGGGTTATAGCTTAAGTAATATTTCAGCTAAATTAACCGCCGATGCGTGGTCGGCCACTTTATATGTAGATAACTTATTTAATAAATATGCGGTTACCTCTGTTCGTCGCTCAGATGCGGATATTACAACAGCCAATGGCGCAGACATACAACGTAACTATGGTTACTATATTAATCGCCCGCTTACTGTTGGCATTAAATTTAACTATAAGTTTGAAATATAATTAAACGATAAGTTTAAGTACAATAAAAAGGCTCAAATTAATTTTGAGCCTTTTTATTTGTAAGTACATTATTTATAAGAGTATTCATGCAGCCAAACTTAAAGCAACTACACCAAAGCGCTATAAACAACTTAAACCAAGGCAACATTCAGCAAGCGCATAAAGCACTGGTTGAGCTAGTGACACAGCAGCCTGACTTTGCTGATGGCTACTTTTTACTCGCCATGGTTAATTTACAGGTTGGCCAAATTTATAAAGCAATAAAGATAATTGAAAAAGCATTAAGCTTTACTAAGTCTATTGAATATACAGCGCAACTTGCCAAGTGTTACGCCCTTACTGGCGATTTACAAAAAGCGAAAAGCACCGCCCTCGGCGTTAAGCCTGAACATATTAGTAAAGCACTTGATGCCGATACATTAGGCGTGGCACTCACCCAAGCGGGTTTACATCAGCATGCTGCTGACTATTTTAAATGCGCGTTAAGTTTGGCTGAAGCGAGTAATACTGGTCAGCCGCAGTTTTATTATAACTATGGGGTATGTGCTAAATTTTTAGGCCAGTTTGATAAAGCACAGCACGCGTTTGAAAATGCCATTTCACTGAACCCGCTTCATCATCAAAGTCATTTTGCCTTAGCCGATTTAACTAAAGTCACTGAGCAAAACAACCACATAGCGCGATTAAAAAACGTATTTGAACAGGTCAATCATCCTGACGCTAAACTGCATATAGGTCATGCGCTCGCAAAAGAATATCAAGACCTAGGAGAATTTTCAGCAGCCTTTAATGCATTACAACAAGGTAAAGCAGCTAAACTCGCTAATAAGGCGTTTGATAATCAAGCGTCTGAGGCTTTATTTTCACATATAAAACAGCTCAGTGATAAATACAAAAACCAACAAACGGCTGGCAACCAAAGCAGTGAGCCAATTTTTGTGTTAGGCATGCCGCGCTCTGGCACCACCTTAGTTGAGCGCATTTTATCTAGCCACAGCGACGTACAATCGGCGGGCGAACTGCAAGACTTTGGCCTAAGTGTAAAAAAACTTAGCCAAACGCACACGCCTCAAGTACTTGATACAGACACCTTAAGCCAAGCTTACCAGCTTGATTTTGCGAAACTTGGCAGCACTTACCTGGAAGCAACCCGTGTTGTAACCGGCAGTCATAAACACTTTATTGATAAACTACCGTTTAACTTTTTTTATATTGATTTAATTACCAAAGCACTGCCAAACGCGAAAATAATTTGCCTACTTCGCGACCCCATGGACACCTGTATTGGTAACTATCGCCAGCTATTTACTATCAACAACCCGTATTATGCCTACTCGTTAGACTTACTCGACACCGCTAAATTTTACAGCCGCTTTTATAAACTGATGCAGCACTTTAGCGCCCTTCACAGCAATATTAAACTAGTAAAATACGAAGAACTCATCGCCGCACCAGAGCAAAAGATAAAAGAGTTAGTGAGCTATTGCGACTTAGACTGGCAACCACAGTGCCTTGATTTTCATTTAAACACCGCACCGGTTTCAACCGCCAGCAAAATGCAAGTGCGCCAACCGCTTAACAACAAAGCCATAGGCCGCTGGAAAAAATTTAAGCCCCATACCGATGAAGCGCAGGCTTATTTAGTTAAGGAAGGAGTTATAGGTTCAATTAAATAACAAAAAATATTAGGTGGAAGGATAGTTCAGTTTGATTAATTTGAAAGTTAGCGGATGGATATAAATTTTTAGGCTGAATGTATTTGGGGGTTTTTCTCTGTTAACTTACCCTCTTCCACTTAAGGAAAAACCCAACGCTACCATAAAAAACTAACAAAAAGTAATACACCAATTACAACAGCAGCTATAAATAAGTATTTACCAAGCTTAGCATTGTGTTTAAGAGATTCTTGGTGTTTAGCCTTAAGCATAAGTAATTGTGCTTCGTTTAAATCGGAACAATGCGTACATTTATCCAAAAATTCAGAATAATACAGTTCACACCTATCACATCGTTTTTGTTTAGGTTGCTTAGATCTCCATGATATGCTCATCCCTAAAGACATTATAACTTCCACTCGAGAGTACCAGCGTACTCAACCTTAACCAGCCTACCATTTAATAACGCAGGCTTAAATCGCCATAGTTTTAAAGCCCGTAAACCTTCCTTTTCAAATACACCTTTTGGGGCAGATTCAATTACTTCAACTCTTTCTAACGCACCAACTTCATTCACTATTGCTTTGAATTTTATGTAGCCCTCTACGTTATTTTTAGCCGCATCTTCAGGATATTTTGGTTCAATCTTCACAACCCATTTAGCAGGTGAATCTGTTTGCGCATTGATATACACAATACTTGAATTTGCCACTTTATCAGTGCTATTACAACCAGTAAAAGGACTAAAATTATAGTTATGTACTTCAAAGACTACTCCTAAAAATATAGCTCAGTTAAATGTACAACTAGTGGTTAAGTTTACTAAGGTGTGCAGCAGCGCTAAACGAACTTACTAAAATATTCCCAACAAAAAAACGCTTTTCTATAAACGTATAAACCTAGACAAAACATTTCAAAATTTATCTTAAACTTCTTTTGTAGTGTCATTTTTATCACGAACTCTGATCAAGCGGGTTGATATAATAATTAACACACCACAAACTATCCCCAAACCAATGGACTTACTTAATCCCAGTGATCCTAAAACAGGTTTTATCATAAAATAATTAAAAATAACCATAGGTAAAAGCGCAACGAAAAACACTTTTATATTAAAGGTTACTGCAAATGGTTTTTTGCATTGCGGGCACTCTCTTATCTTGCTCCAACTTTGTAACGCTTTAGAAAAAAATCCAATTTTTTCTTCACAATGAGGACATTTATAAAATTGTTCATTCGCCTCAAAGCCATCCTCAACTTCATGACTCGTTGTTGGGTTTACAAGGCGATTATTTAACTCTTTCTTTAGTTCATTTGTTCTTTCAGGATACGCTTCTTGATCGATAGCACGTAATGACTCTTCTAGCTCTGAAATTGAATATTCTGAGTAATTTGGTTCCATACCTGTGTTTTCCTTGTTTAATACAGCCCACTGAAAAAGAGTTAAAGTAATCGTTCAAGAGACGCTAGCCAACTGTTTTTTATATAAATAAAACAAATGTAAAGTCGCTATAAAGGGTGCAATAATAATATACATAAAAATAAATTCTTGTGGTTTCATCGTACTAAATTCAGTCGTTGTTAAAACGACAGGACAAAAACTACAACCTAATAACAATCCAACTATCACAATAATAGGATGCTTTAATACCGTTAAGTTTTTCATCGTTTTTATTAATGAATGGAGTGACCATAAACCATAAGCACCACCCACCAAAAAATAACCCAAAAAAGGGTTTAATGTAAGTGAAAATACAACCCAACCAAATATACTATAAATCAAATAAAGCAATAACGTAGGTACAAAAGCAAAAGCAGTATAAAGAGATATTAGATTTTGTAGTTGAGAGTTACTCATACGTTTTATAAACATCCAAAACTATGTTAAATTGCAGATAATAGCTGGCTAAAGCATCGTGCGATTGCAATATGTCGCTTTTTCAAAATCACTAATATTCATTGCAATGTTAGAAATTTCAGGAAATAAAGTAACAAGCTTACTAACAATTACTCGTGAGAGGTTCGCTTTTTGTTCTGTTGTTCTTCCTTGCATTATATGGGCAAACACATGAATAAAGTCTTCACGCTTATTCCCCACAGAGAAAGTATTAAATGGGTTTATTCTAACTTTTATATCACCTTCGTCAAATAAACCTGTAGCGTGAGCTACAAAATGAATTTGTTCAATAATGTATTCCTCATCATGTTCCCCAAAAACATTTTCAGAACAGTCCATTATAAAATGAGGCATATACTCTCCTTGATATTAATCGCTGATGAAAATAGCTTGACCGCATCTTACTTGTGCATGAGATTCAAATCGATACCTGTCTTAAACACTTTTTTCAATACAACTTATATAAACATTTCGTGAGGGTTTAAAAAAAACATTCTTTTCCAACCCTGAGTCTGTGTTGTAGCTAACCAAGGAATTGGAATTATTGATAAGATTGAGTAATGAATGTGTGGCTGTTTTCCTTGGGCATTACCTGAATCCCCCAAAACACCAATAACTGAGCCAGTCTTAACAACAGTACCCGTTGTAACAGAGTAACTGTCCATATGCGCATAATAGTGAATACGCCATTTAGGCCCTAAAACTGCCACTACATTCCCGCCTTTACTTATTGTGCCCGTATAAATGACTAAGCCTTTACTAGAAGAAAGTGTGGTAGTTCCTTTTTTACCAAATATATCAATTCCCTTATGGACCACAGAGCTTCCCCATGGCTCATACCAAAAAGTATTATGGTTCCAATCGTTGGGTGTCGCACCCTCAACAGGAATAACAATGTCATCTGGTATGATCATACCTATAAGGAAAACTGCGGTAAGTAGAATGAGTATAAACCTTAATTTTTTCAATGAGCTATCCTTGGCACATATTAACTAAAACACTACCAGTTTGGGTGTCAGCGTGGGAACTATTTATACAATGGGCTTTAGTTTATAAAGGGAAGATTTTAATGCCCTAACCAGGCCCAAGTTAATGAAATCCGCTGCCCTAGGCCATCCCTGCATTACTCAGCATATTAATTAAGCTGATATTAAACCGAATTAGGCGCGTTAAATCAACACACTAATTTCGACTATAAGTTAAGTTGAATATGAGCGTCTCAATTAACATAAGCGTTTTGTATTATCGATTGTCTGCAAAGTGCCATAAGCGGACTGTAACAATAAAGTTGTAGAATAACCCCAAAATAAGCTCTTGAAGTTAATGGAGCCCATATAAAAGCCAACTTTTTTATCCTTGTTTAGTTTCTCGTTAGATTTTTACTCACCTACATGTATTTTTAGCAAAGCTTCACTGCCATCTAAGTTTTTAACTAGTAATAGTAATATTTCACCTGTTTCTTTATCCATAAGCTTTTTAGCTTTATCTGCTGGGCAGCCCGGGATTTTGCAACCATCAAGTTCGATAACTAATTGACCAACTTTAACTCCAGCTTTTTCTGCAGGAGATCCAGAATGAACTTCATCAATTTTAAACTCGGTTATTTCAGGACTAAAAAACCCATCAACAGACACACCGACGGCAATCCCAACTTTCCCTTTGGCGAAAGCTACAAATGGAAAAAACAAACAAATTAATAGAACCTTCCTAGTTAAATTCAAAAACCTTACTCCTTTAAAAAATTAACCGCCGTTTTAAGCGGTTTGTAATTATTTGCTAAAATATGAAACGACGTGGAACCGACAAAACTGTTAGAGGCCCGACTTGAAAAACCTTATACACGTATTGCTAATTAGTGAATTTTGTTTCTTAATTTCGTTAGCATTTTTATTTGTTTCTGCAACTGCTAAGTCAATTTTAGCTTTGGTACATTTATCAGACAGCTCTTTACTTACAAGGTAATTCTGATCTTTTTGATACTGAGCCATACCTTCTAAACCGTTATATTGATCTCTATCTTCAAGTATTTTATCTTTTTGGTATGGTGCTGGTTGGGTTGCACCACAAGCTGATAACAAAACGATCAGAGAAATTGGAATTAATTTATTGAACAATACCCTTACTCCATGTGTATAATTTAATAGCACGCGAATAGCGCATTTCTCTGCTATAGGCACGATAATATCTACATAGTTTTACCAAATTACCTAAGATATTACTATCTCTAAGTTTCTATCGCCTACAAAAAAGCTGAGTCAACAATATACGCTTTTCCTCATTTCATGAATATATGAGTAAAAAACAGTTTGACCAATCAATTAACTCTTACATTTAGCCACTCTCAATGTCCGCTTCTCGCTCATACCCGAATTCTTTTGTAGCGAGCTAAGCTTAAAACTCCATAAACACCGGAGTACAACTAATGCACCAGTTAACTATATATCAGCCTAAAGAGCCTTGGAATAAAAATAAGCTTGTAGGACAAAAGTTACCTCTAAAATTACAGCAAATATGGGCTATCCGAATACGACTGGAACTTTTTCATAAAATAAGAGATCTAGCACTATTTAACCTAGCCATAGATAGCAAACTAAGAGGGTGTGATTTAGTTTCACTAAAAGTTAATGACATTGCACATGGTAAAGCAATCCAATCACGGGCAATAGTCGTTCAAAAAAAGACTGGTATGCCTGTTCAATTTGAAATTACTGGAAATACAAGGAAATCAATTGTGGCGCTCATAGAGCAATTTACTCTCAATTCTTATGATTACTTGTTTAAGTCACGAATTCATTCCTCTGAACACCTTTCAACCCGTCAATATGGACGTATAGTTGACTCTTGGGTCACCTCAATTGGGTTAGATAAGACTCAATATGGCACTCATTCAATGAGACGTACCAAACCATCACTAATTTACAAAAAAACTAAAAATTTAAGAGCCTGTCAGCTTCTACTTGGCCATAGAAAACTAGAGAGCACTGTCAGGTACTTGGGAATAGAAGTTGATGATGCGTTAGAAGTATCAGAACAGATCGATGCTTAAATTTGAACCTAAGCCAGACTCGAAGTTAGAGTCTGGCACGTGCCATAATCCGACCTTGAGACACATAGAGATTAAGACTGCAAAGATACGAAAGCGGAAGTTAGCTTTGGCCTGTTTAACGACAAATATTCCGACAAAGCAGTCATGACTATTAGTTTATTGTTAAATCTAATCTTTCTTTTCGTTCATCTACTCAATAACCCCACGCTAAACGTGACTTTAGCGTGGGGTTAGAGTTCACAGTAATTTTATCTGGATAGCTCTTTTATTTTTTTCTCTGAAAACCAGCGATATAAAACAGGTAAAACAAATAATGTTAACAGTGTTGCAGTTACCAAGCCGCCAACAATAACACTCGCTAATGGGCGCTGTATTTCTGCACCAACACCATTAGACATTAACATCGGTATCAAACCTAAAGCTGATGTTATAGCAGTCATAAGTACAGGTCTTAATCTTGAAGTAGCGCCTTCAAAAACGGCTTTAGATGCTTCTAGACCGTCTTTAATACGTTGGTTGATACTTTCTACCATAACGACCCCATTCAATACCGCTACACCAAATAAGGTAATAAAGCCAACGGAGCTTGGTACAGACAAGTATTGTCCAGATAAATATAAGGAGAAAACTCCGCCAATTACAGCAAGCGGCACGTTGACCAATATCAGCATAGCTTGACCAACAGAACCAAAGGCAAAGTAAAGTAGTAGTGCGATTAGTGCTAACGATAAAGGTACAACTATAGCTAACCTATTTTGAGCACGTTTTTGACTTTCGAACTGGCCGCCAATCGAAACAGAATAACCTGAAGGTAAGTCAACCTTTTCAGCAATTACCGTTCTGATATCGGCAACCACGCTTCCCATATCTCGATTTTGTACATTTGCTTGGATAACGACTCTTCGTTGTACATCATCGCGTCTAACTTGTGGTGGGCCTGACTCAAATGAGACTGAGGCTACGTCACCCAGCCGCACCCAAGCACCAGTAGGTGATTGAAGCCGAATATCAGCAATAGCTTCTTTGTTACTTCGGTACTCTTCCTCTATGCGAACGTAAATATCATAACGTTCATTACCATTGATTATTTGTCCGGCTTCAACACCACCAATACCATCACGCACAACCTCCATTATGTCACTCACAGACAATCCAAAGCGTGATAGTTCTTGCCTGTTAGGACTTATCACCAATTGCGCTTCACCAGCAATTTGCTCCAATGCAACATCCCTTGCACCTTCAATGTTTTTAATTGCTGTTTCTATTTCTTGACCTTTAGCCGCCAGTACCTCAAGTTCAGGCCCAAACAACTTTATCGCCAACTGAGCCTTAACACCAGATAGTAGCTCATCGACACGAGTCGCAATAGGTTGAGAAAAGTTGAGTAGCAACCCAGGGAATTCTTCTAAAGATCTCTCCATTTTTCCTTGAAGTTCATATCGATTAGATGCACTGGTCCACTCAGAAACAGGCTTCAACCCTATGTAAATTTCGATGTTATTCACAGGCTCTGGGTCTCCACCTATTTCTGCTCGACCAATTCGGCTTAATGCATAGGTTACTTCAGGGAAAGCCATTAGTTTTTCTTCTAGAATTGGTGCCACAGTGAGCGCGGTATCTAAACTGGAAGAAGGTGCAAGCGTTGCTCTTAAGTTTATCGTCCCTTCTTCTAACTCAGGTACAAATTCAGTACCAATTAATGGAACTAATGCAAAGGCAGAGAAAACTAATATAAGTGCGGCTGAAATGACTAATTTGGTGCGTTTTAGTGCGAATGTAAGCCCTTTTCTGTAGAGTTTGTCTAATGGCCTAAGAACAAAGCTTTCCCTCTCTTTTACACCTGACTTAAATAAATAAGTAGCTAAAGCGGGTACAACAAACAACGCAACCACAATAGCAGATATAACAGCTAAAATGATGCTTATTGCCATAGGTTGAAATAACTTTGCCTCAACACCTTCAAAGCTAAATAAAGGCGTAAATACGACTAAAATAATAGAAGCTGCAAAAAATACGGGACGAGCCACTTCTTTACCCGCATTTTGAAGACGTAACTTAATACCATGCTCATCTTGTTCTACATCATGTGGATCAGTATCAGCACTAGGCACTCTTTCTTTTACAGTTTTTAAATGGGTAGAGTCTGGTCTATTTAAATGCTTAAACATGTTTTCAACCATCACGACTGAACCATCAACTAGCATACCAATGGCTACGGCAATGCCACCCAATGACATAAGGTTTGCAGAAATGCCCCACCAAGCCATGATCATTAACGCGATACCAATTGAAATTGGAATAGATATTAGGACAAGGAAGGTTGCACGTATATTCATTAAAAATAGTGCTAATACAATACAGATGAAAATAAATGCTAGTAATAGTGCATCAACTACTGTATCAACGGCTTTTTCAATCAAATCAGCCTGATCATAAAATGGTTCAAAGCGAACACCTTTAGGCAATGCTTGATTAATCAATGGGATTCTTGCATTGATACCATCAATGGTGGCTTTAGTATTAGACCCCATGCGTTTTAAGACAATGCCAGAGACAACTTCACCTAAATTTTCGACTTTACCGTCTTCGGTTTTGCGCGTCATTGTGACAGCACCTTGACGAATTTCACTGCCCATTTCAACTTTAGCAATATCCGAAACCGTCACAACTGTCCCATCAACTGTTTTGACGGGAACTTGTTTGATATTACTAATACCAGCGTCACCACTTTCAAACCAACCTGCACCTCTAATAAC
Organism: Pseudoalteromonas sp. APC 3250; assembly: GCF_030407915.1. Lineage (NCBI taxonomy): Bacteria > Pseudomonadati > Pseudomonadota > Gammaproteobacteria > Alteromonadales > Pseudoalteromonadaceae > Pseudoalteromonas > Pseudoalteromonas sp. APC 3250. The sequence continues at coordinate 66,117 of NZ_JASDCM010000002.1, forward strand.
AAGCTGCTCTTGCCCACGGTTCATATACCATCCGCCAACATTGGCATTGTTGTTATCTAGGGCACCAACAACGTCTTCTTGCGTTAGGTTATAAGAAAGAAGCTTAGATGGATCTACATTTACTTGGTACTGCCTAACAATACCTCCAAAGGAGAGTACATCAGTAACACCATCGACAGGCATAACGAGTAATTTTACTACCCAATCATTGAGACTCCTGAGTGCCATAGCATCATAGCCTGCATCTTTATCTGAAATAAGAAGGTACTGAAATACTTGGCCTAGCCCTGAGGTGTTTGGCCCCATTTCGGGTGTGCCGACACCTTCTGGTATCAGTTCTTTTGCGGCTTGAAGACGCTCAAATACAAGTTGTCTTGCAAAGTAAATGTCGGTGCCTTCTTTGAAAACAACCGTGACGCCAGACAAGCCTGTTTTAGAAATTGAGCGCACTTGTTCTACATCAGGTAAGGCATACATGACCGCTTCAATGGGGTACGTAATGAGTTGTTCAACTTCTTCAGCAGCTAGTCCTGGCGCTTCAGTATTTACAGCAACTTGAACATTAGTAACATCAGGAAAGGCATCTAAATTTAGTTTTGGTATAACCATAATTGCGCCGACAATTGTGGCAAACAGCGCAATCAAAATCAGGAGTCTATTATTAACAGACCAATCTATTATTTTATTAAACATAGTCTTGCTCCTTAGTGGTTATGCGGATCAAATCCGCCTTTAGCGATTTCAGAAGCAACAAAAAATGCGCCTTTGGTTACAATTCGCGTCCCACTATCAAGGCCAATGATTTCCCTAAAATCACCTAAGGCTCGGCCTAGTTCTACTTCTACAGCTTTAAATTCTCCAGGGTGGTCTTCGACAAATACGGTCCAATCACCATCTACGCTGCGGATCAATGCTTCTTCTGGCACAGCCATCACTTTCTGCTTTGTGGCAAACTGAAAGTAAACTTTTACAAACATACCTGAATGAAGGTTATCATCAGCATTCTGTACCCCCAATCTAATAATTCTTGTACGAGTTACGGGATCAATTGTATGGGCTTCTTGGATAACTTTGGCATTGTAACTCTGGCCTTCTAATTTAAGTACCGCAGGAGAATCAATTGATAAATTTAGCTTTTTATTTGGAGAAACTTTTGCTTCAACCCATAGTTGTTTTTCATCAGCTAACAACATGACTGAATCCCCAGCATCAACACGTTGCCCTTGGATAAAGTCGTCTTGAAGCACGACACCTTCACGGTGCGCCGTTAATGCATATTGTCCAAATGCTTTAATGTCTTTGTTAGAAATACCATTTATTGCTTTTTCAGTTAACCCTAAAGCAATGAGCTTGCCATAGCTCGCATTGTATGTTGTTTCAGCTTGTAATAATCGACTTTCACTCACCGTCTTATTACCCAGCTTTTTTACACGTTGCCATTCGGTTGAAGCGATTAAATAGTCAGCTTGTGCTTGTGCCATTGCTTCACTAAATAATGTAACTAACTTCTGACCTATTTCTACATACTCGCCAAGCGCTGCATGGCGACTGATAATGACTGACTCTGTACGTGGTGATACCACATAACTTTTATAGCCATTAGCTTTTATTTCGCCAGGTGCATATACGGAGCTAAATTGATATTCAGGCTTAACACTTTCCACTTTAATGTTAGCAAGCGACATCTTCTTTGGATCAATAGTGATACCTTCTTCATGTCCTTCTTCTCCCTCTTTATTACCACCTTCATGGCCGTGCTCGTCATGGTCACCTTTATCTTCTTCATGTCCCTTTTCGTGTTCATGCTCATCTTGATGTTCTTTTTCTTCTTGTTTCGAAACGTTTGTGACAGAACCAGTTCCATCTGACGACTGTGCAAAAGCATCATGATTTGTAGTAAACCCAACTAACAGGCAGCTAATTACTACGGCTAAAAATTTTTTACTAATTACTGTATTCATTTTTGTAACCTATATTTTTAATAAATTTAAGATTTCGTTTTTCGCTACTGAAAAAACAAAGCGCTCAAATCTCAAATTTGGATAACTGACCCATACTTAAAATGAAGGATATTTCTGCAAGCTTGAATTGATTTTCCAAACGTATTCCTGCATGAAGCCCTTCCGCACGTTGATTTAATGCAAGTAAGTAGTCAGAAGTATTAATGTCACCAGCTTCCCAGCGCTTATTTAATAAGTTTTCGCTGCTATCTAATCTGCCTTTTGTCAGTTTTTGCCATTGCTCATAATATTTTTTACTGACAATAAGCGATTCATAATTAGCTTTTGCTTCAAATGACTGCTTTCGATAAACCGACCGAAAGTTAGCCTCTGCTGCAATTGCTTCTGAATAAGCGGCTTTAACAGTATCTGAATAGTTATTTCTGATATTTAAAGGCATTGAGAAAGTCACGCCAATCAAGTCTTCATCTCCACTTTTCCCTGCGTTAACTCCAATGGTTGGATTGGCTTTAGATTCCATAGTGGTTAGTTGAGCTTTAGATTGTTTTATCTTCCATTGCGCTCTAGCGAGTTTAACTTTTGGATGTTCCTCAACCCACTGAGAGTTAAATGAATAGTTTGTTGCTCCAAAAGTAAATGAAAACAAATTGGTAGTATTAGGCGTCCAATCAGGCAATAACTCCTGAACATTTACCTCTGCATTTTTCAAAGCAATTTGCGACTCAGATATTTCACTGAAAACTTGGGACAAGTTTAAATAAACCAGTTCAGCGTCAAGTGGCTCTAAAAGTCCTGCTTTTCGCTTATCTTCAATAATTCCAACGAGCGTTTGTAATTGATTTTCTCTTACTGAAAGTAACTGAGCCACCTTTTTTGCTGCTTGCCAATTAACTATTGCAGTTAAAGCGTTAGCCTTTTTAGAATCGAGTAGAGATAACAATTGTTGCTGGTTTGCATAAACACCAATTTCACCAATGCTTTTATTTGCTGATTGCTTATCCCAAAAATCAATCGTTTGACTGATACCAATAGAATAATTATCAAAATCACCCTCTTTTTCATAGCTTGCTTCAAGCTCTGGGTTATATACGGCTTTAGTTAAGCTCTTGGCTCTATGATTACTTGCATTAAGTAACTCTTTAGCCGCAACAACTTCGGGATCTTTATTTATTTGACTATCTAGCCATGAAATACTTTTCTGTTTGGCATAAGTGGCAACTGAAAAACTCACAGCCATACATAAAGACAGGACTAAACCTGCATTTTTTAAATATATATACATAAAAATTCTTAATTTTAAAATTAATAAACACGAAACCTTTATCCATTATTAAAGGATAAATAGGTCATTAAAAATTAATCTAATTAAGAAATGGGCGGACGAAGTATCGCTTCAAGAAAGGTACTTGTTTGATCAATTTGATAAGGCGTTTTATTGATAATGTTTAGTTTGCCCGTGGTATTTGAATTACTGACTAAAATCCAAGATAAGTGGCTGCCACTGCAATGTCCGCAGTGATGACAATCTTTTTCATTATGCTGCTCATCACCTACATTATCATTTGAGACATTTCGATCATCTGCATGATCATGTTGAATTTGAAGGTGCTCTATATCTATTTGGTGATTCTCAGGTGTTGCGGATACAACAGCAGTTAACGATTGCAAAACAATCGAAACGACTAATAGTATTTTTAACGCAACATTGAATTTCAAAATAAACACCTACTTAAATATGAAAAATTATAATATCAAAAAAAGGTTTTCTAAACTAGCCATGCGCATGTTTTTCATGCTCGTCACGGCAAGTTTCTTGAGGAAACTCAAACTCAATGGTTGTATGAGATAAATTATAAGAAGAAAGTTCCTTAGCCACTTGTTGTTTTAGCCTAATTAATTTATCAACCTCAAAGTTATGGGCTAACTCTAGGTGAGCAGTTAATACGTGACTTTCCCCGTCTAATGACCAAAAGTGCATATGATGAATCCCATTAATTTCAGGTATAGCCTTTATCGCTTTTTCAATATTATTCTGCACTTCTTCATCAGGTGTAGCTTGAAGAAATAGTGCCAATGTTGTTTTCAGGTTTTTCAAAACGTTAAACAATATAAACAGTGTAAAGCCTATAGAAAGCAAAGGATCTAATATTGGTAGATCTACAAAAAGCAGCACGATAGAAACAATTAGGACTGCAACCCAGCCAAGTACGTCTTCAAGCAAATGCCACGTAAGTACTTTTTCGTTCAGCGTTTTACCCGCTTTTAGTTTAAATACTGCATACCCATTAACAGCAACCCCAAGTAATGCAAGACCCAACATTCCTTCAGCCATTGGCATTTCAGGATTAGATAATCTTGGTATTGCTTCAAATAGCACCCAGACAGAACCAATAACTAATACAATACTGTTAATTAATGCGCCAAACAGGGTAAGACGACGATAGCCATAGCTAAATCTATCGGATGCTTCTTTATCCGAGAAACGACTCAGTATCCAAGCGAATCCTATAGATAAACTGTCACCCAGGTCATGTACAGCATCAGCCATAATAGCGGTACTGTTGGTTAGCCAACCACCAATAAATTCGATAATAGTAAATGAAACATTAAGGAAAAATGTCCAACCTATACGGTCGTCTTTTCCATGCGAATGGCTATGGCTATGATTGTGCATTTTCCACCTCAAGAACTTTTAAATTTCTTACATTGACTACGTTAAAATTGATAAAGTGACGGATCACTCGTTGATACATCCAACGTTTGATTCCTGATAAGTTAGTTCCTTTTTCGAGATAAAACTCATCAGGGGAATTATAAACACCAAAATCATCATGAATACCTTCTTTTTGTATATAGGTATCTTGACCACGCCAATCTGTATCTGGCGAAGAGAAACACTTTGTTGCAACACCATAACCACAAAATTCGTTTTTTATTTGACTAAATTTGTGCTGTAGTGAACTTAAATATTGTTCATCTAATATAAAGCCTTCTAAGTTTATCCAACGATCCTTGAAATAAACTTCAATCCAACTATGAATGATATATTTAGGTGCTAACCAAAATACATAAGTTGGAATAGCTCCTTTTTGTAATCGCTGCTCAATAGTAAAGCCGTGAAAACGACATTGAATACCTAATCCTCGTAACAAAGCCATCAGCAAGTTACCCTTGGTATTGCATTGTCCGTAACCATCGGCTAAAACACTGCTTGCTGAAATATCATCACTCTCATTGTAACCAAATAATATTTCATCTTTAACAAATTGGTAGGCTGCACCAATTTTGTTGAAGTCATCGAGTTCTTGCCAATTACGCTCAGAAATTAATGATTGAATTGTAGAGTGTTCAAAATTTACTATCTTGGTTTTTTCTAGATATTTGCTATTCATTGATGTTTCCTTACTTTGAACAACCAAAGGTTGATTGTTTATCTTCATTTGGTGTTTAACGTGTTTTCTCAGCAACAGCTAATTCTTGTTTAGCATCGCTTAGTATTCGGTAAGCGCCTCGAAGAATTAACATTGAAATGATGCTACCAATGACGATATCAGGCCAACGCTGTTTCAGCACCATAACGAGTATGCCTGCGATAACGACACCAAGATTTGCAATTACATCATTCGCTGAAAATATCCAGCTAGCTCTCATATGTACTTCATCGTTGTTGTGCTTTCGAATAAGGATGAGACAAATCACATTTGCAACTAAAGCAACCATGCCTACGCCAATCATAAACCAAGAGTGAGGCTCACTTTCACCATACAGCCTTCTAGCAATATCCATTAGAATTAGCACGCCTAACCCCAGTTGGAAATAGCCACTCACTAAAGCAGCATTAGCCTTATGTTGGATTGACTTTCCCACCGCGTATAGTGCAATTGCATAGACGATTGCATCCGCTAGCATGTCTAACGAATCTGCAATTAAAGCCGTTGATTCTGATAACCAACCAAAGCCAATTTCAAAAACAAACATCGAGGCATTGATAGCCAGAAGCCAATAAAGCACCGTTTTTTGCTGGTTATCTTTTAGCTCAACTTCACACCCACAATCGCTCATTTTCATCTCCGATTAACTTGTATGCTCTAACTATACATCCTATAGTGACTATAGGGTCAAGTTTATTTGGAAATTTTATGAAAATTGGTGAGTTATCGAAAACATCGGGGTATTCAGTACAAACCATCCGATATTATGAAAAGGAGGGCTTGCTGTCAGATCCTGATCGCACTGAAGGGAATTTCAGGTTGTATTCTAATAAGGCATTTAAAGAGCTAGAGTTCGTAAAGCATTGTCGAAGTTTAGATATTCCGCTTAATGATATTAAGCGACTCATTGAATTAAAAAACAAGCCAGAGGAGAGTTGCTCTAGTGTAAATGCATTAATTGATCGGCAACTAACTTTAGTTAATCAACGAATGAAGGAATTGAATGCACTCAAAAAAGAGTTAAAACTAATGGCAAGCTCTTGCGGGTCTGACGGTACAATTGAAGTCTGTGGCATTATCAAGTCATTAGATAGTTGAACTAAATATAACTTTAGATTAGTAGTATTCACAAAGGCAATAATGAAAACCATTGGCAAATTAGCACAATCATTAAATTTAAATGTAGAAACCATTCGTTTTTATGAACGAGAAGGACTGATTACACAACCTGAAAAACCAATATCTGGTTATAGACAATATGACGAATCAATAGCAGGACAACTTAGGTTTATCACAAAAGCCAAAGCGCTCGGCTTTACGTTAAGAGAAATAAAATCGCTAATGTCTATGGACAGCAACTGCGCTCAAGTTGAGCTATTAAACCGACAAAAGTTAGCAATCATTCGAGACAAAATTAATGACCTTCAACGTTTAGAGAAAGTAATTGTGGGTATGACAAATACCTGTATGCAAAACGAAGATCCAACACATTGCCCCATAATTGACTCATTAAAATGATTGACTCCGTACTTGTATACGGAGTTTAGAATGATGGTAATATCAACCAATAGACTTTCAAATGATAAATAAAATATTAGACAGAGTAGGCTCTAGTGGCGTTTGGCTAGCGGCACGGCCTGCCTCCCTGCATTAAGGTCACTTGCATCGGCATTAGGACTAGGCTTCTTCTCTCACTTCGAAGGAATAGCTGTAAATACGCTTTTACCTATTTTTGCATCTTTGGAACTATTGGTAAACTTATACAACTGGCACAAAAATAAAAACCATACCAGAGCTGTCTTCAGCATTCTAGGGCCTGTAGCAGTGCTATTAACGCTTTATCCTCTTTGGCTATATGATTGGAGCACATACCTATTTTACTTTGGTATTTGCTTAATGGTCGTTATGTCGGTTTTGGATATCGTAAAACCAGTAAGGGAGCAAACATGCAACGTATGGCTAATTGCCGTCGTTGAAACGATTAACGGTCAATGTCTGCTTTTCGCTCACAGCCGAACTTCGTAAAAGTGCCATGAGCGGAAGTTCGTAACGCCGCCTTAAGCTGTGAGTGAACGCGTGCCATGTTTGAGCGGAGAGTTCGGCACGCGTTTGCGAATCAGACTTAAAGGCTTTGTTAACCGTCAAAATCGATGATTATAAGAACACTGTTTGCTGTGTCGTAAAGAACCATAAGTGAATATACAAAAACACCAATAATGGCAACATTTAGAAGTAGTTCAGCATTATCCATAGCAATAATATGTTCTGAACCTTTAATACTAAGTATGCTGATCGATATGACGACCAGTGCTATTTGTTCTTTTATTGATAGTAACATTTGGTCACGTGTACGTTTGAAACAACCAGCACTACCTTTAGAATCAACCATTTCACGAACTTTAGTCAAAACAATACCCATCGTAGTAGCGTTAATAGCTAGCAAAGCAATGAGTATCGTAACTAGATTTTGTGCTAAAAACGTATGTAAAAACTCAGACCCAAGCCATGAGTTTGTCAGTTCAGCAATGAAGCCAACCCCTAAGGCAATGAATGTGGTTTTTACAACGTGTCCTATCATTTGAGCAACTCTTTTAATACTTGGGCAATTTGTTCCGCATTACCCGTTAATTCCATTTCACCCAACGATATTTCTTTGACTGTGCGGGAAGTCTGATGATGTTTCTTAATGCCATCAATTTTAAGTGAAATATTACCTCCCCCCTCACTACTATAGTCAACCAAACCTTTCAACGCAGAGTTATCCTCTTCAAGATGCAGTGCTGAATCATGCTCAGATTCAATTTTCAAATTGTTTCTTGTCGAGTTTGTACACTTTGCAAACAATTTAAGATCATCAGGTAATGTCCCTGAGATATTTGCCATATTTGGAGTTATTATTTCAAAATCAACTGATTTTACTTTGCCACGATATTTTCGTAATAAAGTCCAAAATTGTTGTTTTTCAAATAATGGTTCGTATATAGCTCGAAGTTGAAAATGAGTTAACTGCGGCTCTATTTTTTCTAGTATGAGTTTTGCTACGGTTTCACACTTTGCAAATGCAGTTGTTCTTTTTTGAACAGCTATGTACTGCTTATCAGGATGGTTCCAGATCGCGACGAGAATGGACGGCCAACTATCGATTGTTTCATCTTTGAAGTCACGCGTTTCTCTATGAAGAGTTTTATTGTGGGCAATTCGATACAAGTAAAAATCACCGTGATTAAGTAATTGCTTGACCACAGTCTTATGCCGTTTATTTGAAAAGTCTGATTGACCCAGCAAAGCTTGAGCAAAAAACTTGTTTTTCTGCTTGATCAATTCTTCAACATTATGAACTCCGTTAAAGAAGTCACCTTGAAAGTATCGGTCTACTGGAAGAATCTGATACCTAAACAACTCAAATGTGTTCGTTTTACTACTCATAATACTCCGAGATTAGCCCATGATGGTTAACAGCTTTATCAGAGGACACTTTCCCTATTTTAGCGTGAAAACATCCTTATTTTATTAGCTTCTATTAATAACAAAAAGCATAAGTTATTGCTAGCTATATATATTATGCTTAGGATGGCTTATTTCGTTATGTAGAAGGGGGGAAAGTACCCTTTAGCCTTACTCAGCAGGGGGCAAATTTCATGAATGACCGCTGATCGCTCTTACTTACCTTCTAGGTTTTGATCTAATAGTTAAAACTATATAAAACTCAGCACGTAAATTAAGGGTTATTCCTCATCGGCATCGCGAATGCGTTCTTTACGTTCTTGCTCTTCATCAAAGGCGGCTTGAATTTCGTCAAGTACTGAATCAACATCCGCAGCTTCGCCATCGTCTTCAAATTCGCCACTTAGCACTGAGTGCGGGGTTAAGTTAGCATCTGCAAACAATGCCCACATTTCTTTGGCGTATTGCGTGTGTAATAACGCAGGTGCAAATTGGCCATAATAGCGGCGCATGTTATTTACATCGCGGGCAAACATCGCCTCGGCGCTATTATTAGCAGAGGCGTTAACCGCTTGGGGTAAATCAATAATTACTGGGCCGTTGCTATCTACAAGTACGTTAAATTCAGATAAGTCACCGTGAATAATCCCTGCGCACAGCATGAGCTTGATGTAATGCATCATTAATGTATGCTGCTCAATGGCTTGTTGCTCGGTTAAATCAACCGCGCCAAGTTGTGGTGCAACATCGCCTTCATCATCACTTACAAGTTCCATTAACAAAACACCGTCAATGCAGCCGTAAGTTTGCGGTACGCGAACACCTGCTGAGGATAAACGCGACAGCGCGTCAACCTCGGCATTTTGCCAAATTTCTTCTTCTAATTGACGGCCATAGCTTGAACGCTTACCCATAGCACGGGCTTGTCGGCCACTGCGTACTTTGCGGCCTTCTTGATACTGGGCGGCTTTCTTAAAACTGCGCTTACTGGCATCTTTGTATACTTTAGCGCAGCGAATGTCATCGCCACAGGCCACCACAAATACATCGGCCTCTTTACCGCTCATTAACCGGCTGATCACTTCATCAATAAAACCATCATCAACTAATGGCTGTAAGCGTTTAGGTATTTTCAAACGACACCTACTAAAAATACAGGGTTGGCTTTTTGTTTTGCTATGTGGTTCAAACGAGGCATACCTTTGGGGATTGAAGAAAGTTATAAATTATTAGTAAACTTTAAAGTTACATTTAATGACTAAATACGCTGCTAGAATAAGCGACTACACAGAAAAAGCCAACCGCCTTTTGTGCTTTTTAAGTATTATTGACCAAGAACCTAAATAAAACCAAAAAACGAGCACGGTTTAGCGTACTCGTTTACTTTATATTATTAAAAAGTGTTTAGAACTGCCACACTAAAGACGCCCAATAGCGACGGCCATCTTCAACATAGCCATACTCTTGCTCTGTGATCTCTTTATCAAGCAAGTTGTAAATTCCAGCACCAAGTTTAACGTCATCACTAAGCTGATAATTAGCGCCTAAATTGGCAATGGTATAATCAGGAGCAATTAAACTACTTTGTGAAGGCCCTGTGGTAGGCTGGCTTTCTTCTCCACGATATTGCACACGTAACCATCCGCCTAACTTATCTGTTGGACGCCAATTTAAAGACGTTTGTAAACTATGTTTTGGTAGCTGATTAAGTGGGCTCCCCTTATATTCACCGGTTTTTTGCTCTGAGTCGGTGTAGGTATAACTAGCACTCAAATCAATTTCAGTTGAAATATCGTAATCTACTGATAGCTCAATACCTTGGGTTATGGCTTCATCTACATTAATGTACGTAGTTGGCATGGAGCCGAACTGATTTGGGCCATCTGTGCACTGCGTTAATGGGCATGCTATACGAGTTATTTTGTCATCAAATTCATTATAAAAAACGGTTGCCGATATACTTAAATCGCGTCCAGAGTCATAGTAAACACCCATTTCATAGTTGACTGATTGCTCAGGCTTTAATTCAGGGTTACCATAAATATTACCGCCACGACTCACTTGTCCCCATTGAGCAGTAGATTGGCGAATATTTGGGGCCCGAAAACCGGTTGATATGCCGCCTTTAATAGTGATCGCTTTAGATGCGCTATAAACACCATACAAACGTGGGCTCCAATGACCCGCAAAATTGCCATCATGATCGTAACGTAAGCCTGCGGTGAGCTTAAAGTCATCCGTTGCTGTCCACTCGTTTTCACCAAAAACAGACCATTGCTCGTTTTCTACATGGGTTAAGTCGCTGATTTTATTACTTGTATAATCATCCAATGACTCTTTTAAATAGGTCGCACCAAATGTAGAGTTATGATTGCTATAAAGCGGTAAACTCCAAGTTGTTTGAATGTCGGTATTTTCGACAAACATTTCACGTGAGTTATTATCAAACTTATCGTACTTAATATAACTTCGCGACGAGCCAAAGTCATAAAAACCATTGTGTGACATAGAGTATGTTTGTTGCTCATACTCAGTAGTTGATGATTCAGGACAGCCACGTCGACCACAGCTTTCACCTGGAGTAAGCTCGGCAACTGTTTTGCCGAGGGTTTCATCTAATGTTTGCTTTGCCGAGCCAAGTTCAAACATTAATTCGTGACTATCATTAGGTGTTAATGTGAACTTGGCTTTAACATTGCTTTGTTCTTTACCTCGAAATCCCGCAGTAAACTCATCTTCATTTCGCTTTGAAAACTGCCCATACAATTGCACACCCAATAACTGTGGAATAATGCCACCAGAAGTGAAAAAGCTCGCTTGGTTTATATCACCTGACTGACTTTGCTCTTGAATAGTGCTGTCTAAACGCAGTTCTCCATACCACTGCTCTGGCGCTTTACGGGTAATAATATTGATCACACCACCAATTGCATCAGAGCCATACAATGACGACATAGGGCCACGTATTACTTCAATACGTTCAATCGCAGAAATTGGCGGCGTCCAAGCGCCTTCTACGCCTGGGCCATCACTATTTGGTCGTGTTTCTCTTGAGCTTTGCCGTTGCCCATCAATTAAAATAAGCGTGTATTGGCTTGCCATACCACGCAAGCTAATATCTTTTCTGTCACCTCCGCCGGTCACTATTACACCCGGAATATCAGCCATTGCGTCGGTTAAGTCACGATAAAAGCTTTTTTCTAGCTGCGCTCTGTCGATAACGCTAATACTTGCAGGTGCCTCTTTGAGCATTTGTTCGTAACCAGAAGCAGTGACAACCATTACTTCCATATCTTGTTTTTTTTCATCAGCAAAAGCAGGGTTAGCAATTGCAAAAGTACTTAAAATAAATGCAGTTACCGGCCTTAACTTACAACTTACCGTGTTCATGATATTTCTCCGTGACATTCAGCATGTAAATGATAATAATTAGCGTTTGCGATAATAGTGAGAAGTCCCCTTCTTCTCAACGCTATTTTTATTAAAGCTAATTTAAGTAAGGCTTAACGGTATGAGTGATAAGTTAACTAAAACCCTGAATATATTTGTTCGCACTGTGCAAACGGGAAGTATGAGTAAAGCTGCCGCAGACCTTTTAATGACAACCTCTGCAATTAGCCAGCAAATAAAACAAATAGAGCAAGATGTAGGTTTGAGTTTATTTAATCGCAGCCCTCGAGAATTAACGCTTACCGAGGCGGGTGAACTTTATTATCAAAGTTGTTTACAAATGCTTGCCGTTGCAACAGCTACATCAGAACAATTACAGCATTTACAAAATTGCCCGAGTGGGCAATTAAAACTAGCAGCCCCTGTTGGTTTTGGAGGTGGGTTACTAAGTGAGCCTGTAAAGCATTTAATTAGCCAATTTAATGATATAGATGTGCACTTAACGCTTTCTGACGAGCCCATTGATATGATCAGAACAGGTATAGATTTAGTGCTGGCGATTGGCCCTCTCGAAGACTCAAACTTAATTGCACGCCAGCTCGCTAGTTGGCCATTAATACTGTGTGTTCATAAAAATCATGCACTAGCACAGCAGCCAAAAATCACACTGGATGACCTAAAAGCGCATAACCGCATTGCGCATATAGCTGTTGATCCGACGCTTACGCACCTTACTCGCGGCGTAAGTACAACACTACCAAAAGCGCGTATTACCATTAATAATATGCAAACTGTGATTCAATTTGTTCTCGACGAGTTAGGCTATGCTATTTTGCCTGAGCCTGAAGTACGCAATTTCTTAGCTACAGGAGAACTTTTAGAAATATGCACTGATTGGCAACTTCCCCATTACGATGTATTTGCTCTAACGCCTGCACGCGACACGTTAGCAGCAAAAACAAAAGCTGCAATTAAAGCACTTAACGCATCATTTTCAGCTATTTAAATAACCTAAGTTCAGGTTAAGGCTTGTTTATAGTTAACTAATTGCAAGCCAAACTCCTACTAGCACCATTAAACTCCCCGCAATTCGGTTCAGTCATTTAATATTGTTGCCTTTGGTTAGAATTTATACTTGCAGTTTTTCTGTTATGTAAACGCAAAACAAGCATATAGCTAAGCGCTCATTCAGTAAGACTGCATTATTATTAATACTTTACAGAACATTAATAAACACAGGATTATTACACAGGAGTATACATTACATGGCAACCACACCTAAAAAGTCACATGAGGTTAATAAGATACAATCGGCTTTATTAAACCCAGAGCACAGCATTCAAGTAAGAGGCGCACGTGTTCATAACTTAAAAGATGTGGATGTAAACCTGCCCCGTAATTCACTTGTGGTGTTTACCGGTATATCGGGCTCGGGTAAATCATCGCTCGCCTTTGGAACATTATTTGCCGAATCGCAACATCGTTATCTTGACTCGGTTTCACCTTATGCACGCAGATTAATTGATCAGGTAGACGAGCCTGATGTAGATTCGATCGAAGGCCTGCCACCAGCGGTCGCACTGCAGCAGCGTGGTGCACCCTCGGTACGTTCATCGGTGGGTAGTGTAACCACTATATCTAACGCGCTGCGAATGCTCTACTCACGCGCAGGCGAATACCCCAAAGGGCAAGGCATACTTTACGCCGATGCGTTTTCGCCCAATACGCCACAAGGCGCCTGCCCAGAGTGCCATGGTATTGGCCGCGTTTTTAACGTCACCGAAGAGCTACTAGTGCCCGATCCCACTAAATCAATTAAAGAGCGCGCCATTGCAGCATGGCCGCCTGCTTGGCAAGGTAAAAACCTAAGCCGTATTCTTACCTCTTTAGGCTACGATATTAATAAACCGTGGAATACCCTGCCTAAAAAAGCCCGTGATTGGATTTTATTTACAGACGAAACACCTACAGTGCCCGTGTTTCCTGAGTACACACTTGAGCAAACACAAGCGGCAATTAAAAATGAAGAAAGCCCTAGCTACATGGGTACATTTACAAGTGCTAAACGTTTTGTTTTACAGTCGTTTGCGAGCACTCAAAGCCCACGTACTAAAAAGCGCGTATCGCAGTATATGCAAATATCACAGTGCCCGCAGTGCGAAGGAAAAAAACTCAAAAAAGAGTCGTTATCGGTTAAAGTAGCTGGTCTTGATATAGGCGAAATTTCGCAGCTAACACTCAATGAGCTGGCAGATAAGCTAAGGTTTGCTGCTAATAATCCCGCTAAAAGTAACGCTGCAAACCCCGAAAAAGCCATAGTTGCAAAGCGTATAGCGGGCGACATTCTTAAACGCGTTGAAGCACTTACCAAACTTGGTTTAGGGTATTTATCGCTTGAACGCACCACCCCATCGTTATCGCCAGGTGAATTACAACGCTTAAGGCTTGCAACACAAATTCGCTCAAAATTATTTGGTGTAGTGTATGTGCTAGACGAACCCTCTGCAGGCTTACACCCTGCCGATACACAAGCCTTGTTAGCGGCATTAGATGAGCTAATAGCCGCTGGTAACTCAGTGTTTGTGGTTGAGCACGACGTAAGTGTTATTCGCCATGCTGATTGGGTGGTCGATGTAGGGCCAAATGCGGGCTCCCATGGCGGTAATATTGTTTATAGCGGCCCAGTTGAAGGCTTAAAGCAAATTAGCAGCTCACACACGAGCCAGTATTTATTTAAAAATATCGAAGCGCAACAAACTCACATACAACGTAAACAACGCCCAGCAAAAGCATGGCTAACGCTTAAAAATGTTGAGCGTAATAACTTACAAAAACTTAATGTAGAATTTCCGCTTGGGGTTATTACAAGTGTTACAGGGGTATCAGGCTCAGGTAAATCAAGCTTAGTAAGCCAAGCACTTGTTGAATTGGTTTACGATGCACTAGGGCAAAAATCGCAGCCACAAGTACCTACCGATGAAGCCGAGCTACTCGAGCAAGAGATTGATATAACAACCGGCGGGCAAATAACTCACGGCAGTGAACACATAAAGCGCCTGGTAACGGTTGATCAAAAAGCCATTGGCCGCACACCTCGTTCAAACCTTGCAACTTACACGGGCTTATTCGATCACGTACGTAAACTGTTTGCCAATACCAAAGAGGCAAAAGCGCGTAAGTACGATGCCGGTCGTTTTTCGTTTAATGTTAAAAAAGGTCGCTGTGAAAATTGCGAAGGCGTAGGCTTTGTAAGCGTGGAGCTGTTATTTTTGCCTAGCGTGTATTCGCCCTGCCCTGTGTGTAACGCCAAGCGCTACAACCAAAAAACACTCGAAATTACCTATAAAGATAAAACCATTGCCGATGTACTTAATTTAACTGTTGAGTCTGCGCATACCTTTTTTGCCGATGAACCCGCCATTTTACGTGCGCTAAATGCGCTGCTACAAGTGGGCCTTGGCTATTTACGTTTAGGCCAACCTGCTACTGAGCTTTCGGGCGGTGAAGCCCAGCGCATTAAACTTGCCACCGAGTTACAGCGTACACAGCGTGGCGATACGCTTTATATTTTAGATGAGCCAACCACTGGCCTGCACCCTAAAGATGTAGCAATGCTAATGGCGCAGTTAAATGGCTTAGTTGATGCGGGCAACACCGTCATTATGGTTGAGCACGATATGCAAGTAGCCAGTAACAGTGATTGGGTTATTGATATTGGCCCAGGAGCCGGCGACGAAGGCGGGGTAATAGTTGCACAAGGTAAACCTGAAGAGGTTGCGCAATCTACTAAAAGCCGTACTGCGCCGTTTTTGAATAGCGCTGTAAAGTCACGCATACTCAGATTAAAAGGTTAGCAGTTTTGTATGCTCAAAATAAAAAAGAGCCTCGGGCTCTTTTTTAACCCAAAGCTAACCAAACTCCTACTAGCACCATTAAACTCCCCGCAATTCGGTTCATCCACTTGATGTTATTGCCTTTAGTTAAAAATAACCGCAGGCTTTTACCACCTGTTGCGTAAATCATCATACAGATAAACTCTGAGAGCAAAATAATGGCCACCAGCACCGCTAATTGCGGCGCAACACTGTATTGCACGTTAATAAAAGGAGGTAATAAGGAAATCATAAACGCCCATCCCTTTGGATTGGCAATGGCGGTTACAAACCCCTGTGAAAATAATGAATATCGGCTCACGGCTGTTGTGTTATGCGTATCAACCGACATTTTTCCTTTTGCACGCCACATATTAATGCCAATGTAGATTAAATAAGCGCCACCTAGCCATTTTAAAATATCAAATGCACTGGGGTAATTAAGCATAACACTGGCTACACCAAGCACCGCGGCTACCGCAACTGTTGCTACACCGAGTAGTTCACCTATCATCATCCATAAAGTTCGTCGCACGCCAATACTCATGCCTAAGGTCATGGCCAGTGTCATACACATACCGGGTGTAATTGATACAAAAAAGAAGGTAGGAATAAATACCGCAAGTGCAGCTACATCAATCATTTAAAGCTCGCAATAGGTTAATAAATTAGTGTTAATTATGAATGAAATGGTAAAGGAAAAAAGCCAAAGGTGAAAGATAAAACAACTATCAGTAAGGTAGAAATAACGGCTTCGAGGATCGGGTTAATAGCACCGAGCTTAGCCCGAGGTTCTAAGCCCGATACTCGAAACTCGAAGCCTATAACTCAGCGCAATGTGCCGTGAGATTAAGAGAGGATATTTTTAATCTCACGGCATTAAGCAAATTAATTTGCGTTTACGTCTACAACCGCTTCAGTTGTTTCAGTATCTGCTTCTTTATCTGTAAACAAGTACTTATCAAGCCACTGCTCTTGCTCCCACAGTACATGTAATAAGCTTTTACGGGCACGGTAGCCATGAGCTTCGTAAGGAAGCATCACTAAACGCGCTTCTTTACCCAAACCTTTAAGCGCTGCGTACATACGCTCACTTTGCATTGGAAAAGTGCCCGAATTAGGGTCCTCTTGACCGTGGATCATTAACATAGGTTCGTTAATTTTTTCAGCATGGAAAAACGGCGACATGTTTGCGTACACACTTTGTGCTTGCCAAAAATCACGTTCTTCACCCTGAAAACCAAACGGCGTTAATGTGCGGTTATACGCACCACTGCGGGCAATACCTGCCTTAAATAAATCGCTATGTGCTAATAAATTAGCCACCATAAACGCACCGTAAGAGTGCCCTGCAATAGCAATGTTATCTTTATCGGCAATGCCCTTTTCAACCAGTACATCAACCGCTGCTTTAGCGCTAGAAACCAGCTGTTTTCTAAAGTGATCATTTGGCTCACTACCATCAACGCCTACAATCGGCATTTTAGGATCGTCAAACACCGCAATCCCTTTCGCAAGGTAAGGCATAGGGCCCCAATAACCTATGTAGGTAAATTCGTATTCTGATTCACGCACTTGTGATGCAACTGCTTTATCTTTATATTCAAGTGGATATGCCCACATCAATACTGGTAATGGCCCTTGTGTTTTGTCATACCCTGGTGGTAAATAAAGCGTACCTGAAAGCTCAACACCGTCATCACGGGTATAACGTAGTTGCTCTTTGGTTACGCCTTTAAATGCAGGGTAAGGATGCTCAAACTGAGTAAGCTGTGTTAGCGAGCCTTTATCTAAATCGCGAATAAAAAAGTTTGGCTGCTGCGATTTAGACTCACGAATAGTAATGAATTTTGTGCCTTCATCATCTAACAATGCACGCACACGCTCGTAATAAGGCGCTGCTGATTGCCATAAACGTTTGGTGCTATTCGTTTTAACATCGTACTGATCTAAAAAAGGAATGTTTCCTTGCTCAGATGCGCCATCGCCACGTAAGTAGATGTAACGTCCGCCAACAACTTTTATTACGCTAACACCTAAATCGTTACGCTCGTAAATTGCACTCCCTGGATCTTTATAGGCATCGTTATAACTGCGCTCTGAAAATAACACGCGGTTACTATCGGCATTACGTGGTTGAATTACATAAGTGCGCACTTGTCGGTCACTAAAACGCCAATCACTTAGCATAGCAATATTATCATTACCCCATTGTATGCCAGCAAAACGACGCTCTACTTTGGCAAATAATTTAGGGTCGCGTTTAAATGGCGCTCGTAAACTGTAAAGGTAGTCATGATATTCAACCTCAGTTTTCATATCACCACCATCTTGCGCCTCGGCCCATATGACTTCAGCACCTTGATCGGCTCGCCATTCAAAATCACGACGACCGGTGCGTACACTGTCGTAGCCTTGTGGAATGTTGTCGGCAAGGGGTTGCTTTGCCAGCTCTACTAATGCATACCCACGCATTCCCCATATTTGCCATGTAGTTGCAAAACGGCTGTAAGGCACTTGATACGAAAATGGCTCGTCGATGGTCGCGACTAAAATATTGGTTGAATCAGGCGAAATTGAAAACGATTTAAATAAACCGGCACGGCCAATCGGCTGTGCTTTACCATCAAGCGTGATATACGCTAATTGACCTTGACCATAAAATTTAAATTGTGCTTCATCAAACGGGCTGGTCAATAAGTTTTGATAAGTCCTTGCTGGGGCTTTTTCGCCAGTGCTTTGTTGAATAACCGGCACTGTACTTTGAGTATCATTAGTTAATCTTGGTTTGTCTAAGTTTACTGCTAAATTAGCCACAATCGCCGTGCTATCGGGTAACCACTGATAAGGCGTAGCGGTTAATACTGAATTAAGTGCAAGCTCACTTAACTGCTTAGCTTGTTTGGTTTTAACGCTATAAACCCATAGCCGTGCGTTATCCGGTTGTTCAACAATAAACGCTAAATGTTCGCTATTTGCTGACCAACGCGGCGAGCGAATAATCCCCTGAGGCAAATTATTAACGTTTATTACTGTTCCACTTTGAACATGCTTAAGCTCTAACGCGCTGTACTTTGCACTTACCCGTGAGCGTGAAAAGTTAGCAGGATTAAGCTTAATTCCCGCAAGCTTAAATTCTTCTTTGGCCAGCTCATCAAGCGACACAACACGCTTGCGTTCAAACAGAGCAAGCCACTGACCATCATTTGATAAAGAGCTAGTTGGTGCTAACTTAGCATCTACGAGTGCCGAAAGCGCCGGTGAAGGGGTTTGATATCCTTGCTCTGCATAACTTGCAGGCAATAAAACAATGCAGCCTACCAAGGCAATAAATAGCCTAAAAGCATTCATGTTTTCATCCTTTTTTATTGTTAAATATTACCCGCTATATAAACACGTTTTACCTTGTTCATAAAGTGTTAAGCAAGGATAAAATCAGCTAAATGATGCTTAAGTAAGGCGAATAAGTTAAACTACGCGACTATTTACTTATCGCTACTGCGTTTTCGTTATGTACTTTGGCTTAATAAAACGCAGCGTATTTACACTGCTGAAAAAGCACGCAAATAAACTAGGGTCTATTGACCTTTGCGGATTATAATTTGTTCAAACTAGGGGCGGTTTAATCGCGGCGCGAGGTTTGTAACCTAGTGGGTTAAGTAAAAACCGAGCAACAAAGAGTAAATAGCCCCTAGGCAAAACCCTTCGGGCAGCGCCTGTTTGGTATTGATGCTGCGTTATCGCCTATTTGTGGGGAACAACCACACCACATAGGCTCTGCCTCGCCTAAATACCAAACAGACTGCTGCAAATTTAACCTTGAAAGGTCAACAGACCCTAATAATAAGAGATCTAGCCAATGAAAAAAGTGCTGGTAATTGGCTATGTATGGCCAGAGCCCAATTCGTCTGCTGCGGGTACGCACATGATGTCGTTACTTAATGCGTTTAAATCGCAAAACTGGGATGTTGAATTTGCTACGCCTGCACAACCTACCGAGCACATGGTAAATCTGAACGATTACGGCATCACCAGTCAAAGCATCGCACTTAACTGCGATAGTTTTGATGATTACGTTAAAGCCTACAACCCAGATATTGTTATGTTCGACCGTTTTATGATGGAAGAACAATTTGGCTGGCGCGTAGATAAGCATTGCCCAAATGCACTTAAAATTTTAGACACCGAAGATTTACAATGCCTGCGCAATGCCCGCCATGAAGCCCATAAAGGCGAGCGTGAATTCAACCATAGCGATTTACTATCAGACATAGCTAAACGTGAAATAGCCGCTATTTTACGCTGTGACTTAAGCTTAATTATCTCAAGCTATGAGATGGAACTACTCAATGAAGTGTTTAAAGTTGAGCCTAGTGTGTTACATCATTTACCATTTATGGTTGATTTAAGCGCCTTACCTGAGCAAACTAAATCGTATGAGCAGCGCCAACACTTTATGACTATTGGTAATTTTAGGCATGCCCCAAACTGGGATGCGGTACTGTATTTACAAAAAATTTGGCCGCTTATCCGCAAACAACTTCCACAGGCAGAACTGCACATTTATGGCTCTTACCCGCCACCTAAAGCCACCGCACTTAATAACCCTAAAACCGGTTTTTTAATTAAAGGCTGGGCAGATGATGCTTATGAAGTAATGCAAAGCGCGCGCATTTGTTTAGCCCCGCTTCGTTTTGGTGCTGGCATAAAAGGCAAACTTTTAGAGGCCATGATCATGCAAACCCCAAGCGTCACCACGCCAATAGGTAGCGAAGGTATGCATAGCCATTTACCATGGCCTGGGGCTATCACTCAAAATGCAGAAGAATTTGCAAACGCTGCTGTCTCAATTTATACCAATCAGGCTGAGTTTATAGCTGCACAAAAAGCTGGTAATGAGTTACTTCATACACTTTATGATAAAGCGCAGTTGAGCCACAATTTAATCGAAAAAATTCAATTAGTAAGCCAAAATTTATCGGTACACAGAATGAAAAATTTCACCGGTCAAAT
This sequence comes from Pseudoalteromonas sp. APC 3250, assembly GCF_030407915.1. Lineage (NCBI taxonomy): Bacteria > Pseudomonadati > Pseudomonadota > Gammaproteobacteria > Alteromonadales > Pseudoalteromonadaceae > Pseudoalteromonas > Pseudoalteromonas sp. APC 3250. The sequence goes on from NZ_JASDCM010000002.1 coordinate 87,228, forward strand.
GCTAAAACATCACACCATGCGCAGCACACAATACATGTCGCAATGGATAGCAGAAAAAAATAAAAAATAACGGTGAGAAATGACTAGACAGACGGCGATTTGTGTTTAAAATCGCCGCAAATAAACTTGGGCAATTTTAGCATTATTGCCTATATTTTTAGCTTAGTTATTTAATAGTTGGTTCAAAACAAATTTGAAAACCGCAACGTTTACAGAAAAACGCAAATTTATCGTTAAATTGGGCAAAATGCTTCATAAGTACGGTACACCGGCATATCGCCTAGAAGCCCATTTAATGGAAGTGGCGACTTACCTCGGTCTTAAATCATCGTTTGTCATGTCGCCAACATCGGTTACCTTTGTTATTTGGACTGATGGCCACGAAGATGAATACACCCATGTTGCCCGCGTAGACCCTGGCGATCATGACTTAGGCTCACTTGCAGATACCGATGATCTCGTTAATAAAATGCTTAATGGTGAATTAACGTTGCAAGAAGTTGATCAGCAACTTGATATCATTTTTGATGCCCCAAACCCTTACAATAGAGTGATTACAGGTATTGCCTTTGCTACCTCTGGCGGCGCATTTGCAATGCTTATGGGCACCAGTTGGAATGACGTGCTGTGGTCTGGTTTATTAACCTTTGTTGTTTATTTATTTGTGCTGTGGTCGGCACGTTCCAAGCGCGTTGCCCACATGTTAGAACCCTTAGTGGCCATTGTTTCAGCGGTACTGGCGTGTGCCATTAGCGTTCATTTAGATGCGCATATTAATATTCGTTTAATTGTTCTGTCGGCCATTATTGTGTTTATTCCAGGCCTAGCACTGGCACTTGGTTTAGCTGAACTCGCAGCGCGGCATTTAGTATCTGGCACAGCACGCGTTATGGACTCGTTTATGTTGCTGTTTAAACTTTATTTTGGTGCATTTATTGGTATTGCTATTGGCTTTGCTATTTTTGGCCAAGCTGATTTTGTACAGCCAGAGCCACTGCCTAAATGGACAGCTTGGTTAGCTATATTTTTACTATGTAGCAGCTTAATTGTGATATTTAGAACTAAGTTTAAACATGCTGCTTGGTCTATTGCTTCAGGATTTATAGCCTACGGCACCAGTATTGGCTCCGCCATGTATTTAGATTACACGCTGGGTACCTTTGTTGGCGCATTTTCTGTCGGTGTATTTAGTAACTTATTTAATCGAGTTGCTAATGCCCCTGCTTCCATTGTAGCTATGCAAGGCTTAATTGTGTTGGTACCGGGGAGCAAAACGTACATAGGTTTAAACTCACTCATTGAAGGTCAAGACTTTGTTTACGCTGAGCATATTGGGCAGCAAACGTTTTTAATATTTATGTCACTGGTGGCAGGACTTATTTTTGCAAACGTGGCGCTTCCTCCTAAAAAGAGTCTATAAATGTATGCGCGGTATTGCACAAGAATCACTTCACTTAACGTCCTCTTTTGAGGATTAATCGCATTTTTTAGTATATTGGTTACACATTGTTATAATGAGGTAAATCTTATAAAGCAAAGGAAATAACAATGCTAAAAACTAGCTTAGCGCTGGCAATTGGGCTTTCAAGCTCAGTTGCATTTGCGCAATCGGCCATCACTGTTGAAGACATTCCAAAAATTAAATCTGTGATCCAAACCAGTGTTAGCCCAGATGGCGACAACGTTGCGTTTACACGATCGTTACCGCGTACATTATATGTTGATGAGAATGGCAGTAATTACAGTGAGCTTTATGTTGTGGATGATAAAGGCGTTGAACGTCCTTTTATTACCGGCTCGGTTAACATTAAAAGCATAGAATGGTCAAACGACAGTAAAACAATTTACTTTTTAGCGAAATTAAAAGACGATAAATTTACCTCGCTTTACCAAATACCTGTTGATGGCGGCCAAGCACAACCTGTTCTTGCTTTAAAAGACACATCAATTTCAAGCTACAAATTAAGCCCAGACAACAAACAGGTGGCTATTTTAGCGATGCCTGCAGCAGACAAGTCAGAAAAAGAACTTAAAAAACTTGGCTTTAAAGCTGAAGTATATGAAATGGGCTTAAAGAACAAGCAGCTTTTTATTGTTGACTTAGCTAAAGCGGATAAACCACTTACCCCCACCGCACTCAACGTTAATAATTACGTGAGTGATGTTAACTGGGCAGCTAATGGCGAAAAACTACTGGTTAAAACTCAACCTACCGCATTAATTGATGATAAATACACAAAATCTATATGGCATTTGTTTGATATTGCTAGCAATAAAGTAACCTTATCGTTTAAAACTGAAGGCAAGCTAGGTGATGCAGAACTGTCGCATGATGGTAAATACATTGCTATTTTAGGTGCAGAAGATAAGCACGACCCTGCAACAGGCCGCTTATTTATTGCTGACACTAAAACCGCTGAAATCACTGAATGGTTACCTGACTTTATGGGGCACGTTGTTGATTTTGAATGGTCGCATAAGCGTAATACACTTAACTTTATTGCCAATGTAGGCACGCAAAGTTTTGTAGCGAGCATTAAAACGGGCTCTAATAAATACAAAAAATTAGTCAACGAAGGTGAATTTATTGCCTCACAATTAAGTGTTTCAGATTCAGATAAAACACTCGCACTTCGTGGTAATACCGCAAAACACCCTAACGAAGTGTTTATTGTGCGCAGTAATAAAGCAACACGTTTAACCGATTCAAATAGCTGGTTAAATGATAAACGCTTTGCCAAGCAAGAAACCATTACCCTTAAAGCACGCGACGGCGTTGAGCTTGATGGCGTGCTCGTTTACCCATTAGATTATGAAAAAGGCACACGCTACCCACTGATTATGTCGGTACACGGTGGCCCTGAAAGCCATGATAAAGACGGCTGGGTCACTAACTACTCACGCCCAGGTCAAATGGGTGCAGCACGTGGCTATGCGGTGTTTTATCCCAACTACCGAGGCTCTACAGGTAAAGGCGTAGATTACTCAAAATTAGGCCAAAACGATTACGCAGGTAAAGAGTTTGACGATTTAGTTGATTTTAAAAATCACCTTGTTGATATGGGTTTAGTAGACACTAAACGTGTTGGTATTACTGGGGGATCTTACGGTGGTTATGCATCGGCGTGGGGCGCAACAAAACTAACCAAACACTTTGCTGCAAGCGTTATGTTTGTGGGTGTCACCAACCAACTGTCTAAATTTGGTACTACTGATATTTCTAACGAAATGAACCTAGTTCATGCGCGTTCATACCCATGGGATAAATGGCAGTGGTACTTAGAACGCAGCCCTATTTACTGGGCAGGCCAATCTGAAACACCTCTGCTTATTATGCACGGTAAAGACGACCCTCGCGTTCACCCTGCACAATCTATGGAGCTTTACCGCTACATGAAAGTGCAAGGTAAGGATGTACGTCTTGTTTATTACCCAGGTGAAGGTCATGGTAACCGTAAAGTGGCAGCGCAATACGACTACAGCTTGCGTTTAATGCGCTGGATGGACAACTATTTAATGGAAGGCAAAAAAGAGATGCCAGCGTTTGAAATTGACCATGCTGCTAAGTTAAAAGAAGTCAAAGACGCAAATAAATAAGCACTTACGAACGCGTTTAATTTTAAAAGGCCAACATAAAAATGTAGGCCTTTTTTATAGGTCTAAATTGGCGAGCACGCATCCTTAGTGACATAGCACAGCTTATGTTAAACTCTTGGCAATTATTTTGTTAACTGCTAATTTTACTGCCATGTCAAACCCTGCTAGCTGCTTTACCGTTTTTGATCAAAACGTCGATTCCCTTACTCTGCCTGAGCAGTTTACATTTCCATTTTATTATAAACCGCACCCTTTGGCCGTTGCCGCTGCACAGCAATTACAACAGCAATTAAAAAAGCTAGATAAGGCTATTTTAGATACGGATGATATTGATGCGGGTAAAATGTTTGGTGTGCTCGTCGTTCAAAATCAGGCGCAACAACTGGGGTTTATTAGCGCCTATTCGGGGCAAATAGCGGGCATAGATGAGCAATTGAATTTTGCACCTAATGTGGCACTTAAACACATAGACGATGCTGTATTTAGTCAGCAAAGCCAAATCATTAACGCCATTAATGCGCAAATTACGGCATTAGAAAACAGTGAAGATTATCAAGCCATTGAGCAGCAATTAGCTACAGCACGTAAAAATTATGAACAGCAACTTGTAGCCAAACAACAAGCCATGCAAGTGACCCGCAAACAGCGAAAAGAGCAACGCCAAACTGGCCAAGAGCAACTCAATGCCGATGACTTTGAACAGCTTAAAACAACCTTAGCTGGGCAGAGTATTGTTGAGAAAAAACAACTGCAGGCATTAAAGCAAGACTGGCAAACGCAAATTACAGCGCTTGAGCAAACCCAAGCAGCTATGCTGGGTGAAATTAACGGATTAAAAAAGCGCCGCAAAACACTCTCAAAAAACCTACAAAAGAAATTATTTGCTCAATACCAATTTTTAAATGCACACGGTGAAGTGACCGATCTGAATGCTATTTTTGCCAAACTTCCTGAGCACACGCCGCCTTCGGGAGCGGGGGATTGCGCCGCCCCTAAATTATTACAATATGCATACAAGCACCATTTAAAACCAGTGGCTATGGCCGAATTTTGGTGGGGTGCACCGCCTAAATCAGCAATTAGGCATCACTTACATTATTACCCATCGTGTTATAGCAAATGCCAACCCATTTTAGGTCATATGCTAAAAGGCTTAAATGTTGAAGAAAATCCATTACTAACAAACCCTGCAAAAGGAAAAAACTTAACTATTGTTTATCAAGACGATGATTTACTGGTAATAAACAAACCCGCTGAATTTTTATCGGTGCCAGGGATTAATATTGATGACTCAGTGTACATGCGTATTAAAACTCAGTTCCCCGCGGCTTCTGGCCCACTTATTGTGCACCGGTTAGATATGTCGACCTCAGGGCTGTTAATTATTGCGCTTAATAAGCGCGCGCATAAAGCGCTGCAAAAACAGTTTATTGAACGCACAATTGAAAAGCGTTACGTTGCTTTAGTGGCGGGCAATATCACTGAGAATAGCGGAGTGATTGATTTACCCCTTGTGCTCGACTTTGATGATAAACCACGCCAAATGGTGTGTTATAAAACCGGTAAACCGTCGTTAACAACATGGCATGTACTGGAGCGCAAAAACAACACCACCCGACTGCAGTTATACCCTAAAACAGGGCGCACACATCAGTTACGGGTGCATTGCGCTCATCAATTAGGTTTAAATACCCCGATAGTTGGCGATACTCATTATGGTGAAGAGGCAGAGCGCTTACATTTACATGCCGAGTATTTAGCCTTCACCCACCCTATTTCTCATCAACGTTTAGAATTTGAAGTAGCCGCTGATTTTTAAATCAGCGATACTAAAACTCCTCTCTGTTTTAAAAAGCCTTGCCATTTTTTTATATTGCAAAGTCGGTAACCTTTACCGTTGCAATATAGAAAAATTTACCTGCATTATGCAAAGCTTCTACTTATAAACAATAAATAGCTATATATTTCAATGCATTAAAAGTTGGCATTAGCTTTGCTTTTATGAAAACAAGTATTTATTACAGTCCACTTTATTTGATTAAAAGCGCCAATAAGCGCTTTTGATGACACACAGTAAATGGGTAACTAACCGTTTACTGTGTACAACAGAACTTCCTACACTCCCTGTGTACTTTATTGGTTATAGGCTAACGCTTATAACCATTTTTTTTGCCTTTATTATTTAATCGTAAATTTTACGTCTTGATCGCGTAATAAATAAAGCGCAAAACACGCAGCCCACATCGGCCATGCCGCAAAAAACAGTAAATTATTAAAGCCATCAATGTATTGATTATATGAAGAAAGCGTAGATAAACCATGCATTATAAAAATAGCACCGTAAGTAATACGTTTTTTAATACCGACCAAAAATGCTATTACTAGCAATAATTGCAGTGCACCTAAAATATAAGCAATAGTATCGGTAGAGCCACTGATCCCATAAAAGTGTTCAAAAATTCGGGCGCTATGCCCCGGATTTACAAATTTATCTAGCGTCCACATTACCATCACTATAAACACCCCACACCGAAGCGATAATAAAGACCACTGCAAACGATTTTGTACATCAGTATTCATTGAACCTGTCATAAAATTTCCTTAAAAAAGATATAAATAAACTAATAAGCAATAAAGACCGTACAAACTCCCTTTTATTTCATAATAATTGTAAATAGCTGTTAAGCTTGTTTAATAAATCGATTAACAAAGCAGCTATTTTTAATATTTTAATAAATAACAATATTGTTAAATTGCTGAAAGTTATTTTTAAGCCTTTCGGTCTTTTATAACCATCAACATACAATTACAGAGAGAAAACGTTTGAAATATTCATCCTTGGCCGTATCTATAGCCGCTTTATTAAATACACCCGCTATTGCTTTTGCTACAACAAAGCCTGTAACAGAAAATGCCATAGAGCGTATTGAAGTAGCGGGCCAAAGTTTAAATTCTCAAGGACTTTCTGTTAAAGATGCAACCATAAATGGCCCCTTTGGCGATAATTTAGCACTGCAAGATATAGCACGTTCAGTCACGCCTATTTCAAAAGAGCTAATAGAACAACTTAACATTACCACCTTGCAAGATGTACTTGCTGTGAGCCCTAATACGTATGCCGCCAGTGGCTTTGGTGCACCAAGCTTACCCACTATTCGTGGCCAATTAGGTGAGCTTTTTCAAGATGGAACTCGTCGCCAAGCAGGTAATAACGGCTTTGGTGTGCCGTTATCATTTAACGCGGTAGAACAAATAGATGTAGTTAAAGGCGCTCCTCCAGTATTGTTTGGTTCAAGCCAGCGCAATGGTGGTTTTGTAAATTTACACTCTAAGCAAGCCTCCACTGAAGAACACAAAGGTAAAGCGAAGCTCTCTGCGGGTCGTTGGGATCAATACACCGCTCAGCTTGATTACACCGCACCGATTGTAAAAGACAAAATTGGTTTTCGTGTGAGTTATGAACACCTTGATCATGGAAGCTACTACGATTACTCAGGGACTAAAAGTGACAGTCTTTTTGCAGCACTGCGAGTATTGCCTGATGATAAAAGCAGCTGGGATATTAACTTTGAGCTATATCAGGTTGAGTTTACCGACAACGCCGGTATTAACCGCCCTACTCAAGCACTCATCGACCATGGTCTTTACATTACCGGCCAAGGCGTTCAAGCAAACGGCAGCACAGTACCCGCAGCGGGTTCAATTGTATCTCCTACAGGGTTAGTTAACATTGATCGCAGCACCGTACTTACCGACCCTGATAACCAAAACGAAGCCACTACTTACCTACTACACAGTATTTATAAGCGCGAGCTTTCAGATAAAGCGTCGCTTAAAAATATTAGTTATTTTCAGCACTTAAAACGTGATGAAGTGGCTCAAAACAGTTTTGTTGAAATTATAGATGGTGCCGATACCGCACAAAACCGCACTGAACTAACGTATCAATGGAATAATGAACAGCAAACTATCTTAGCCTTTGATGTACGCTACAACAAAGTACTTGGCTACAGCCAATTTACCACCGAGGCCGACACGCCAATTGATTTAACGGGTCCACTTTCAAACCGTCGTATTCCATTAACCGATGCGCAAAAAGCACGCTTAGTTGAGCTGCGCCCCGGTGTATTTGTATCTCCAGGTGGTCAATACGATATAAACGGTGATGGCAGTGGTGATTTTAACTTATCAGACACCACCGACTCGCGTTCTTGGCAAACTGGCTTTGCTATACAACAAGACTCACAGTGGACAAATAAACTGCGTACCAGTGTGGGTTACCGCCTTGATTATTATGATGTAGAAGCACACGATCCCATAGCGCCACAAGGACAAACAGCAGCCAGTGATAGCATTAACGACACGCTGCAATCTGGCCAAATCAGTTTTAATTACAAGCTCAATACTGATTTTACAAGTTACGGCGCAGCAAGTTACAACGAAGCGACTTCAAATAGTATGGCCGGTGGTAACACCTTAGGTGGTGACAACACGATTAGTGCGCAAAACTTTGCAACCGAAAACACGCTGGTAGAATTTGGCTTAAAATATGCGCCTACTAACAGCGATTGGTATGCTGATGCCGCCCTATTTAGCCAGCGCCGTAGTTTACGCAACCGCGATGGCAGCAATACCGGTATTCGTACCTCAGGTTTTGAAGGCCAAGTATTTTACGACGCTTACCCATATTGGTTAAGTGCAGGTTATAGCTATATTGACGCGCGCTATGATAACTCTGCGACTGGCCAAGACTCGGCGCAAATTGCTGATGCGTTTGATAACTCACGCCCAGATATTATTGCCGGTAATGGTATAGGCGCGCCAAGTTATACAGCGTTTGCCCCTTCAAATAGCCAAGTACAAGGTATTCCTGAGCAATCGTTAAGCGTTAATGGTAGTTATTCAATTAATGAGAAATGGCAGGCAGGTTTTTCAGCTTTATATGCAAAGAGTTACCCGCTAGATTTTTTACAAACAGTGAAAATTCGTGACCAATACACGCTAAACGTCAATACCAGCTACGCGTTTACGCCTAGCACTAAGTTGCGATTAGATGTGAACAACGTCACAAATCAAGATAACTGGCGTCCAGTGTTTGAAGGCGGCTATTTTGGCGCAACATTAGCATTCCCTGAATTACCAATAAACGCCAAGCTTACCCTAACGCATAACTTTTAAGCCCAAGAGATAATATGATTAAAAAACTATTGTTAGTATTGATTGCAGCAGCCGGTATTGGCATGTTCTTTCATTTTAATTTGCACCAGTTGCTTACACTCGATGGCTTAAAAGGGTCGATGGATCAGTTTAACCAATACAAAGCGCAATCGCCGTTGTTAGTTATTGGCGGGTTCTTTTTACTCTATGTGGTAGTAACGGCTCTCTCTTTACCTGGCGCAGCTATTTTAACATTGGCCGCAGGCGCATTATTTGGCTTAGTAGAAGGCTTACTGGTGGCGTCGTTTGCCTCAACGATTGGTGCTACCCTTGCCTTTTTAGTGTCACGCTATTTATTACGCGACACCATTAAAAAACGGTTTCCTGAGCGTCTAGCTGCTATCGATAAAGGCGTAGATAAAGAAGGCGCTTTTTACCTTTTTACTTTGCGTTTAGTGCCGGTATTTCCGTTCTTTTTAATTAACCTATTAATGGGCTTAACCGCTATTAAGTCGTGGACTTTTTATTGGGTGAGCCAAATTGGTATGTTGGCAGGCACCTTTGTGTTTGTGAATGCCGGTACTCAACTTGCACAAATTGAGCGTTTATCGGGCATTTTGTCACTAGGTTTAATTCTGTCATTTGCTCTATTAGGTGTATTCCCACTGATTGCGAAAGCGATTTTAAATGTGTTTAAAAAGCGACGAGTTTATAAAAATTACACTAAACCTAAAAAATTCGACCGTAACATGATTGTTATTGGCGCGGGTGCAGGCGGCTTAGTTACCAGCTATATTGCCGCCGCAGTAAAAGCCAAAGTCACTTTAATTGAAGCCGGCGAAATGGGTGGTGACTGCTTAAACACTGGCTGTGTGCCTAGTAAAGCGATTATTAAAAGTGCAAAAATAGCACAGCAAATGCGCCATGGTGAAAACTATGGCCTTGAAAACACTACACCGCATTTTTCCTTTAAAAAAATAATGGCACGTGTACATCAAGTCATTGCTGATATAGCCCCGCACGACAGCGTAGAGCGCTACACAAATTTAGGTGTGGAGGTTTTAAAAGGCTATGGAAAATTGATTGACCCGTGGACAGTAGAAATTAAACTTAACGATGGCAGCACGCAAACTCTTACCGCTCGCACACTTGTTATTGCCACAGGTGCTCGCCCGTTTGTACCGCCACTGCCAGGTATTGAAGAAACCGGTTACGTTACCAGCGATACTTTATGGAGCAAATTTGCCGAGCTCGACGAAGCGCCCAAAAAACTTGTTGTTTTAGGTGGGGGCCCGATTGGTTGTGAGCTTGCACAAAGCTTTGCCCGTTTAGGCTCAAGTGTGACGCAAGTTGAAATGACTCAGCGCGTTATGATCAAAGAAGATGTTGAAGTGTCAGCTTTTGCACACCAATCACTGGCCGATAGTGGCGTTAATATTTTAACCTCACACCAAGCGCTGCGCTGTGAAGCACGCGAGGGTAAAAAGTACCTCGTGGTGAAACACAACGACACCGAAATTGATATTGAATATGATGAGCTACTGTGTGCGGTTGGCCGAAGCGCACGCCTCAAAGGCTATGGCCTTGAAGAGCTTGGTATAGAAACTAATCGCACCATAGTAACTAACGACTACTTAGAAACACTCTACCCTAATATTTTTGCCGCAGGCGATATTGTAGGCCCGTACCAGTTTACTCACGTTGCGGCTCATCAGGGGTGGTACACGGCGGTTAATGGCTTATTTGGCCACTTTAAAAAGTTTAAAGTAGATTACCGTGTGATTCCATGGACCACCTTCATTGATCCAGAAGTCGCGCGCGTAGGCCTAAACGAGCAAGAAGCAATTGATAAAGGCATAGACTATGAAATCACCCGCTTTGAGTTTGAAGAGTTAGACCGCGCCATTACTGAGAGCGCCAATAATGGCTTTATTAAGGTGATCACCCCTAAAGGAAAAGACAAAATACTCGGAGTTACTGTGGTTTCTGAGCATGCAGGCGATTTAATTGCTGAATTTGTTTTAGCCATGAAACACGGCCTTGGCCTTAATAAAATTCTAGGCACAATTCACAGCTACCCAACATGGGCAGAAGGCAACAAATATGCCGCTGGTGAATGGAAGCGTAACCATGCTCCACAAACTGTTTTAAACATGCTTGAAAAATACCATGCATGGCGCCGAGGTTAAGCCTTTGTATACGTTATTGAAGTTTTTAGTTTTAAGTGCACTACTGGTCACGGCGTTTAAAAGTAGTGCACAAAACCTGCACGATAGTTGGAACACGCTATTAACTAAACATGTTGTCGCTATTAATCATGGGCACAGCACTGAGGTTGATTACGCTGCAATTAAACACGAGCATACCCAATTAAAAGCATATTTAAATACGTTAACAGCCATCACACCAGGTGAATTTAACACGTGGGGTAAACACAAACAGTTGGCGTTTTTAATTAATGCCTATAATGCCTTTACCGTTGAACTAATATTAACGCAGTACCCTAATATTGAATCAATCAAAGAGTTAGGTAGCTTTTTTAGTTCACCGTGGAGCAAAGAGTTTATTTCGCTGCTAGGTAAAACACGCAGCCTTGATGATATAGAGCATGAATTAATTCGTGGTAGTGGTAAATACAACGACCCGCGTATTCACTTTGCAGTAAACTGCGCCAGTATTGGTTGCCCTGTACTTCGTGAAGAAGCCTACTCGGCAGATAAACTAGAAGAGCAATTACACCAGCAAACTGTTCGTTTTTTGTCAGACAACACCCGCAACATGGCAACAGGCAATACTTTAAATGTATCGTCTATTTTTAAATGGTACGGCGGTGATTTTGAACAAGGCTTTAAAGGAGCAAACACATTACACCCGTTTTTAGCACAATACGCTGATGCATTAAAACTGCTACCCGCTCAACAAGAAGCGCTGCAAAATAATGACATGAAAATTAAATTTTTAGATTACAACTGGAATTTAAATGCACGTCGTTAAGCCAATACAAATACTCAGCCGATATTGTTTTTTGAGTATTGCTTTGTGCATTGTTTTAATTGCTAGCTTTAAAACCATGGCAGCCTCTTTTTCTGATACTCGCTGGCAAACTATCCAAAGCCAAGGTAAAAACCAACCCGTTTATTTTTATGCGTGGGGCGGCGATCCGCAAATAAATGCCTACATTCAATGGGTGGCTGAGCAGGTCAAAGCGCAATATGATATTGAATTAGTGCATGTAAAATTAAGCGATACCAGCGAAGCAGTAAGCCGAGTATTAGCAGAAAAATCAGCCAATAATCACGTTCAAGGCAGTGTCGATTTAATTTGGATCAATGGCGCTAACTTTGCCGCTATGAGTAAGCATGACTTGCTGCTTAAAGACTGGGCCCAGACGCTGCCAAATTTTGCATTAACCGATCCTAATAATAACCCCGCGGTAAACTTTGATTTTGGTTTGCCTACAAACGGGATGGAAGCGCCTTGGGGGCAAGCGTCGCTCACTTTTTATTACGACAGCCTAGCAATAGATGGCAGCACAACGAATCAATTACCCACCACCCTACATCAGTTATTAACTTGGAGCGCGCAAAACCCTGGGCGTTTTAGTTACCCAAAGCCGCCTGATTTTTTAGGCATGAGCTTTTTAAAATACGCTTTAGTGGTACTACATAACAACAGCGATGATGAATTAAAAGCACAGCTAAACCAGCCAGCTACAGATAAAAACACCACTGAGGTGCTCAACCCTTTGTGGGTATTTTTAAATAAATTACACCCTACGCTTTGGCGCAGCGGCAAACATTTTATGCAAAGTGGCGCACAAATGCGCCGCTTAATTGACGATACTGAGCTTAGTATCGGGTTTACCTTTTCAGCGCCAGAAGTGCCCGCTGCAGTACAACGCTTTGATTTACCCACCAGCACCCGCAGTTATGCTATGCATGATGGCAGTTTAAGTAACACCCACTTTGTAGCAATACCGTATAATGCAAGCCATGCACAAGGCGCACAGTTAGTCGCTAATTTTTTATTAAGCCCTCAAGCGCAAGCTCATAAACAAAAGCCCACTATTTGGGGCGATAAAACCGTGTTGATCCAATCAATGCTAAATACCCAGCAACAAGCCTTATTTAAAACCACACAACCGCACCCAAGTGCGCTGCCCTTTAATAGCATAAAACGCACACTCAGTGAGCCTCACCCAAGTTGGGTTAATGCCATAATGCAAGGTTGGCAAACGCGCTATGGGGTAAGTCAATGAATAAAGTACCCACTTTAAATAGCCTATTTACCTTTTTGGTCAAAATAAGTCCTTACTGTTTGGTTGCATTGCTTACTTTACCCGTTTTAGGGGGGGTAATCGGCGTGCTTTTACCTGCCTTTGGTTGGGCGCCGGCACTCAATGAAACAAATATTGGCTTAGCAGGATTTAACGCATTATGGCAAACACCTGGATTGACACACATGGTAGAGCTGAGCATACGAACAGGGCTTATTAGTACCTTAATCGCGTTTATGCTGATGATCATTATGCTTGGCGCGTTTTTTAATAGTGCGTGGCTTAAACGCATTGAATATATTTTAAGTCCAATATTGGTTATTCCGCATGCCGCTGCGGCGATTGCGGTGAGTTTTTTAATTACGCCATCGGGGTTATTTACTCGTTTATTTTCTCCATGGTTAACTGGCTGGCAATTAGCGCCAGAAGGCGCGTTACCTTACGACGCTTTTGGCTGGAGCATTATTATTGGGCTTGTGCTTAAAGAGTTACCTTTTTTACTACTGATTGCATTGGGTGTTTTGGCGCAACCCGAACTTGGCAAAAAGCTACGCAAACAGCATCAAATTGCGGTTAATTTAGGTTATTACCCTATGGTGGCGTTTTTTAAAGTGGTGCTACCCAGTTTATACCCACTGTTACGTTTACCTATTTTTGCAGTACTTGCTTATGCCAGCGCCAGCGTTGAAATGCCACTCATTCTTGGCCCAAATACCCCTCCCACTTTAGCCGTTGCTATAATGCACTGGTTTAACGATTTAGATTTAAACCTGCGAATAAAAGCCTCGGCGGGTGCCCTGTTACAATTAGCGGTCACTGTTGGACTACTCTTAACGTGGCTATTGCTTGAAAAAATCATTGCTCTAGTTTTTAAGCAATCACTTATTAATGGCCGCCGCCAGTATGCACATCAATTGATCTGCACATTTACTCATGTTTTCACGAGTCTAATTTTAATTTTTATTGTTGCTGCGCTAATTGGGTTAGTGATGTGGTCAATAGCGGGCTATTGGCGTTTTCCGGATACCGTGCCCTCAAGCGTGGTATTTCTGCATTTTCAACATGCATTTACACAAATACATACTCCCTTGTTTAATACCTTAATAATAGGGGTAATAAGTACGCTGTTTGCTATCACTATGGTATTGCTGTGCTTAGAAGCCGAGCAGTTAAACACGAAACCCATGTCGAAATGGACACAGTTAATTATTTATCTTCCTTTATTAGTGCCCAGTATTGCGTTTTTATTTGGTATTGTGTGGTTACAACAACTGCTCAATAGCCAGCATGCCTTTTTTAATGTGATATTTGTGCACGTTTTATTTGTTTTACCGTATGTTTTTTTATCTATTGCCGATAGTTACAGGCGTTTAGACCCTCGATTAGCGCGCGTTGCCGCAAGCTTGGGGGCAAGTCCCTGCAAGGTGTTTTTACAGGTTAAATTGCCACAACTATTCGCCCCTATTTTAATCGCGATAGCGCTTGGACTGGCGATTAGTTTTGGCCAATATTTATCTACACTTTTAGCCAGTGGCGGGCGTATAAGTACCATTACCACCGAAGCCGTAACCCTTGCTAATGGCGCAAGCAGACGCACCAGTGCAGTTTACGCCATTTTACAAATGGCATTACCGTTAATTGGTTTTGGTGTGGCATGGGTGTTACCTAAATACTTTTTTAAAGCGCGCGCTTAACTATAAAACCATTAAGGCTATTTAATGCAGTCATCATTACACATCAAAGATTGTCAGCTTTACCGTCAAGGCGAGCTGTTACTAAGCTTAAACGAGCAAGTAAATGGCGGCGAAATACTCACCATTATGGGGCCATCGGGCAGTGGCAAGTCAAGCTTATTAAATTGGCTTACAGGCTGTTTGCCCAAAGACTTTAGGGCACAAGGCGAAGTATGGCTAAATGATCAAAATATAGATAACACCCCCCCGCATTTACGCCATATTGGGGTGCTCTACCAAGACGCTTTATTGTTTTCGCATTTAACAGTGGCAGGAAATATTGCCTTTGCTATGCCCAAAGGCAATAAAAAGCAGCGTCTTGAAAAAATAGACCACGCCCTAGAACAAGTTGGCTTAACAGGATTGGCAGCCCGCCATCCCGACAGTCTATCTGGTGGGCAGCAAGCGCGTGTTGCACTGCTACGCATGTTGCTCAGCGAACCTAAAGCTATTTTACTCGACGAGGCTTTTAGTAAACTCGACACCCAATTGCGTGTTGATACCCGCGAACTGGTGTTTAGTCAAATACGCGAGCATAAATTGCCTGCCATTATGGTTACGCACGACCACAGTGACGCGGAGGCAACAGCTGGCAAAGTGATTACTTTAGGCACTGATGCTTAAAACCTGACTCATATTCAAGGCAATACGTATGTTAGATAAATTTGTTACCCCCATTATAAAGCCACTACTAACACCGGTTGTTATGCTCATTAATAAAAGCGGCATTACAGCTAATCAACTCACTGTTTTTGGTTTTTTAGTGGGTATGTTTGCCGTGCCTTTACTTGCCTTTGAAATGTGGTATGGCGCATTAATCGCCATTGCGTTGAATAGAATTTTAGATGGACTGGATGGCGCATTAGCCCGCTATGCTAATCAAAGTTCTAGCGCGGGTGGGTTTTTAGATATTACTCTCGACTTTTTATTTTACGCAGCGATTCCACTGGGCTTTATTTTGGCTAATCCAGCACAAAATGCCATTGCAGGTGCTATTTTACTGGCTACTTTTATAGGTACCGGTTCCAGCTTTTTGGCCTTTGCGATTGCCGCTGAAAAATTTAAACTCGACAAACCACAATTTAAATATAAAAGTTTTTACTACTTAAATGGCTTAACCGAAGGCACAGAAACCATTGCCTTATTTGTTGCCTTTTGTGTTTGGCCGCAGCACTTTGCCATAATGGCCAGCTTATTTGCTGCAGCTTGCGCCATAACGATTTTCACCCGTATTTATGGCGGTTATCACACATTAAAACAACAAGAAGCTAATATCAGTAAAACGGAGGCTATCAATGGATAACGAATTATGGTGGCGGCTTGGATGTTTTATAAGTATTTTAGTCATAATGATGCTGCTTGAGTGGCAAGCCCCTGCACGGCAATCACCCATAAAAGCCACTAAACGTTGGGTTGCGAATTTTGGTCTTGTATTTACCTCTTCAGTGATTGCTCGGTTAGCGGTTCCTTTAGGGTTAACCGCCGCCGCGCTTTATAACCAAGAACATAGTATCGGTGTGTTTAATCAACTAACTATGCCTCTTTCAGTAGCAATTATACTTAGCCTGCTGTTGCTAGATGTACTGATTTATTGGCAACACAGGTTATTTCATAAAATTCCAGTTTTATGGCGTTTACACCGTGTTCACCATGCTGATGCGCACGTAGATACAAGCACTGGGCTGCGCTTTCACCCTATTGAAATAGGTATTAGCATATTGATAAAGCTTGCCGCCATAACTGCTCTTGGCGTGCCCGCCATTGCAGTACTTATATTTGAAATAACACTCAATGGGTTAGCACTGTTTAACCACGCAAATATTCGCTTGCCAAACGCAATAGAAAAACCACTGCGCCTCATCCTTATCACCCAAGCGCTGCACCGCATACATCACAGCCAAAACCCCGAAGAAACAAACAGTAACTTTGGGTTTAGTGTAACTTGGTGGGATAGACTTTTTGGCAGCTATAAATCACAGGCAAGCCAGCATGATAAACGTATTGCACTTGGTTTGAGCCAATACCCAAACCCCGAACAAAATTCATCCTTGTGGCAATTGTTAATAATGCCATTTAAAAAATAGCAATACGGCTAATGAAAACGCCCATGTACACCTTTTAAACCTTTATTTATAACATTACTTGGGCGTTTAACCGTTCCTGTTAACAAAAACACCCTGTTAAAAGTAAATCAATTGTAAATTATTTAAACAAATTCTTGACCCAGTTAAAAATCCCCCATATTATTTGTAAGCGCTTACATTTATCACACATAAAAATGTAAGCGCTTACAAAAATGAAAAATCAACAAATACACTATATTCTGACAATAATCAGTTGAACGGGGTTCAGTTATGAACATTGAAACAACACGCATTACTCGCCTTTTGGCTGCTATCTCATTAGCAACTTTGGCTGGCTGTGGCGGCGATGCTGCAACAACATCCAATTTTGAAAAAGTAGATCCTGCCCAGCCAGTTTCAGATTGGCAAATGGTTTGGAGTGATGAATTTGATGGCACAAGCATTGATACAAACAAGTGGAACTTTGAATTAAACTGCGCTGGTGGTGGTAACAACGAAAAACAATGTTACACCGACAGTGAAGAAAACGCCTTTATAAAAGACGGTGTACTAAACATAGTCGCCTTACCTGCTGAAGAAGGCGCAGAAAAACCATACACATCAGCCCGTTTAAACACCCGTTACAACGCTGATTTTACTTATGGTCGCTTTGAAATGCGTGCAAAGTTGCCTTCTGGTCAAGGTAGCTGGCCAGCTTTTTGGATGATGCCAACTGATGAAGAATATGGTACTTGGCCGCGCTCTGGCGAAATTGATATTTTAGAAGCGGTAAATTTAAAAACAGTTGCTGAAGATGGCACCGTTGAAGCTAATATTCATGGCACACTTCATTATGGTCGCGAATGGCCAAATAACTCAAGTTCAGGTAAAGCGTATACATTCCCTGAAGGGATGAATCCTGCAGACGATTTTCATACTTACGCGATTGAATGGCAAGAAGGCGAAATTCGCTGGTACGTAGATGGCTATTTATACGCCACACAACGTCGTTCTGAAGTTCGTTACAATTCAAAAGATGAACCTGTTGGCTTAAAGCATAAAGGTTGGTTTGCTGAATACTTTGAACAAGGTAGCGGCGAGCTAACAACGCATTGGGATACAGCACCATTTGATAAAGACTTTTACCTTATTTTAAACAATGCCGTTGGTGGTGATTGGCCTGAAAACGTAAATAACTTAGGCGTTGACGCTGCAGCATTTGCAGAAGGTCAAAGCTTTGAGATTGATTACGTTCGTGTTTATGAATGTGCCTCTAACCCAACCACAGGTAAAGGCTGTGAAACAGTCCGCCCAGGTTACGATAGCCTAGAAGATGCACTCGTTGAAGGTAAAGCCCCTGTACCTACTCCACCAAGTGATGGTGTTGCAAGAAACCTTGATATATTTAATGGCACATTAAACGAAAACTGGATCGCTTGGGATTGTTGTGGCGGAACCACACCAGAAACCATTACCGATGCTGACAAAGGCGACGTAATTAAGTTTAACATTAACGATAATAACGGGACTGTGCTTGGTTTTTCTACCCGTGGCGGTCATTTCCCTGATGGCTTTGCAGGGTCATCGTCGCCATTTGACGCTTCTTTATTGCTTGATTTAAATGGCCGTGTATCATTTGATATGAAAGTAGTAACACCTCCAACATCTTCAACTACTTGGTTATTAAAAGCCGAAGCG
Organism: Pseudoalteromonas sp. APC 3250; assembly: GCF_030407915.1. Lineage (NCBI taxonomy): Bacteria > Pseudomonadati > Pseudomonadota > Gammaproteobacteria > Alteromonadales > Pseudoalteromonadaceae > Pseudoalteromonas > Pseudoalteromonas sp. APC 3250. The sequence continues at coordinate 105,752 of NZ_JASDCM010000002.1, forward strand.
GGTGATGGTGGTCCTAATACAGGCGATGTAGCCCTTAGCGATAGTACTGAAGGCGTAACACCGGTTACAGGCCAATGGCAAACCTATACATTCCCGCTTTCTTTACTACAAGAAAGAGGTTTAGATTTAAGTGCCATTGATGTTTTAATGGTATTCCCAGCATGGCAAACAGGTGAAGGCGCAGAATACTTAATTACCAATGTGGCTATTGAAGGCGACTTACCAAAAGTCGACCTTTTTAGTGATGAACAAAACCTAAATTGGCCAATGTGGGATTGCTGCGGTGGCTCAACGCCAGTTGAGGTAGTAGATGATGAAGAGCACGGTTTAACTGCTGAGTTTACTATTGGCGCAACAGCAACAGTAATGGGCTTTAATAGCCGCACAGCTGCAGGCGGAAGCGGTGAAGCATTCGATGCTACTTCAATATTAGAAAACGGTGTAATAGCGTTTGAGTTAAAGGTGATTTCAAAACCAAATAATCTTGATTCAGTTTGGACTTTCAAAGTGGAGTCTGATAACGGTAGCTCAGCTGTCGAAATTCCACTAACTGACAGCATTGAAGGTATAGAACCTACTGTTGGTGAATGGCAAACATATACCTTTACCCTTGCTGATTTAGCGGGTGCAGGTTTAGATGTTAGTGCGTTAGATGTAGTGATGATTTTCCCAGCTTGGGACACAGGTGAAGGCGCCGTTTATCGTGTAGATAACGCTTTCATTAGCGTTCCATAATTAAAAGTCACTTAATGGTAGGTGCATATATGCACCTACTTATCGTAAAATTTAGTTAAAAGCAGAGCAATTATGAACACATTTAATTTTAAAAAAAGCCAATTAGCGGCTTCTGTGTCACTTATCATCACTGCAAGCACGCTTAACTTCGCTTATGCTGCGCAAGAAAATACTGCCGAACCTGAACTAGAAGTTATTGAAGTAAAAGGTATTCGTGGTTCATTAATCCGCTCTATGGATATGAAACGCGATGCATCTGGGGTAGTCGATGCTATTTCTGCTGAAGAAATGGGTAAATTCCCCGATACTAACTTAGCAGAGTCACTACAGCGTATTACGGGTGTATCGGTGAGTCGTGCAAACGGTGAAGGTAGCCAAATTACAGTGCGTGGTTTTGGCCCATCATTTAACTTGGTAACACTTAATGGTCGCCAAATGCCTGGAACGGGTAACTCTCGTTCGTATAATCTTGAAAACATTGCCTCAGAAGGTGTCAGTGCCTTAGAAGTATTTAAGACTGCCCGTGCTGATGTGCCGAGTGGTGGCTTAGGTGCAACGGTTAACATTTCAACAACTCGACCTTTACAAAGACCTGGCCAGCACTTTTCAGCAACGGCTAAAGCCATTCATGACTCATCAAATGAAGCGGGGAGCGATGTAACACCCGAAGTATCAGCTATTTACAGCAATACCTTTGGTGATGAAATGTTTGGTATTGGTTTTTCTTTTTCGCATCAAGAACGTGACTTTCAAAAGCAAAGCGCCAATATTCAAGGCTGGCAAGCTAATGTCGACTTACCTACTCTTGCAGAAGGTGATTTTATTGATCCACGCCCAGTAGATGCTGAAGGAAATCGTGTAGGTAATCACTTTTTTGCAAAAGATATGAACTACGCAATTGAAGATTTACAACGCGAGAGAACCAATGGGCAAGTCACACTACAATTTGCACCTACAGATAATTTTGTAGCTACCCTTGATTACACAGCAAGTGAGGCTACAACAGGCTCAGAAACTCTCGGCTGGGGTATTTGGAACGACTTTGGTAGTAACATCAACGGCTACGAGTTAGATGAAAATGGCACAGCAATTTATGCAGATATAAGTGGTAACGATGCGTCATTTACCTCGAGTAAAAACACCACTGAAGTTAAAGCTCGTTCTATCGGCTTAAATTTAGATTGGCAAATTAATGAAACATGGCAAGTTGAGCTTGACTACCATGACTCTAAAAACGAAACGGATAACGGCTCAGACAAAGGTCTTGGTAGTGATGGGCAAGTTATTTTAGGTTCTGATCAGCTTGTAAATAAAATTTATGATTATCGCACTGGCGAAATTCCACATGCGCAAGTTAATTGGAAAAACGGTACCAGCGTATTAAGCCCTGGTGAAATTGATTCAAACTTTAGCCAGTTTATTCACTCACCGGGAGAATCCAATATTGAGCAACTTCAATTACATACAACATGGATAAACGATAGTTTTGACATTGGTTTAATTGAAGTTAAGTTTGGTGGTTCGCGTACAGAGCAAAATACTGGTGGTTATGAAGCATGGAGTGGCTTAGTTGGCGGCCCTGGTTTTAACCCTTCTTACACCGAGATATTCCCTGATGGCATGTTTACCCTTAATGACACTTCAGGACTATTAGACCAATTTGCCGGTGGTGGTAACGATTTACAACCTAACTATTACTATAGCTTTGATTTTGATGAAGCCGTAGCAAGACAAATGGCATACCTTACAGCTGATGTAACTGGTGGCGATGCCTATGCACCTAATGCCTACCTTGATGGTATTGACAGTCAAAGCGCTGTTGAAGAAATTACCAACAGTATCTATGTTCAATCGCGTTGGGAGTTTGAAATTAGCAATTACTACATAAAAGTAAATGCAGGTCTACGCTATGAAGAAACCGATGTAAGTAGCTCTGTTCGTCAACGAGTAGAGCAACAAGTAAATTGGATCAGTGCTTCAGAGTGGATCACTCAATATGAAGCTGGCGGCGATGACAACTTCTTAGTTCAAGAAGGCAGTTACGATATTTTACTACCATCAATAGACCTAAGTGTTGACGTAACTGATGACTTAATTGCTCGCGTATCATGGGGTAAAACTATGTCGCGCGCTCCATTAGGTGATTTAGCTGGTGGTCGTAACCTAACAGGCAGCCCAAAACCGGGGTCACGAGTAGGTAGCCAAGGTAATACAGGATTATTGCCGTTTGAATCAACAAACCTTGATTTATCATTAGAGTATTACTACGCAGAGGGCAGTTATGCATCTATAGGTTACTTTAAAAAGGACGTTGATAACTTTATTCAAACCACCATTACTCCAACCACCATTGAAGGCTTACATGATATTTTAAATGGCCCACGCTATTTACAAGCGGTTAGTGATATTGAAGCTCGTGGTGATCAAGCAACAACCGATGCTATTTTTGCGCAAATGCTTGCAAATGGTGATGGCAATGCCAACGGACAAATTGAACCAAATAGTAATGATCCACTTATTACTTGGAACATTAGCCAACCACAAAATACCGATAGCAAATCAGTCGATGGTTTTGAAGTGGCAGTACAGCACTTAATTGGCGAGACAGGTTTTGGTGTCGGTGTAAATGCAACGTTTGTTGACGGCGATGTTGAATTTGATACAGACAGCCTAGACCAACAAGCTCCATTAACCGGCTTAAGTGATTCAGCTAATTTCCAAGCGTTTTACGAAAAAGAAGGTTTATCTGTAAAAGTTACTTATGCTTGGCGTGATGCATATTTAATTGGTGTAGGGCAAGCGCAAGGTTCTGCTGATGCACCACCACAATATGCTAAATCATATGGCCAATGGGATATGAGCGTAAATTATGACGTTAATGAAAATGTGACGGTATTCTTTGAAGGTATTAACCTTAATAATGAAACCGAGCAAGGCTATGGCCGTTACGAAGAGCAATTCTTATTTGCTCGCCAGTATGGTCCACGCTACGCAATTGGCGCACGCTATACCTTTTAATAAACCTAAGTAATTAAACAGTCCAGCCGCTCACTGAGCGGCTTTTTTATAACTGTTTAATTTTTTCTAATAGCTTATCGGTTGTCCAATCAATATCGTTATAGGCAATATCGGGTTTATAATAATCGCCCTTTCCTCTTGCTCTATTCACATACACTTTATTAGGCACTATCACTTTACCTAAACCTGAGGGTAACTCAGCTAATCGAACATCCATATACAGTGAGTCAGCACTACTTGGCGCGCCAAATAACTGAGTGTTTGAAAACTGCTTAAATACATCAATGGCATCAAGACACGCACTTGCACACTGTGGCGGCACAATAACAAAAACCTGTGTTTTAAAGTCACTTACTGGCACTGTAATTTCGCTTTGGTTTGGTTTACTTTGCGGCTCTTCGATGTAAAATAGCTTATTATTTTCAAGTGACTGCGCCATACCTGCAGCTATTTCTTTAAACTCTTTTTGTGCTTTAGGTTGATCTTTCAACACTTCAATTAATGATTTAACATGGCTAGTATTATCTTTTGACGCTCTCCACCAAACTCGGCTATTTTTTGTGTAGTTATCCATTTTTTGTTCAACAACTTGCTCACCCCACAACGCTTTTGCAAGCGTTAAGCTCCAATACGACGAGCCACCTTGGTTATGACGAAGATCTAAAACCACCGTTTTTGCACTGAGTAACTTAGTACGTTGATCAGTCACTTTTTTATACAGGTTATTGTAATCATGAGTTTGCTTATCGTTATTTGCAAAACTGGGCATAGCAATCCACGCTATGTTTTGCGCAGGCCAAGTTAAATCGGTTGTAAGCTCATCCCCATTATAGGCATGTGTTAAATGCTTACTTACACTCTTTGGCCGAACAGACCAATCAAGGGTTTTACTGTAAGCTTGCCCATTGGCTTTAACAAATTGACATTCTTTTAGAGGTGTTAAAAATGGGTTGCCCTCATCAATTAGTAACCGCCAACCTTGCTGCCACCAATGCCCAGGTTGTGTAACCTGTCCATGAAATTTAAACACTCTTTGTCGCATTAACGTCTCGGTACTTTGCCCATCGCATCCACTTATCACATCACCTTTATTTATATTATCTGTTTCACTGTAATACACTTTTAATGCATCACCCCGCCAAACGGCACTAAAACCAGGCCAACGACGAGCAGGTCGTTCAACGCTTGAAAACACACCTGCATGACCATCTTGTAGCACAGTACTAAAACGCGCAATTGCCGCAACATGAACCTGCGGCCCGCTCGCTTTAGCAGACAGTGCAAGTGCTTCTGCTTTTGCTTGCTTTAATAGCTCAGGAAAGACTGGGTTGTTAACATCAAACATACCGGGGTGGTTTTTTGCCGAAATACTGTAAGCAGCTTCAATATCACGTTCAGTAACACTGCGCCATTGCTCTGGTGTTTGAGGAGTAACTGCTAATTCTGCCATGCTCAAGGTAGGCGTAATTAATAAAGCACTCAATAAAGTACGGCTAACTATTTTTGTTTTTATGTTCATGAAAATCCATTTTAAATTAGGTTATATAATTACTGTAAACTCATTTGGTGGAACTAAAAATACCTTAAATCAAATAAGTATCAGCAAATTATTTTTATAGCAGTAACTTAACAACATTAAAAGCAGCTAACAACGAGTAAGATTTAAAATGAACTGGCTTTAAATTTAGAGCAACACCTTACTTAGACGTTTGTTCAATTTTGGTTTGCAGTAGTGTTATGCGGGCGTTGAGTTTTCTAAAGCTATACTGTGAATAGAAAAAGTTCAAAAAGAAAGCAGCAAAACCTGAACAAGCAAGCCCTATCAATGGGCTGAAATAAAACATTAACAACAAAACAATAACAGCCATCGCTATCGTAAGCCCCAAATAATGAGATGCACTAAATAACTTTCGGTTGTTTTTTTCAAGTTGAACTATATGAGAATCTATATCCATTAAAAATTTCCTTTTAACAAATCAACGTTAACTATTTTGAGCTTTAGATGGCTACATAAGTAGCATCTAAAGAAGTCCATTCACTCCACTGCGCTTTAGTTAATCGATATAACTGTACGGTACGACCATGAAATTCATGAGTACTGTAGTCTGTAAAGCCAATTTTCTTTGCTACTTTTAATGACGCAATATGCTCAGGTTCAATAATAACAACGACTGATTGATGAGTAGTTTGAGTAAACACATACTTTAAAACACCTTTAGCCGCTTCGCAGGCTAATCCTTTATTCCAAAAATCGCCCGCTAATCGATACCCTAAATTAGGCTCTTCGTTACCCGCGACACTTTGTGGAGAAACACCACAAAACCCTATAAGTAGGTTACTGTTTTTATCTATTAGTGCCCATGGGCCCAAACCGTATGAACCGTAGCATTGTAAACACCACTTTATAAATTCACGAGTTGCAGCTTCATCGCACACACCTCGAATTGAGTATTTCATCACTTCATCGTCATTAAGAATTTCACTTAATGCCGGCACATCATCAATTGAAAATGGCCGAATAACCAACCTTTGGGTTTCACAAATTTTCACTCAAACCTTCTTGTTATCAAAGCTAAAAAAATTCAACAAACCAAGTGATTAAGGTTGTTATCTCAGTTATTTCGCTCTTTTTTATATTTCGAATGCCATAAAAAGTATCCAAATAATATGCCTACTAAAGGAAATATTATTAAAGATGAAATGATTCCATCAAAAAAATCTTGCTCACCTGTAAAGTACATAATTAATTGAAATAAAATAGCTGTAGGAATTCCCCAGCCTAGAACACCTTTTAGTAAAATAAAACGGAATTTAGCGTGGTTTATATTCATGAGCCTTCCTTGAGTTGTGGCGCCAAATAATAAGCTGAAATAAATCATAGTCGTTAGTGAGTTAAGTCTCTAAATTATTGAAGACGATTTAAATTAGTTTAAAATTACATTAACACTATTGAAAAAACACTTAACCAACTTAATTGGATACCATAAGAGATACGTTGATAGGTACCTGGATTACTTTGAAGCTTAACCGCTTTAGCCATAGCAAACAGATAATAAACAGTAGCGATAACAGAAACAATTGAAAAAACACGAAAGTATAAAGGAGTAATTTCTGTGGTTGGACTGATCGCTATTAATATTGGTGCTAAAACGAGCGAAAGCAACATAATGAAACCAGCCCAAGAGTGAACCTTGCAATTAAAAGTTGGGTGTTTAGTAAATGGATCTGCATCCATAGGAAAATAACCTGCAACCCATGTACCAATACCATGCATTATGACTAACCAACCAGCAATATTAACCAAAATAGATACATTAGATAGTTGTGTTAAATACCAGCCAAAAAAGCAAAATAAAAAACCTAATGGATAATTATTAATTAGCGGTGACAGTTTTTCAGTTGGGCTACCTGTTGCACCTAATTCACTACAAAATTGTTTAGAATGGCTGTAGCCTTCATAAAATAGACTTGCTACATAAACGCCAATGAATATCCATAATGTGGCTATTAACCCTGAATAAATCGCAATCGTTTCAAACATCACCATAATCCTTTTTGTGATTAATTCATTAAAGCCTTTTTGAACACAGAGGAGAAAATGAGCCGGCTTCGAGTGACGAGCTGTGAGCTTGTACAAACAGCCTGAAACCTAGTCATAACAGCCCTGAGCTAGAACCTTTAATCTACTTTTTCAACCCAGCGCCTCATTAATAAATCATTTCTTTATCATTATAATTAACCACTAATCAAATGCTATCGGTATTAGTTTTAAAAAAAACAAAGCGCTACAAAAATGTAGCGCTTTCATTACTTATAGGTTGTTTGTTTAAACTAAAACGCGTTATTAAAAAAAGCCAAGCGGATCTTCGCTGTAACTTACTAGCAAGTTTTTAGTTTGTTGGTAATGATCAAGCGCGAGTTTGTGCGTTTCGCGGCCTATACCAGACTTTTTATAACCGCCAAACGCTGCATGTGCTGGGTACATATGGTAACAATTAGTCCATACACGACCTGCTTCTATTTTGCGACCAAAGTGATAAGCACGGTTCATATTACGGCTCCATACCCCTGCGCCTAAACCAAATTCTGAGCTGTTAGCCAGTTCAAGTGCTTCGGCTTCGTCTTTAAAGGTCGACATTGAAATAACGGGGCCAAAAATTTCTTCTTGGAACACGCGCATGTCATTACGTCCTTTTAATAGTGTAGGTTGAATGTAATACCCGCCGTTTAGCTCGTCGCTTAATTGCTCAACATGGCCGCCAGTTAATACTTCAGCACCTTCTTCTTTACCAATTTCAATGTAGCTTAAAATTTTATCAAACTGCGCTTTAGAGGCTTGAGCGCCTACCATGGTTTCACTATCAAGCGGGTTGCCACGTTTAATTTGTTTAGTACGTTTTAAAATACGTTCTATAAATTTCTCATAAATATCTTCTTGAATGAACAAGCGTGATGGACAAGTACATACTTCACCTTGGTTAAAGTAGGCAAGAATGGCACCCTCAATTGCCTTATCTAAATATGAGTCGTCTTTTTCCATAACATCGCTAAAGAAGATATTAGGCGATTTCCCCCCAAGCTCGACCGTTGAAGGAATAATATTCTCGGCTGCACATTTTAAAATATGTGAGCCCACAGGAGTTGAGCCTGTAAAGGCAATTTTAGCAATGCGCGTACTAGTTGCTAGTGCTTCACCTGCTTCTTTACCAAAGCCGTTTACCACATTTAAAACACCCCCTGGCAGTAAATCGCCAATAATTTCCATTAACACTAAGATTGAGGCGGGTGTTTGCTCTGCGGGTTTTAATATTACACAGTTACCTGCTGCAAGTGCAGGCGCTAATTTCCATGCGGCCATTAATAATGGGAAGTTCCACGGAATAATTTGCCCTACAACGCCTAGAGGCTCATGAAAATGATACGCCACCGTGGTTTCGTCTATCTCGCCAATACTGCCCTCTTGAGCACGCAAACAACCGGCAAAGTAACGAAAGTGATCGGCGGCCAGTGGAATATCAGCGGCAAGGGTTTCACGAATCGCTTTGCCGTTATCCCATGTTTCGGCCACTGCAAGTAGCTCCAAGTTTTGTTCAATACGGTCGGCAATTTTTAATAGTATATTGCTGCGCTCGGCGACTGAGGTAGTGCCCCACTGGGTTTTTACTGCATGGGCTTTGTCGAGTGCAAGGTTTATGTCGTCTTTATCTGAGCGCGGTACTTTACAAAATACCTTGCCATTAACTGGGCTTATATTATCAAAGTACTGGCCGTTAACTGGGGCAACCCACTCGCCGCCAATGTAATTACCATACTGCTGTTTAAATGTGACGAGTGCGTCTGCTGAACCTGGATTTGCGTAAATCATATGTGTGTTCTCTTGTTGTTAGCTAAAAGTCTAAGCCGAAATTTGTTAGAGTAATGTAGCAACTTGCTTTATATTTAATCGGTATTGATTGACATTAGACCATTAAGCGCTTAAAAACTTGCTTAGCTGTCCAAAAAAGTTGTCTGTGAGTCCACATTAAAAACGCTCTATAACGATTAAAAAAGGCTGAACATGCACACATCTCAGTTAAATAAAAAACGCCAACAACTTGATGTACTGATTGAAAACAAAGTGACCTTTGCTGCCGATAACTCTGAGCTAAGTATTTACGATACCTATAAAAGTGCGCAAAAAGTGGCGTTGCACTCAAACGAATTACTGTTTTGTGCCATGCTCAGTGGTAAAAAAATAATGCATGTTGAGAGCTGTCAATACCACAAAGCGTTTTTACCACATGAATCGTTTGTATTAGCACCCGAGCAAGGCGTACTAATTGATTTTCCGCATGCATCCTTAAACGCACCCACCACCTGTTTAGCCATTGAAATAAGCACCGATAAAATAACCAATGTGGCTAATGCGCTTAATATGCAGCAAAGCTTTGCTAGTGATACCTTGTTTGAATACACCCCTAATTTAGTGCATACCCAACATAATACGCAAACTCAGCAGTTATTAGAGCGCATGGTGCATTTATTTAGTGAGCAAGGCGCTGAGCGACACTACTTAATTGATTTATCGTTAAACGAATTGATCACCCGTTTATTACAACAACAAAGCCGTGATTTATTGCTGGCAAACTGCGATAAGCTGCGCCTAAAAAGTAACGTGAGTGATGCACTGCATTATATTGAAGAGCATTTAAGCGAAAACCTCGACATAAACACCTTGTGCAAAATAACCTGTATGAGCCGTAGTAAGTTTTACCAGCAATTTAAACTTGCTTTTGGTACAAGCCCTGCACTTTGGCAGCAACAACTTAGGCTTAAAAAAGCCCGCACGCTTTTATTAGAAGGCCACGCTATAAGCAAGGTATGCTACGACCTGGGTTTTAATAGCGCCAGTCATTTTAGCCGTTTGTTTAAGCAAACTTTTGGTATTGCACCAAAAGCGTGTCGCCATTAACCTAAAACAACAGTTTTTGTTATATTAAACAGCCTAATATGCTAGATTGTTTGCAATGTTGTAAGTAGTAATGAGTCACCGATGAGTACACCCACCCGCTGGACATTAAAGAGTATTGCCAAAGAATTAGGTGTGTCTAATGCTACGGTATCAAATGCGTTTAATCGCCCGGATCAACTCTCTGCTAAACGCCGCGAAGCCATACTTAAAGCGTGCAAAGAGCTGGGGTATTATGGCCCTAATAAAGCGGCGCAGTCTTTGCGAAGTGGCACGTTTAATATTGTTGCATTAGTCCTTCCTGATAGCGTGGAATACATGGTATCAGACCCTGTTGCGAGCAGTTTTATGCGGGGAGTAACCTCGGTACTTGAAAAAAACAATATTAATGTTTTATTGTTTTCAGGCAATAGTGACAACCTCAACAGCGTTGTTGATTTTGTCGATGGCTTTATTTGTTATGGTCGCCCGCGCAATAAAGCACTAGTAGAGCAACTAAAAACAGTCTCTAAACATGTGGTGACGGTTGATTTTGACATTGCCCGTAACGCCTCAATTAATGTTAATAACGAGCAAGCCAGTTATGAAATAGCCAAACATGTTTTGCATAATCAAGATGATAAAGTGGCTATATTAGGTTTAAGATTACTTGATGAAAATGTATTGTGCCGGGTATACGAACATCACGAATTTGAAACTGGCCAATCTATTTCGCATCAACGTTTGCGTGGTTATCAACGCGCCTTAAGTGAAGCTAATATAACGGTTGCCGACGACCGCATTTGGAATATTCCTGAAAGCAGTGAGCGCTTTGCAAATATTGCCGCAAAAGAGGTATTAACAGCCTCCCCTCGCCCTAACGTGATTATATGCATGAGTGATTTAATTGCCCTTGCCACCATGCGAGAAGCCATAAAACAAGGGATAAAAATAGGCAGTGAGCTGCGTATTGTGGGGTTTGATGGCATAGAAGAAGCCGCTCGTTTTGTACCTCGCCTTACTACAATTCATCAAAATAGCCAAGAAAAGGGCGTTATGGCTGCTAACTTATTTATTTCCAAAGAAGAAAAACAATATGAAGTAGGTTACGCACTCGATATTGGTGCAAGTAGCTAAGCACTGCTAATAAAGCAAATAAAAAAGCCAAACAGAGGCTGCTTGGCTTTTGGTTTTCAACAAATAAAGCTATTTAAGCCAATAAACTTTGTAAGTTTAGAGTGCTTTCTTGAGTGCCATTAACCTGCGAAATAAGTGCAATACGGCTTGCAAAGTCAATCCTCAATGAAATTGATTGTTGTTCAAGCTTCCACATTAAACAACAAACACTTGCGCCGCCTTGAGCCGAAAATTCACCTTCAAATGCGGGATGTTCATTACGCATTTTAATTAGCTCTATGAGCCCTTTTACTACCGGTTTATTAAGTGCTTGCTCTATTTTAGCCGCGTTCAAATATGGGCGATTTATATCACGGCCAACATTGGTTTTTGCTAACAGTTCCATATCGTTTTCACAGGCAAATAAGCCGCCGTAATAAACTTGCGGTACACCTGGCGCAAAAAATTGAATTGCGCGCGACAGCAAATAGTCAAAATCATTAGCGCCTAATGCATTGTAATAAGTACAGTTTACTTGATATAAATCGACATTACTGGCAGCCGCGCCTGTTGCCTGGCGGCTTTGATTGTTACTATTTGCATGCATGGTTTCTACTAGGTTATCAATTTGCTCTGCATTTAATAAGCCTGGTTTTTCACCCATTGGGCCTGCATCAATAATGCCTATGCCATCATGGGTGTCTAGCACAGTTAAACAGTTACGCGGCGATATTTTTAGCCATTTGAGTAATGCATCCGCATTGTTATTAAACAAGCTATGTAGAATAAGTGGTGGCAACGCAAAGTCGTAAACCATATTAACGCGCTTAGCTACATCTACTTGTGTTTGATAATGGCTATGAATTTCTGCAATGGTTTCCATGCCTAAATCGTTGGCTTGCTTTGATAAGTTATCTAAGTAGCCAAACGTTTCATCTAGCATAAAACAATTAGTACCCGCCTGCTTAATGGCATAACCCGCTGCATCTAAACGAATAATATTAACGTTGTTAGCAGAGAACTTAGTAAGTACATTATTTAAATACGCAATTCCCGCCTCTACTTTTACGTTTATATCAATTTGATTGTCGGTAAAAGTGGTCCAAAAATCATACGTTTGACCATCACCGCATTTCATTGGTGTAAAACAACTGCCTGGGCGTGGACGGTAAATAGCTTGCTGCTCAGCCTCGCTCATGCCATTGGGAAACACGTCTTCTTTGGTTAAAAATAAATCCCAAAATGCTGACGCTTTACCTTTAGCCAGTACATCTTGAAACTGAAAAGATTGCGCCGACACATGATTCACTATTAGATCAGCCATTAAATCATGGTCTTTACCGAGTGCCTTTATGTCGTCCCAAGTACCGATTCGAGAATCAACTTCACTATGATCAATCGGGTCAAAGCCTGCATCGCTGCCATCAATTGGGTTATAAAATGGCAATAAGTGCACACCACCAAAAACGCCCTCTAATGGGCCATGTAAAAGAGTGGTAAGTGCATTTATATCTTGGCCAGTAATTCGATCAGCGTATGTGATCAATTGAACTTTATTCTTCATCATTGTGTGATTACCATGTTGAAACTTAATCGATTAAGATATATCTTTAACTAGCACGTACGAATTTACAAGTTATTTTTATAAATTTTACATACAAATATCGTGGCGACATTAATACTATAATCAGTAACTGACTGACTTACTGAGTGTTAAGAACGCATTTAACGAGGAAAAGCACATGACAAAATCACACACACACGTAAGCAGCGATCCGTTGCAACAAATTCGCTGGCTCACATATATGATGTTTTTTATGTTTGCCATGACCTCCGATGCCGTTGGCATGATCATTCCCGAGCTCATAACTGAATTTGGTTTAAGCATGACCCAAGCCAGCGCATTCCACTATGCGCCTATGGCACTCATTGCCTTTAGCGGATTATTTTTAGGCTTTTTAGCCGATAGCCTCGGGCGTAAAAAAACGATTATGCTTGGGTTATTAATATTTTCTGCGAGTTGCTTTTTATTCGCCATTAGTAGCAGCTTTATATTTTTTGTTTTTTTGCTCTGCTGTATTGGTTTAGCTATTGGCTTATTTAAAACCGGCGCTTTGGCGTTATTAGGCGATATTTCTCATAGCAACGCAGAGCACACTAAAACCATGAACAAAGTAGAAGGCTTTTTTGGTATTGGTGCCATTGTTGGACCTGCACTTGTTGGTGTATTACTGGTACAAAATGTAAGTTGGACTTATTTATATATTATTGCCGGCATTATGTGCTTAATTTTAGCGTTTTTAGCGTGGCGTGCAGAGTATCCAAGCGTTGTTAAAAGCACTGAAAAGCCCGCTTCACTTGCTACCACCATGAAAATGATTAAAAACCCCTACGCGCTTGGCTTTTCGCTCGCCATTGCGCTTTATGTTGCAACCGAGGTTGCCATTTACGTATGGATGCCGACGCTGTTAAAAGACTACACAGGCTCTTGGCCCCTTTTGGCAACCTATGCACTCACCATATTTTTTATACTGCGTGCCGCAGGGCGTTTTATTGCGGTGTGGTTATTAAACCGCTATAGCTGGCAAGGTGTTATGGCTTACTTAAGTTTAGGTATCGCATTGTGTTATGTGGGTACTTTAGTCGGTGGCGTTGATTGGGCTGTTGGTTTATTGCCGCTTTCAGGGTTATTTATGTCGATGGTTTACCCGACCTTAAACTCCAAAGGAATATCGTGCTTCCCGGTACAACAACATGGCGCAGTTGCTGGGGTTATATTATTTTTCACTGCACTTTCAGCCGCATTAGCGCCTTTATTTATGGGTATGATCAGCGATTACTTTGGTCATGTACGTTATGGTTTTTACCTTGCAACCGGCTTTGCCATTATTTTATTTTTAGCGATGCTGTTTAACTATTTCCGTGACCCATCAGCCTGCGCTTTACAAGAGAGCAACCTAATAACTGAGTAAATCAACAAATTGGGGGCTAAAAAAACACTATATAAATCAATAGATGAGTAAAAAAACAGCAAATAAAGAATAAAATAATTTGCTTATTGTAAAAGATTTGTTATTTTTACTTAATCGATTAAGTAAAAATAACAAACCCCTTCGGGCTCACAAAACGAGGCGTTCACATGACAACACACAACACACCTTTATATTTAATGAGTGCTTTAGCGCTGGCTGTAAGCCAAGGCGTTTATGCACAACAAGAAGAGCAAAACACACAAGCGCAAGCTAACAAAGGTCTTGAGACTATCGTTGTAACCGGTGTACCACGTCGTACAACCATTATGGCATCAAGCTCATCAGTGAGCAGTTTATCGCTTGCTCAAGTTGAAGTATCTACACCGCGTTCAACTGCTGAAGCGTTTAGAATTATTCCGGGCGTACGCTCAGAATCAACCGGCGGTGAAGGTAACGCAAACATTGCTGTACGCGGCTTACCTGTGGCCTCTGGTGGTGCTAAGTTTTTACAATTACAAGAAGACGGTTTACCCGTTATGCAATACGGTGATATTGCTTTTGGTAACGCTGATATATTTATGCGCCTAGATAATACCGTACAAACTATCGAATCAATTCGTGGTGGTTCGGCCTCGACTGCAGCAAGTAATGCACCGGGCGGCATAATTAACTTTATATCTAAAAATGGTGAAAACGAATCAGGCAGTGTTTCTACAACACTGGGCCTTGATTACGACACTATTCGTACAGACTTTGAATACGGCACTTACCTTAGTGATAGCGTACGTTTTCATGTAGGTGGTTTTGTGCGCCAAGGTGAAGGCCCGCGTGAAACAGGTTACACATCAAATAAAGGTGGGCAAATTAAAGCCAACCTTACCAAAGACTTTGAAAACGGTTACGTGCGTCTTTATTACAAACATTTAGATGACAAAAGCGTGGGTTACTTACCAATGCCAATGTATGCAAATGGTGACTCAATCCCAGGGTTTGACGCACAATCAGATACCCCGCATTCAGCATTATTTACTAAAACAGTGCGTTTAAATGGCGAAAATCAAATTAGTAGCGGCGATATTCGCGATGGCATGAACCCGCAAGTTGACTCAGTTGGTTTTGAAGCTGTATTTGACTTAGATAACGATTGGCGTATTGAAAACCGTTTTCGTAAATCCTCTGTTAGCGGTAACTTTAATTCACTTATTCCTGCTGAAGTAGGCAGCGCGACTGCTATTGCACAAAGTATTGGCGGCGCAGGTGCAACGCTTAGTAATGCAAATACCGGAGCTGCATTTAATGACGATTTAGCCATGCGTATTCATACGTTTGACGTCACAATGAACGACTTTGACTCTATTGTGAACGACTTCAAACTAACTAAATCACTAAGCGATGATACAAGCGTTACATTTGGTTACTATGCTTCAACGCAAAATATTGCTATGTCATGGTTATGGAACTCTTACCTAATGGAGCTTAAGGGCGATAATGCGGCGCTACTAAATGTAACAGCTGCTGATGGTACAGCGTTTTCTGAAAATGGTTTATATGCATACGGAACGCCTTTTTGGGGTAACTGCTGTCAGCGTGATTACGATACAGAATACGATACCCGCGCCCCGTACGTTTCATTTTCAACAAAAGTGGGTGATGTAAGTATTGACGCAAGTGCTCGTTACGATAGTGGTGAAGCACGCGGCAACTATGCAGGTGCCGTTACCTCAACGGTCGATATGAATCGCGATGGAGTGATTTCAGTTCCTGAACAAAATGTAGCAGGCATTGATACCGCAAATGCTAGCCCAGTAAATTACGATTGGGATTATGCATCCTATTCAATTGGGGCTAACTACCAAATAGATTCAAGCCTTGCGACATTTGCAAGACTGAGTAAAGGTGGCCGCGCAAATGCTGACCGACTTTTATTTGGTAAAGTACGCGCTGACGGTTCGGTTGCTGATGAAGATGCCGTTGATGAAGTAAACCAGTATGAATTTGGGGTTAAAAAACGTTTTGATTCACTCTCAGTTTTTGCAACAGCGTTTTATGCAGAAACAGAAGAGCAAAACTTTGAAGCAACATCGCAAACCTTTTTTGACCGTGAATACGAAGCAAAAGGGATTGAAATTGAATCAACTTACTTCATCGATGCATGGGATTTTCGTGGTAACTTAACATGGACAGATGCAGAAATTGCTAAGGATGCGCTTACTCCTGAAGTGGTAGGTAATACGCCACGCCGCCAAGCTGATTTAATCTACTCTTTAATGGCTCGTTATAGCTTTGATAAAGGTGCTGCCGGTGTGAACTTTATTGGTACTACTGATGCTTACGCTCAAGACAACAACGACCTTAAATTTGACGGTTACACTCAAGTAAATGGCTTTGTAAGTTACGATTTATCTGAAAACCTTAATATTGCACTTAATGTAAATAACTTATTCGATACGGTAGGTATTACAGAAGCTGAAGAAGGCTCAATTCCAGATAATAACATTATTCGCGCCCGTACTATTAATGGCCGCACAACATCAATAACGCTTAAATACGCGTTTAACTAACCATTTTTAGTGTAACAAACGCTGAAGCTATGTTTTTCAGCGATTGTTACACTAACTTTAATTAGTTTTAATAATTCTCCCTTGAATTTTGACCTAGCTCTGCTGGGTTTTTTAGGATTTACACTATGACCAAATTACTTAGCCTCGGCGAGCTACTTATTGATATGCTGCCACAAGATTCTCAAAACAGTGCTTATTTGCCCATTGCAGGAGGTGCCCCTGCCAATGTAGCGGTAGGTTATGCAAAGTTAGGCGGCAAGGCTGCTTTTTGTGGCGGTATGGGTGATGACTACTTTGCTAAACAATTAAGTAAATCGCTTGCGCAATATAAAGTAAGTACAGAGTACTTATTTACGATTAAAGACTCTCAAACGGCCGTGGTTATTGTGAGTTTAGATGAAACCGGTGAACGCAGCTTTAATTTTTATCGCCACAATACCGCCGATTTACTGTTAACGAGTGATCACTTAAGCCATATTAAATGGGATGAATTGAGTACCCTACACTTTTGTTCCAACACGTTAACCAATCCAGCCATTGCAAACACCACCGTGTGTGCTTTAAAGCTGGCTAAAAACAACCATAAACTCGTTAGCTTTGATGTAAATTTACGCTATAGCTTGTGGCAAAATAGCAATGACATTGAACACAATGTACATGCGTGTTATGCGTATTGCGACATTGTTAAGCTATCGCGTGATGAGCTGAACTTTTTAGCTGAGCAAACACAGCAATCACCTGATGATTACTTACAGTCTATTTTAAATATAGGTGTAAAATTGGTATTTTTAACCGATGGCCCTGCACCGGCAATGGTTTACCATAAAGAGTTTATATTAAATGAATCGGCGCCAATCATTAATGCTGTGGATACAACCAGTGCCGGTGATGCGTTTATTGCAGGCGTGTTATATTATTTAAATCACACCGATGAAAATAGCTCGCTCATCGAAAAAATTAATAATGAGCACCTAGTAAAACACGCTTTAAGTTTTGGTTTGCGTTGTGGCTCTAAAGCCTGCTTAGCCAAGGGGGCATTTCCCGCATTACCTACACTTCAAGAGGTGTAATACCAATCCGCAATAATACTTAATTATTTTACGAGGCTAAACGTGTCGCTATCTGCGTTAAAAAATTCTCATTTAGAACAACTAAATAGCAAATTTTTTGCCTAGCTATCAACACGTTTTTCCAGCCTCAAAATAGATCACTTAATTAAGCGAATTGATATAAATACTTTAAAAATAAAAGCCGATTATGGCCTTTATTTAAGCATCCGCTTCTTCATCATTACTTTTTAACCATTCTAAAGCCGCAGTGGCGTTCTCAAAATATTGAATTTCACCTGATACAAACCAACTGCCTAATTTAGCGATGGTTGATTGCCAGTCTTTGTTGCCGTATATGGCTATTTTTTTAAATTCTTTGTTATGCTTTAAGCCAAGTTTTAAATCATCCCATGCAGCTCTAAGTTCCCAGCCATCAAGCTCAGTACCATCTATGAGTACATTAACAATAGGATGTTTAACTTCACCAAGCGCAGAGTCAATCATCGGCGTGATCACCTCATAATCTTTATGAGTGAGTGTACCTATAGCTTTTAAGGTTAAAAAAAACTCGCAACCAGAGCGCTCAAAACCAATCGATAAGCCGTGTGTTAAATTTACCATAACCCGAACTCCACAATAATATGAGCATCAAGTATAGGTGATAGCTTATTAACCAATAGTGAAGTAGATCAAAAAACAGGCACATCACTTTTATTGTGCCCATTTTAATTAAATGCTTAATTATGCATTTTTAAGCCGTGCTATTTGGTTTTCAACATCTGTTAAATGACCGATTTTAAGCCATACTCTGGCTCCTTCACTGCCTGCTGTTGCTTTAATTTCGCTGTTAGGCGGCACTCTTAACCAGCTGTGCTGTACTAATGTATCGCCTTGCTCTTCAAGCGAGCCTTCAAGAACTAAAAGCTCGCCCCCACCTGAGGCGTTTAACGATATTTCACTGTTAGGTGCAAATGCTAAAATACTCACCTCTTCAAAGGCATCTTTATAAAGAGAAACTACATTTACATTACTAAACTCAGGGTGAGGAACGCTGCACATGGTATTAGTTTGCAAGCGAACATGCTCTCTATCCTCTGGCTGAAACTGCCATAATTTCACAAATATCACGCACCCGTTTTCAGAGCTTGGTGTATGTTTTGACTCAGGCGGATTACGAATATAAGAGCCCTTGGGGAAATCACCATGTTCATCTTGAAAAACACCTTCAAGCACAATAAATTCTTCACCGCCGGTATGTGTATGGGCAGAAAAATGGCTGTTGGGCGCATAACGTACAATGCTGGTTGCGCGTGCAACCTCATCGCCCACTCTATCAAGTGGACGCCTATCAACACCCGCCATCGGTGAGGCTATCCATTCTAACGATTCGCTATGTACAACAACACGTTCGCTAAAATCAGCTGCAATTTTCATATTTGACTCCATATCTAAACAGCAATACTTGGACGCTGAGCGACCTTTTCTTGCCATGCTATTAAATGTGATAGCTCACTAGGAATAGCTATTTTTGCAAAGCCTGCAAACACCAGACCGGCGTACAAAGTAATATCTGCAACACTAAAATTCTCACCAGCAACATAAGCAGAGTTGGCTAACACTGTATTAAAATAAACAAAGCCTTGGCGCGCTTTTTCACCTTGCTTTTCTCCCCAAGCAACATTTTGATAGGTTTCAAGCGCTGGGCCTAAACCATCCGTTGCATGATGAAAGTAAGTGGCTACAGCATCAAGTACCATTGACTCCGCACGTTTTTGCATCATATTAATCACTGCACGCTCTTTTGCCTCAACACCGGTTAATGAAGGGCCTGCAAAAGCGGTATCAATATATTCAGTAATTGCGGTGCATTCTGCTATGAACGTTCCATCATCTAGCTCTAAAACAGGTACGCCTGCTAAGGGGTTTTTAGCTAAAAAAGCCTCAGTACGGTGCTCACCATTTAATAAATCGACAGCAACAAATTCTACTTTATCAGTCGCCTTTTTTTCAGCAAGCGCAATACGTACACGTAATGGATTAGGAAAGTTTTCTACATCATAAATTTTCATAATTATCTCTTTATATTTTTAATCACAGTTTGAGCTAATACTGGCAAGAATAAATTACCTACCTACTGGTAGGTAATTTATATTAAGTTCTCGACCTTTGCAAACTAAAAATAAAAGAGCTTGAAAATAACTACCTACTGGTTGATAATTTTTTGCAGCGATATGAAGGAAGTTTAAAATGACAAAAAAAGCAGCCCTGTTAAAAGCAGCAGAAAACAAAGTTAGACTTGGTGGCTATAGCAATTTTAGCTTTAGAGAGTTGGCCAATGAAATTGGTATTAAAAGTGCCAGTGTGCATTATCACTTTCCAACTAAAGCTGATTTAGGTGCAGAGCTTGCGCATCAATATACCGATGCCTTTATCGCTGTACTTGGTGAACCAGAGGCACACAAAGCAAACGGTAAAAACCCTATTGATATTTACACTCAGTTATTTAGAAATGCACTCGTGATTGATAAAAAAATGTGTTTATGTGGCTTGCTCGGCGCAGAAAGCGACAGCCTACCTGATAAAGTGCGGGTTGAAGTTCAGCGGTTTTTTAATAAAAATTTAGCCTGGTTAACCCAAGCACACGCTGTGAATGGTGAAAAAAACCCTGCTCGCGCGGCAATACAAACAGTGAGCTTATTAGAGGGGGCGATGATGATTAGTAAAACCCTAGATGATATTAGCTACTTCGAACAAGCCACTTTTTAGCGATTGGTCATCAAGTATAAAAAAAGCGAGCCTTCATAAGGCTCGCTTTTACATTTTTAAGATTACGATTTATTAAGCCGTACGCACTTTATGCTTTGAATGCACAACAGCTAATACAATAAACCCTATAACAACCACCGCTGCACCAATCGGTTTACCTAAATCACTTGATAAGTTTAACCCTATTGCCGCGGTCATTATGTATGACAAGGTCACTGCTGTAGCGATTACTGCTGGTATACTAGTGATCCAGTGGAATGTACCACGGTCAAATAAGTACTTGGTCGCAAGCCACAACACACTGGTTGAAAGCAGCATATTTGAGAATGCGAAGTAGCGCCAAATCACAGAGAAATCGAGCTTAGTCATAAAGTAAGCAATGGTTAAAATAGGGATTGCTAGCAATAAACGATTACGTAAACTTTGCGGAATACTAAACGCATCAACCACGGTTAAGCGCAGTGAACGAAACGCCGTATCGCCTGAGGTAATAGGAAAAACAGCAACAGCAATAATTGCCATAATACCGCCAAATACACCTAAGTAGCTGTTTGCAATATGGTTAACCACCAAACCTGGACCGCCTAAATCAAGCATAGCTTTTAAACCCGCATAGCCTTCAGGGAATGCAGCAATACCCGCTAATGCCCAAACACAACCTACAATGCCTTCACACATCATCGCACCATAATAAACTGGGCGTACGTATTTTTCGTTGGTTAAACAACGGGCAATAATAGGTGCTTGCGTTGAGTGAAAACCACTAATAGCACCACAGGTAATGGTTATAAATAGCAGCGGCCAAGTGGGCAGTCCATCAGGATTTGGTGCTAAGAAGTCATGAGCGTGATCAGCCTCAAAGTATGCTAAAAAGTCGCCCGCTACTGGTAAATGCGGTGCGTTTATTAGCAGTGATACCGCAATAGCTACTGTCATTACAATCATTAACAAACCAAAAATAGGGTAAAACTTAGTGATGATTTTATCAATGGGTAATAACGTGGCTAAAAAGTAGTAAGCTAAAATAGCCAAAACCCAAAAGGTATTATTTGCAAATATTGTATCCTTAAATATATCAAGGTTACTTAATAATCCTGCCGGGCTCATAATAAATACAACACCAACAAAAAATAGTAGCATCGCAGTAAAAATAAGCATAAAGCCTTTAAATACAACGTTGTAGTAGTGCCCTGCTATTTCCGGTAAGCTTTTCCCGTCTTCTTTTATACTCATTACTCCTGAGAAGAAGTCGTGTACAGCGCCACCCAAAACATTACCAAGCACAATCCATACAAGCGCAACCGGACCATATAATGCACCCAATATCGGGCCAAATATGGGGCCTACGCCTGCTATATTTAAAAATTGAATCAAAAATGCACGAACAGGGTGAATTGCAACGTAATCAACACCTTCGCTAAAGCGTTTTTGTGGTGTGTCGACCGTTGAATCCATGCCCGCTTGCTTTTCAACAAACGGGCTATAAAACTTATAGCCTAATATTAAAATAGTTAGGCAAATAAAAAAGATGATCATAAAGCACGCTTCTCTTTTTGTATGTGTGTATAGGGCCAAGTATTGCAGCCCAAATTTTAAAATAACAATTGAACGTAGCATATGAAAAAGCACGCAACAATGAGACGTTTGGCTAATGCTCTGGCAAAATCAAATTTATTTAAAAAAATAAAACTAAGTAACAGCATAAGTTACTTATAAAAAAGCGTTAAAAAACGTTAAAAGTGCTTATATTGCGACTAAAATCTATACGCCAATTTACAACAATAGCTACACCTGAATGATTAATTAGCCTACGATAAACATTATTACTACTTTTAATGTACTGCCGTTGGCCTACGTGGCTTTATAAAAAACAAGGATGCCCTCAATGACACAGTTTACTACGCCCGATTTATACGATGAACATCGCGACCATGTGCAAGTCGCTGACAGTGGCTTGCAACACTTTGGTAATAAAACTCTCTTTTATGGTCAAGTAGTGACTGTCACCTGCCCAGACGATAACTCGTTTGCTGGCAACATATTACATGAAAATGGTGAAGGCAAAGTGTTGGTTGTGGATGGCTTTGCTAGTAAGCGTTTTGCCTTCATTGGCGATATGATTGCAGAGCGAGCCCTAAAAAATGGCTGGCAAGGCATTATTATTAATGGTTGCTGCCGCGATATTGAAATTCTTGCCAAGCTTGATTTACCCGTGATGGCGCTAGGCGCTACGCCGCGCTGCACCACTAAGCGCGGTTTAGGTGCCAAAGATCACCCGGTTAATATGTTAAACACCACAATTAATACCGGTGATTGGGTGTATGCTGATGTCAATGGATTAATTATTAGTAATAAAGCCTTGTTTTGAACAATCAAAGTGGCTGTTCGCGATAAAAAAGCAGCTCGAGAGCTGCTTTTTATAAAATCAAACAATAAAGTTTTACATTAAAGTGCTAACCATACATCGGTTGAACCAGGTTCGTTCCCTTGAGTCCACCATTTAGCTTGGTACTTATTACCTTGATAAGAGACTTCATCACCGCTGTTATAAATAGCCGTTGGCTGCCAAATTGCAGCACCTGTATCATCTGTAGGTTGTGTTGTTGCTTCCCATGCACCACCTAAATCAGGACGCTCGCCTTGAGTCCACCACTTTGCTTTATATTCAACGCCGTTATAAGTGACGACATCACCACCAACGTATGCAACACTCGCATCCCAGCTTCCTGTAGGTGGATTTGTAGTATCAACGTTTGTCACTGTTACGCTAAAGCTTTGCGTTGTGGTTAATGCGCCATCACTGACTGCAACTGAAACAGTGAAGTTTGTATCTGTATCTACAGCGCCTGCCTCAATACTTACATTTGCACCGCTGCCCACTAACGTTAAGCCTGTTGGTACTGTCCACGTATATGTAAGCGCATCGTTTTGTGCATCGTTTGCAACTACAGCAACACTTGCTGATGCGCCTTCGTCAACACTAACATTAGCAATTGCATTAACACTCGGTGCTGTATTTTCGCCGCCTGATGTTGGCGCAATAACATTAACAACAACATCACGATTCACTGTTGCTTGACCATCTGATACCGCAACGGTTGCAACATACTGTGTATCTGCAGTTACT
Source organism: Pseudoalteromonas sp. APC 3250 (assembly GCF_030407915.1). Taxonomy (NCBI): domain Bacteria; kingdom Pseudomonadati; phylum Pseudomonadota; class Gammaproteobacteria; order Alteromonadales; family Pseudoalteromonadaceae; genus Pseudoalteromonas; species Pseudoalteromonas sp. APC 3250. The sequence goes on from NZ_JASDCM010000002.1 coordinate 129,523, forward strand.
GTTGGCGCGGTAATAACCAGTGATGATGTATTTTGTCCAGATACTACTAGCGCGCTATCAGCACTCCAGCTAAAGCTCAGTGAATCGTTATCTGCATCGGTTGCAGAAGCCGTTACTGTGATGCTCTCTCCTGAATTAACAGACACAGATGAAGACACTGAAACAACCGGTTTTTTATTACTTGGCGGAGCAACTACCCCTCCTAAACCATCATGCATAGCATTTAGAATATCACCATTATCAGCATCTATTTCCCATGCAAATAAACCACCTAAATTATACTGATTAACATACGCACCCTTGGCCAGTACTGACTTACGGCTATCATAAGTAATTAGTTTACCGGTTGAGCGATTCCATACATAAGCGGCTTGCGCTTGCTCATCATAACCCACTTCAAAACCATTAATACCGGTGCCCGCCGCACCAATCATATTGGCTTTAACGCCTTTGTAATCAATAACACCATCTTCCCATACGCCTTGTGCCGTAGAGCCTTTTAACGGGCCATTACCAGGGGCGGTCATTGGGTTACCATCAATTGCTGCATTTTGCGGGTAAACACCTTCCCAACCACGGCCATACATGGCTGTGCCGACGACGATTTTTTTCGATGGTACATTTTGCGCAAGTAACAGCTGTACTGCATTATCGGTGGTATAAGCAGGGCCTTTACGAGGTTCGCCATTTTCATCAAGCCCAGTGCCATTACATTGACCAACACTCATGTGCTCGCCACAGTAAAGTGCAGTTTGATGACCGGTTACGTTACTCCATGCGCCATAAAAGTCATAGGTCATGGCAAAAATGTAATCCATGTACTGGCTTGCGGCTTGATAATCTACATCTTCAATTTTATCGTAACCAGCACCAATGGCTGAGGTTAACTCGTAAGTACGACCCGTTTCTGCTTCTAGTTTATCAAGCATAGCGCGCAGCTCTTGCATAAGCGCCACATAGGCTGGGCCATCGTTAATTGGATCGCCAATATCAGGATTGGGGCCGTCACCACCTGGGAATTCCCAGTCAATATCAACACCATCGTAAAACTTCCAGGTTCTTAAAAACTCTTCCATTGAGGCAACAAAGGTGTCGCGGTTTGCTTTATTAGTAAAACCACCAAATGGGTCTGATAACGTCCAACCACCTACAGATGGTAAAATTTTAATATCGGGGTAACGCTGTTTTAGTGCCATTAACTGCGAGTAAGTACCACGAATGGGATCTTTAGCATCAACCCCTGGCAATGCTTTTTGTACTGCGGCCCATGGGTCGTGAATAACCACTTCGTAATCTGCAGAGCCCGCACAGGCTGTTTCCAGTGCGCGCTTAGGACCGCCAGTTAACGACGCATTTTCCCCACAAATTGGAATGAAGCCATACAAAATATGACTCAGGTTTTGTGCTGGCATATTCGTTACATCGTAATCACGGCCATAGATCCCCCACTCAACAAAGTAAGCGCCCGTCACTAAATCTTGCTTAACGCCAATATCACGGTTATTTGGGTCAACATCCATAGGTAATGGTGCTAAATGTCCGCCGTCAGTGTCAGCAATTACAATTGGCTTACCCGCACTTCTCGCACAAGTCGTGCCGCCTTCACATAGTTCAACATACATTGTATGGCGGCCTGCTTTATCATAAGGGAATGAAATAGTGCCACTTTTAGAACCAGCAGCAAGCGTGCCCTCATTCACTAGCATGTCATCAAAGTACACTTTATAGCTATCGCCGCCATCACCGCTCCACGCACTCCATTCAATGTTGATATTAACTTGCTCAACACGGGTAACCAGCTGTTTGTAAGAGCCGTTTCCCTCAAGGTCTACCTCAACAAACGAATATTGCTGTGGCTCCCAATTAATACTTGGTGTAGAAGGCGCTGCCGATACAGAACCGGCAAATAGTGCAACACCCATAGCTGCGGTTAATTGTTTAATATTCATATTTCTCTCTTATCTATTTTTAATGTGATTATTTTGGTTTAATAAGTTTGAACTACAAAACTTAGGCTTTTAGTTACAGTGTTTTCCATACATCGGCTTGTCCTGGCGTATCGCCTTGAGTCCACCAATTAGCGCGATAGCGCTGTCCTTGATAGATTATTTCTGCGCCCGCTTGATAGGCTTTGTTAATACTCCATGCTGCTGGATTAGTACCCTCCTCAACAAGCTCCCACGCACTTGAACTATCGGGCTGCTGACCTTGATTCCACCATTTAGCTAAGTAAACACGCTCTTGAAAACTCACTTTATCTGTTGCTTGATAAACCTCAGTAGTGCTCCAAGGCGCTATAACAGGATCATTGATAACGCTGTCATTAACGGTGACAACAAACTCGGTTTGGGTCGTTAATTGGCCATCAGAAACAGATACCACAACGGTATAATCTGTAGGTGTTGAAACTTCAGGTGAAATTAAGTTGATATTGGCATCGCTACCGGTAAAACTCAGTGGTGCCGGTACTGACCAAGTATAAATTAACGCATTTTGCTCATCATCAAACGCATGTAAATGCACAGCCGTAGTGGTGTTTTCATCAACTACTAGGTTTTCTGGCTTACTAACAATAGGCGCTGTATTATCAGGGGTGCCCAGCACGCTTAATGTATAGGTATAATTTGGATTGCTGCCATAGACTTGGTTTGTTAGTACATCAGCGCTGTTAAATACAACATCGCCAATTTGATTTTGCACACCAATCTGCACTAAATGCGCATAATCAAGGTTGAGTTGTGACGCCAACACTTGTTGCCAATTTGCTTGATTATCGGCATTGATTTTAAGTTGTTGATTAATCACCTCTTGGCCAGATTCATCAAATAAGCGAGCCCATACGGTGTCGCCAACAATGGCATTTTGCCCTTGACGTACAAAGTACCCAAGGCTTGCCCACGCATTCGGATTGGTTGGAGCAGCGTCGTTTACAATATTTATATCACTACAGTTATAAAAGCCTTCACCCACAACATCGTTTCGTTGCCAGCGGCTGTACAAAATGGCATCACCGTTGCGTCCTTGTGGAATAGCCACACTCATTTGATAATAACGCTCACCATCGGTGTCTTTAATCACGTCAACATTTTGATGCTCCTGAACTAGCTCTAAGTCTTGCCAGTTCAATACATCAGTAGCGGCATTAAAAGTTGGCTTAGTTAAGTAAAACTGCCAAAAGCTGGGATTATGTGGCGTTGATGCAAGGTAACGAACTTGAATTTCACCATTAGCATTGGGCACTACGTCACTACGTTGCCAATGTGGTGATGGTAAATCCATACCGCGTTTGGCTGTATCGCCACCAGCACATAAAGTGCCGTTTGGTACACTGGCCTCAACTGCGGTTTGATTTAAATAGTCAGGAGTATTAACAGAAAATTCAATCGCTTGCACAAACTGCACCGTGCCGGATTCTAGATATGCTGATCGACAAGCAAGGTTAGGAATATTTGTGCCATCTTCTGGCCACCAGTATCCGCCATCATCTTGGCAAAATGCTTGGCGTGCTTTAGGACTATCCATATAACCATGTGCTTGTACTTGCGGTGCTAGCATACTCAGTAGCAAGCCACCTGCGATTGCAGATAGCGATAGTGTGTTAAGTTTAATTGATGCCATTATTATATCCTTTCTAAGACTCAATACATGGGGCAAGCTCAGGCCTACCCCTCATTGTTTTTGAAAATTACAGGCTACAACTTAGGGTCCAATCAGCCGTTACACCCGGCTCAGACGTTGTCCACCACTTGGCTTTGTATATCGCGTTGTTATGAGACATTAAGTCACCTGCTGCGGCATGGCTTGGGTTGCCCGCCCAGTCAGTTTGAGGGAAGTTTGGATAAACAGGTATCGAGGCTATATCAACTCCTTCACACGTACCTGCAGGGTCACCGCCACCATTATCTGGATTGCCCGTGCCATCACCCGGTGTTGCATCTGGTAGCATTGGGTATTCAGCTTTGAATGCGTAAGTTTTTCCATCTTTTTCAATGGTAAAGTTGCTAGGCCCAGTGATTGGCATGTAGTACATCACTTGTGCATTCACAGTTGCACCAGCGCTAAAGTCTTTTGGTTGACCGCCCCATTCATTGTTCAGTGTGATTGAAAAACGGTGGAACTCGTTCTCAAAACCGCCAATATTATTACCCGCTGCGTTCGAGCCATTTACTTCTACAGCCATGCCTAGCTTCTCTTGTGCATTCCAGTTGGATTTAAAAATAGCGGAGGTTGATACCGGTACATCAAATGAAATTTTTGCACCGCTTAAATCAAGGCTTGAGTTATTGGTAAACGCAAATGTTGGGCTGATTGGGTAGTTATCATCACCAATTGGGAAGTCTTTTGCTGTAAATGTGATATCTACGGCTTCAGCAGGCACTGTAAAATTAGGGTTACCCGCGTGAACATCATAAGCAACACCACTTTGATTAAACTTGTCATAGGCAAGTGAGGTTAAAGTCGACCCCATGAAGTACTCGCCTTTTGCTGAGTCGTAATCAAAATCACCAGCAAGCTCCCAGAACATGATACCGCCAAGGCCGTTGTTAATAACATAATCAACTTTAGAGGCCATCGACTCTTCATCTTCTATCGACAGAAATACTTTTTTATCGGCATTCCAAAGCCAAGGTGCGACGGCAACACTGTCGTAATAACGTGTGTAAGAACCTGTTAAGCGATCGTCAGCATCGGTATCGGGGGTTAAGCCATACACTTCGAGGTAAGAGCCAACAATACCATTTTCAAGGTTTTTAACATGCCATAAAGGATTTGAACCGGCGGGCATTTCTTGACCTGCGTCGTTCTTATCGTGCCAAAGGTTATCAATACCTAATGCACCATTACCACACTTGTTCTTTTCACCAACCCCTGTACCTGTGGCACAATCAGCTTGGTTTGGTAAAGCCGATTGACCCCATAGACCATTAGTTCCGCCCGACACATCTTTAAAACCTCGAGTATAATAAGGAATACCGATATTGATTCGACCGGCAGCCATTGCCCCTCGGAAATAACGAACCGCCCAATCGGTGTTTAAGTAACCAATCCCTTCAAATTCTTTAGTGCCGTAGACGTTCCATTGTGTCAGTTCTGAGTCTAAACCGGTGTCAAATAAGGCAGCATTGTGCCCTACATGTGAGTTCCATGCGCCATGTAAGTCGTAAGACATAATGTTTACATAATCCAGATATTTAACCGCTTGAAAGGTTTCCATACCTCGTAATAAATAACCAGAAGATGGAGACGCAATAGTGAGTAAATAGTGCTTACCTGCTGCTTCACCTGCACGGTCTAGCTCTTCACGTACTTTTTTCATTAGCACTTGGTATGAGGCATTCAATCCTGCACGGCGCGCGTTGGATATAGGAAAATCATCGGGGTGACCTGAGTCGTTCATTGAAGATGGGTATTCATAATCAATATCAACGCCGTCAAATCCATATTTTTCAATAAAATCAACGGTGCTTTTTGCAAATGCATTAATACCTTCATAATTGACTGAGCCATCAGCATGGGTGGTCATGGTATAAAAGCCACCACTTTCAACGCGGCCGGTTTCATCAAAATACCCCCCCGTTTCAGCCCAGCCACCTACCGATACCAAGGTTTTAACGTGTGGGTGTTGTTTTTTGTATTTATTTAAAAGATTAAAGTGTCCTTTGTATGCAAACTCAGGATCCATTTCAGCGCCAATAACGCCTGGCCATTCCATGTTTGTAGCAGGATTATTTGCTGAATTAGGATCGCCAATAGATACTTTATTATTGGCATCAACATGCGCAAAGGCATAATTAATATGAGTAATTTTATCCCATGGAATATCATTAACTAGATAACTTGGTTGGTCATTAGCACCATTTCGCCAACTAGTAAAATAACCAATAACACGACGCGGGTGGTCAGCTCCCATAACTTCACGACCATCAGCATCATACACAGTACAATAAGGCGTATTAACACCGGGGGTTTGATATAACCCTTGTGGTTGACAATCAGTTACACCACTGCCGGGCGCTGCAGAGTCAACAACATTTAGGGTTTTTGTGGTTTGTGCTGTAGCCCCTTCGTTATCAGTCACTGTAAGTGTAAAGCTGGCTTGCCCAAGAGCTGTAGCCTGCCATGTATACTGACTAGTTGCTGATGTCGCTTGATGAGTATCATCACCATTTATAGCAAAATTAAGCGCGGTGATCTCACCATCGCTATCGCTACCTGAAAGCTCAAACACAACTTGTGAACCCACAATTAGCTGTTCAGGTAAGGTACTCAATGAAATTGATGCAACGGGTACTTGATTAACAGGATTAGTAACGTCATCTGCAACTGTTAAGGTATTGATGATTTGTAATGACTGCGCACCTTGATCATCCATTGCAATTGCACTTATTTGATGAGAACCCGCCACAGCTTGCCAATCAACGCTGTAAGGTGATGAAGTATCTGCAGCTAGAAAAATACCATCAACAAAAAACTCAACGGTGGTTACCTCTCCATTGTTATCAATTGCTTTCGCCGATATGACAACGCTGTCTTTATCGGTTAGTTGAAAACCGTCTGCAGGCATTAACTCGGTAATTACTGGAATTTCATTATCAATGACAGCGTTGTCACATAAACCCAAAATTTTCCAATCTTTATAATCACCAGCATTCTCCACTGGATTGGCTTGCGTCCACCAGCTAGCTTCATACGCTGTGCTTTGCGCTTGCACTTGATCTCCAGCAACGTGTGTCTGGCCTATTTGCCACTGTTCTAACGCACTGCAATCAATAGACGCGTGTACATTTAAACTAAGAAAACTTAACGATAAAGCACTTAGATTAAAGGCATTTGTTATTATTTTACGTGAGCTCATTGGCTCCTCCATTAACGATGTTTATACTCATTATTTTTTACCTTTCAGGTACAAACTTAACATGGATATCGTAAATATCAAGAAAATAATGCACAAATAACAAACAAAATAAATACAAAATAGTTACATTATAAAATTAACTAATTATTTATTACTATAAAATTAAGAAGGGATATTCCATAAAAAAGCCCAGCATTGCTGGGCTTTGAATGTCTAAGGGGTAAACGTTTTATTCAGAAAATGAAACCGTAATAATATTCGAACATACGTTTTCAGATACGCATAACTGATAGTCGTATGCCGGTAATGTTGCGTTACGCACATAATCACGGTAACGGCCATTATCTGATACGGTATCTACTAGTTCGCCATTTCGGTATAGGCTAAGTGACTCAGCCCCTACTTCTGCCCAGTTTAACTCAACACGCATAGTATCAAGACGTGACTTGTTAGCGCGCTTTAAGCTCAATTCAATTTCAACATCACTAACAACCACTGTTTGAGTGAATGTATCTGAGTTATTTTCACTATCCGTTACGGTTAATTCAACCTCATAACTTCCTGACTGAGCGTAAACATGTGTAGGACTTGGGTTTGTTGATGTTGAACCATCACCAAAGTTCCAGCTCCACTGTGAAATGTCATCATTTACATCACGACTTGTATCTACAAATGTAGCAGTTAAACCTTGTGCTGAAACACTAAAGCCAGCTTGTGGTGGTTGTGGGCTTACCTCACCAATAGCGCTAAATGTAAGTGACCAACCATTGATATTACCCGTATCTGCACCAGCTGTATCTTCAACATGAAGTGTCCAATCTCCGGTTGCCACTTCAGAATTAAATACGCTTGATGTAAATGACTTAACAATATCGTCTGCACTGCCACCTTCATTGCTTTGTAAAGTTACTTCTGTACCTTGCGCTGAAATAAGCGTAAGTACTAAGTCACCAGACCAAGTATGCGTAATATCTACATCAGCAGTGGTGCCAAAAATAGTTAAATCATCAGCAACCGTAATAACCGAGCTTGCGCCCTCTGGAGAATTATCTGGAATAGCGATGTTTTCATCACTGCTGTAAGTAAAGTCATTTAAACCAGCAGGTTGAAGCATTAAGCTAACAGTTTGTTCTTTAACTTGCTCGTCTGATGTTGCGGTAACAGTAAAGTCGTAATTTCCCCACTGAGTATCGCTGTTAGTTGCAACTGTTAGAACAACTTCATCGCCCGGACGAGCGGTAGTTGCGCTTAGTGATGCATCGGTAAGATCTGAAGCTAAAGCCAGTGAAACGTCACCTTCCCATTGTGCAATTGAGCCAATCGTAAAGGTATAAGAAACCGTATCACCTACAGTCGCTTGCTGAGAAACCGGCGATACAGATAATTTAAAGCCAGGAGTTGGATCAGCATCAATTAGCGCTTGGTTAACATTTAGGCGTGTACCTGCAACCGTTTTACCATTTAATGCCGCATTAGCATCACCACTAGACATAAGTAATTCTTTAAGCTCTAGTGTTGTTAAATCAGGATTAACTGAAAGTACAAGTGCAGCAGCACCAGCTACATGCGGTGTTGCCATAGATGTACCTGAATAAGTAGCATAGCTATTACCAGGAACGGTCGACAAAATACCTGAGCCAGGTGCGCCCATATCAACACTTGTTAGGCCCCATTGAGAAAAACTAGACATATTATCTCTGCTATCAGTACTTGCTATCGATAATACGTTGTCGTTTTCATAGTTAGATGGGTAGTGTGGATTTTGATCGTTATCAACCGCATCGTTACCCGCAGCAGCAACAAATAAAATATCAGCTTGCTCACTAGCCGTAATCGCATCAGCTAACGCTTGGCTAAAACCACCGCCGCCCCAGCTATTATTTAACACACGCAGATTAACACCCGCATTTTTAAGGCCAACCATGTAATCGATACACTTAATAGCACCAGAGGTAGAACCTGTACCATCTGCGGCTAAAAACTTACAACCCACAATAGAAACATCATGGTTTACACCAACAACACCGACACCATTGTTACCACTGGCACCGATTGTACCCGATACGTGTGTACCATGGCCTTCGTCATCCATCGGGTCACCAACATCAGTAATTGCATTAATACCGTGAACGTCATCAATGTAACCGTTTCCGTCATTATCGATACCGTCACCGGCAATTTCACCACTGTTTAACCACGCGTTCGCAGCTAAATCAGGGTGGCTATAATCAACACCCGTATCAATAACACCTACTACAACATCACGACTACCTGTAGAGATTGACCATGCTTCTGGTGCATCAATATCGGCATCAGCCGTGCCACCAGTTTGGCCTTCGTTGTTTAAGCCCCATAAATCATCAAAACGAGGGTCATTAGTTGCGCTTGCTATGCTCACTCGGTAATCAGGCTCAACATACTCAATAGCTTGATGCGATTTTAAGCGCTCAATTGCTTCTTTAGCGCTCATTCCTGATATTTTAAATTTTGCGAGGCGGCCAGAAAATAACGAGGTGAAGTTATCATCAATTTCATCGTTATTTAGATCAGATATTTTGGCTTTTACTAACGAACGAGCTTGCTTACGCATTTCCGGCGAAGCATTCTTTTTATACTTAACAATAATCGAGTCACTGCTCGCAGTTACTTTTTGAGTTGTACTGTTAACATCAGGCAATTTAGCCGCAGCTAAACAAGGTAAAAGTGCAAGTGTAATAATAGATAATTTTGTTTTCATTGTTCTATCCGTAATTAAGTTAACTTAGCTTTACTAAGCGAAATATTTACGTTTATGAATTTAAGTAATCACGTGGCAAGCGTTAAGAAAACGGGTAATCAGTCACTAACTCAAGTAAAAAAAGCAAAATCAGGAACAAAACCATTATTTTTAACTAGAAATACAGTAAAAAAAACATTAATAGCAGCCATTTTAATGAATTAAATAACTTATTTTTAACACGGTGTTAACTCATTATTTTTTACTGGTTTTTGATGTAAATAGATAGAAAATACAAATTAAACGAGTAAGTAATTGAAATTTATAGATTTAAATTACCATTAAAAAAGATGATTCAAAATGAACTCATTGAAGAATACAGTGACTGAGCAGTTATGAATTAGTGAATGGCAAACCACCTTACCAAGTACTAATGACCAAACCCTAGTTCATATTTAAAACAGCATTTTACGTTTAAGAATAAAAAGCTAATCACACATTATGGCAGCACGGCATGCTGCAACGAAAATACCTTTTTAAAACTTAATAAATAATCAAGGTATTTTATTTTATCTTTCAAGGAGAATAATAATGAAATTGAATAAATCACTTTTAAGCTGTGCAATTGCAATTGCAATGGGCGCCAGCTTTACAGCAAACGCAAACACAGAAACAAAAGCAGGTTCAACTTCTGAGCTTGCAGCTAAAGTATCTGTAAGTAGCATTGAGAATGCTGTAACAGTTAAGCAATCATTTTCTGACAACACGGCATTAGTCTCTCAAGATGGCGATGGCAATACTGCACTAGCTACTGAAATCGGTAACAACAACGATGTTAAAATAGCTCAATTACAAAATGGTAATTACGCCGAAGTTGAAACAACAGGTGATAACAACCAACAAACTTATGCACAAGATGGTGTTGCTAATGGTTTCATTACGCGCATAACGGGTGATAACAACGGCGTTTATGTTTCTCAATTCGGCCAAGGGTTATTTCAAAACAATGAAGCAATCAATATTATCACTGGTAGCGACAATAATATTGACGTTGAACAAGGAAATGGCGGTCACTGGTTTTACAACATGGACATGAGAGGTAATGGTAACGAAATTATTTCATCTCAGTCTGGTATGTGGCAAGAATTTGAAGTACTTAGCTTATCAGGCGATGAAAACATTATTGAAATTGAACAAACAGACACCTGGAATGAATTTAAAATAGGCTCATTACGCGGTAACGAAAATGAGATTGACGTTAGCCAAGATGGTTCACGTAACATCATTACATTTACTGATATTGCTGGTGATGACAACGAAATAGCTATTGAACAAAGCAGCGGTGATAACAATACCATTACTTTTGCAGCCGTTACTGGTAATGATAATGAAATAAAACTAGACCAAGAAGGTTCGAATAATGCTATTGAGTCTGGTCTTTTTGACGGTTCATTCAATGAAGTAACAGTTAATCAAATTGGTGATGAAAACCTTGCGACTACTGAGCTAATGGGCGATAACAATGAGCTTACAGCAATGCAAGTTGGTAACACTAATGAAGCATACATGGGTGTCATTGGTTCAAATAATGAATTTACAGTAACCCAGGTTAGTGATTTTAACTCGGTTCATTTAGCTAACTTTAATGGTAGTGGTAACGATGTTGATCTTAGCCAATCAGGTGGCGATGAAAACGCAATTTTAGTGCAGTCTTCATACCCTGATGTTTCTCTCACTTCAAACGATAACGATATTGATGTTAATCAAGTCGGTAATCAAAACGAGGCGATTGTTACACTAGCGGGTATCCTTGATAGTAACGCAAACCAAATTGATATTGCTCAAAATGGTGATATTAACGTTATTGACTTAATGGTAGAAGGCAGTAATCACTCTATTGATATTGCACAGCAAGGCGAAGGTAACTGGGTAGGTGGAACTGGAGATTCAGCGTTTTTATTAGGCGGTGAAAACGTTTCATTCTCTGTTACTCAAACCGGTAACTACAACACTGTTGAAGGTAACGTAATTGGCTTTAACAGTACATTCTCTGTCACTCAACTTGGTGATGGTAATACAGCAACAATTACACAAATGTAATTGATGAGACGGGGAGAGTAACCCTCTCCCTTATTTTAACTATGAAAAATAAACAATATATCTATCTTTTTATACTTTTAACTTTTTTTACTCCTTTGAGTAATGCCAGTGCTGATTTAGAAATCGATGGATTATTACTAAACAAAAGTATTAGTCGCTTTGGGTATCAATTTTACAGTGAATTTTCAAATTATTGGCGTGAACTGCCTTCAACAGCTGGCTTTAATGTAGAAATAAAAGAAACGGTTATACCCCGTGCTGGTACTAAATTAGTTTTAATAATGAATCATAAGATTATTTATGCAACCCATTTGGGACGAAAGTTAGAGCCTTTGGACGAGCGAGTAGAGCAAGCAGTGCACTCTGTAATGGACGCCATGGCGCGATCGAATATGCAAACAGCGAGTCCTGATATGGCATTGAATGGATGGTAACAATGAAAAAAATAGCATTAACAATAATAACAACTTTAAGCTTTTCAGTCTCCGCAACTGAAATTATTTATACCCCTATTAACCCGAGTTTTGGTGGCAACCCTCTCAATGCAAATATGCTGCTTAGTAAGGCACAAGCACAAAATAAACATAAAGCGCCGGTTGTCGAAAAAGGGTATGCAGAGCAGTTTCAAGATTCATTAGAGCGGACATACTTAAATCGAATGGTGAGAGAAATCACCGACATGGCTTTTGGGGAAAATATTGAAGACAGTGTTTTTAATCAAGACTCCATTTTTATGAGTGGTGATTATCAAATAGAAGTGATCACCAGTACAACCGACACTATCACGGTTAGAATAACAAATGTAATTGATGACTCGGTTGTGGTTATCGAAGTACCGAGGTTTGGATAATGTATAAATTAATAATAATAACAATCGCTCTTTCTCTTAGTGGTTGCTCTACTATGGGTAATTTAATCCCTCCGTCAAAACAAAGTGCGGTAACGTTAGAGCCAACAGATGTCTTTTCTGATTTAAAAAGCTTACCTAAACCTGCGGGCAGCATTCCAGTCTCGGTTTATTCATTTCGCGATCAAACTGGTCAATATAAGCCACAAACTAATGTTAGCTCGTTTTCAACGGCCGTCACTCAAGGTGCAAACTCTATTCTAGTGCAAGCATTACATGAGTCTGACTGGTTTACGCCGGTTGAACGTGAGGGTTTGCAAAATATTTTGACAGAGAGGAAAATAATTAGAGCGGCACAAGCGACTAACCCTAATCAAGGCGAGCTACCGCCGTTAACCACTGCGAAAATCATTTTAGAAGGCGGTATAATTAGTTACGACACCAATGTAAAAACGGGTGGCTTAGGAATGGAATATTTTGGTATTGGCGCATCAGAGCTATATCGTGAAGATGCAATATCAATCTATTTACGTGCCGTAGATGTAAGAACTGGCCAGGTATTGTTATCAGTAGCCACCAGCAAAAAAGTATTGAGCCAAGAAATGCGAGCAGGTTTTTTTAGGTATGTTAGCTATAAACGTCTGGCGGAAGCTGAGGCGGGATTTAGTGATAATGAACCAATGAGCATTTGCGTAACGCAAGCAATAGAAAAAGCGCTTACAGATCTTATCACCAAAGGTATTGATAAAGGCTTATGGGCTAAACAGGCAACTTAACCTACTCTTGCAGATGGCCACAACGTCATTGATGTGGCCAAACAAATAACGATTAGCTCTCAACGGGTAATAATACTGAAATATATCTTTGCGCCCAATTGGCCAATTCAACTCTATTACGCGAATTAGTTTTTTTAAATGCGCTATAAAGGTGAGTTTTAACAGTATGGTCGCTAATGTTTAGTTTGTCCGCTATTTTATTATTACTCGCTCCTTGTGCAATTAAATGAATAACCGATTTTTCTCGTTTAGTTAAATGCTTATAGTCAGCTTCATTTAACGTGATATCTTCGCTTAAGGAGCTAAACGAAGAGGCCACACTTAGAATATCATTAAAGGCCTTAGAGATTACTTTACGAGTAAACCAAAGCTCACCAGTAGAAATTCTTACTAAGCCTTTAAATATATCTTCTGCTGCAGCCGATTTATAAAATACCCCATTAAAATGATTGAGTAATAAGTTTTTTTCACATACTTGCTCTAGTTCTACATTAAAAAGCACAACCTTATACTGTTTAGCCAAACAAATTAAATCTGCTGGGATCAAGTCCTGCCAATCATTTTGAGATCCATCAATTAGAAAAATGTCATAAGCACCACGCTGATCAATATGTGGGATAGTACTGTCCATTTTTATATCACCAAAAATGGCTTGAAGTGTTCTTAAAATAACTGTGTAGTTTTGAGAATGGAAAGACGATTGAAGCGTTGTCTTAATAAAAGCCGAGATTTTTTGCAACATATAACTCATCCTTGAAACATTAGATTTACAACAATCGTCACATTACCTAAATTAACTACAAAACACAATGCTCTTTTGGTATAAGCCAATGAGTTTAGTTACCCTATAAAAGTGTATAAAAGCGTGATGTAACACCGTTAGTCCAACCAAATCCTTGTTGTACTTTATATTCACCCCCGCTGGCTTTTTTTTGCGGTGTGCATACGTTATATTTCTCCAACAAGCATTTATTTTCAATAAAATCTTGTTCTACCATTGTTAGCCAGTTTTTCATTATGCGCGTAGCTAATTGATCAATACCATAATTACGCAAGCCTTTTACCGCAAACCATTGTAATGGAGCCCAGCCATTCGGGCTGTCCCATTGTTGTGGAGTATCAACAACCGTTGTTACAATACCACCTACTTTTAAAAACTGCTCGCTAAATACGTTTGCAACCAGTTCAGCTTGCTGTTGCGAGGCTAAATTAACAAAAAGCGGGGTACTTGCCGCTGCACTTAAAATAGCAGACGGCTTAGATAGCTTATGATTATAATCAACAAAAAAACGCTTCTCATTACTCCAAAGATATTGATTAATAAGCGACTTTCTTTTTACAGCATAGCTGCTGTACGTTTGTGATTGTTGCTCATTACCAAGCAATTTAAAGCATTTACTAAGCTGATTTTCTAAATTGTAAAGTAGGCAATTTAAATCTATGGGTACAATATCTGTCGTTTGAATTGAGCTTAGTAAGTTTGACTCGGCTAACCAGCGCGAGCTAAAGTCCCACCCAGATTCGCACGCAGCACGAATATTACGATAAAACTCAGTTTTTTTATCATCACTAAACCCTGATGCAAGCGCTAAGTCTTCTCTTAATGACTCCGCGCGAGGAGCCGCCTCATCATCCCAATAGCGATTTAATACCCCACCACATGGCATTGTTACCACGCGTTTTACACTTGTTTGCGTATCACTGAGTGTATCTGCTCCTTGCATCCAAAATGCGTGCTCTTTTGTTAAAGCTTCAACACACAATTTAAGCCAAGCTAAATTATGTGTTTTACTGTGAGTGTGCTGCCATAAAAGATCAACCATCAGCGCTAAAATAGGCGGTTGTGAACGCGATAAATAATAACTGCGGTTACCATTTGGAATGCAGCCGTAATCGTTAATTAAGTCTATAAAGTTTTGTAGCATGTCTTCTACTACATCACTTTTATCTGCATCAATTAAACCTAGCGCAGTAAAGTAACTATCCCAATAATAAATTTCTTGAAAACGTCCACCAGGCACAATATAGCTGTGCTTTAAAGCGAGTAAAGAATTAGCTTTGGGTGTATCGGCTTCACGTCGAAGGCCGCTCCACAGTGAGTTTATGTAGCCTTTTACACTGGTGGTATTTGCAGCCCCTTTCATTGTTAATAAAGGCGTTGTTATAAAATGCGCATCAACAAAGTCTCTTAATTGAGTTTTATTAAGGGGTGCTATTTGCTCATACTGTTTACAGGCACTTTGCCAATCAACACGCGCGGTTGCATCAGCAAACGTTTTACAGTCGCTAAATATGTGCTGTGTTTGTACATCTTTAAATAATTGGCTATTAAAAAAACTCATAACTGTCCTAATCTATTAACTATTGACTGCGTGTTGTGAAATGGCATGGGTGCGTTTTTTAAAAATAATCACGCTAATAAAAATTAAACTAATGGGCACAAGTGAAAGATAAAAAGCATGCTGGCCACTAAAGTGCTCAAATACATACCCGGTTATCACCGACCCGGTGGTGCCACCAAGTGCTGAAAACACAACGATTAACCCTGTCATTGCAGCATGTTGATGCTTTTGAAGCGCACTGAGCATGACTGAGTTGAGTACCGGATAAATGGGCGCCATAAAAAAGCCAATTAATGGCAAAACAAACGCCGCCAGAGGCGCATCAAATAAACTATTCACCTCGCTTTTAGGTAAGTTTTCCGTTAGTGGTAAGGTAATAATGATCAATGCAGCCATAGCAACTAAACAACAGCTAAGTACTACAAACCAATGAATATGCTTTAATACTTGGCCCGCCACTAAGCGCCCTAAAGCAAGAGCTGCGGCAAAAATACTCGCTAGTTGAATACTAATGGCTACTGGTAATTGCAAAACTTGATTATTAAATGTAGGCAACCAAGTCCCTACCCCTTGCTCGATTAACACATACAAAAATGCACTAATAATAAAAATCAGCACTAACGGTTGATAGGTAAGTTTGAGCATAGCAATAAAGTCATTCCAACCAGAGTTGCTTTTTTGACCTTTAATAGCAGGTTTTATTGGTGCTATTACGACACTGATAATCACCAAAAGCGTAAGCGCTGCTAATACGTAATAAACGTTCAACCAGGCATTGCTATCAACAGGGTCTATAAATGCGGTGAACACCCAATAGCCACTTAATACACCCACCATAAAAATGCCTTCTATGGTGTTCAGTAATGATGAGTGACTATTTGCATCCTCAGTAACTTGGCCAATAATTGAATAAACCGACACCTTAACGACCGCAAAACCACAACCCACAGCAGCAAATAACACTTTAAACATGTAAAAGTCACTTATTACAGCCGTACTCAAACACGCTATAGCGACAACTATCAGTGCTAGCAGTATTGCAAGCTTGTAGCCTAAACGCGGTATAAATGAAGCAACAACAAATGACATTATTGCAATTGATAAGTCTTTAAACCCCTCTAAAACCGACGCTTCTGTTTTGCTTACCCCTAATGTGTTTATAGCCTGCAAAATAACAGTGCCTACGCTATTTAATAAAATTGCGAAAATAAAATAGCTTGCAGCAATTGCCAGTGTGATTTTTATTTTACTCATTGCGTGCCTCGTTTATAGCGACATACGCCATAACGTTTATAAAGCAAATTACCCATAACTGGTAAATTACTGTGTGTGTTAGTCAGTGAATCCTGAGTTTAGAGAAGAATAAACAACATTGCAATCGTTTGCATTTTAAATTTAACAATTTATATACATGCATACTAAGTTAACGTTTGCTTGACTGGCGAGTAATTAACTCTATATCAATAACTTGTGATTCGACTTTTTCACCTGAAAACTGCTGTATTAACTTTTTAACTAACAAAGTCGCAGCAAATTGGGTGTTTTGTTTAATTGTAGAAAGTGAAGGATGGCTGATATCAGCCATGGCAATGTCATCAAATCCAACCAGAGCCACATCGTTGGGAATACTCACGTAGCGCTCTTTCAGCGCTTTCATTGCCCCCAGTGCAACCATGTCACTACAGGCCATAATCGCGTCAAAATACAACCCTTTTTCACGTAATAACTGATTAATTGCTTGATACGCAGAGCGACTGGTAAGATCAATGGATATAACATGCTGCTCAAGTTTATGGGTAGAAAGTGCAGCAGCGTAACCACGATGCCTTTCACTAATTTCACCATGCTCAGGATCGCCTAAAAATAAAATATTTTTAGCACCGTGTTCTATTAAATGAGCCGTCGCTTGCATTCCTCCTAAGTAGTTATCACTGCCGACAATAGGATAATTGCTTTGTGTTTTTGGATCCCCCCATACAACTAAAGGAATACCTGCATCGGCAGCCGCTTCTATATTAGTTTGGTTTTTTCCTTGCCCCACAACAATAATGCCATCTGCTCGGCGGCCATTAATAAAGTAATTAGCCCAGTCATCTTGCGCCATAATAGAGTTAGATAACAACAACTCTAACCCCTGTTGATTAAGCGCAAGGTTAATTTCGCTCACTACCTTGAGTAAAAATGGATCGCTGATTGATTGCTCGGTTTGCTCATCAAGATTAATAATGACGGCAACAACATTGGTCTTTTGCGTACGCAAACGGCTAGCCGCCGTGTTAAGGCTAAAATTATGTTTTTTTGCAAGCTGCTGAAGCTTGTCGCGGGTTTCTTGCTTAATGAGCGGATTATTATTCAGCGCGCGCGAAACCGTTGAGGTAGACACCCCAGCAAGCTTTGCTAAATCAGCTAATTTAATTTTTTTATTATTCATAAAACCCTAAACGCTCCACTGCGGCTGTTGCTATATCTAACTTACTGACAATATAGCATTATTATTTTTTACTGGCTTGCCCATTAACTTAAAAATTACGCTCTTGTGTAATTACGCTCAATAAAACAACAGCCCTTATTAATAAATAATTTACAAATAAATATTGCAAACGTTTGCATTTATCTCTAGAGTTTCAATTTATACAGCCTGTTTACATTAAAATTTAATCAATCTCGCTGTAATACACACTGTTTAACACACTAAAAACGGGATCTCACACATGAAATTCAATAAAGCAAAAAGCATGCTAGCCTGTGCAATTATTTTAGCCCTAAGCACACACGCTGCTCTTGCAGCAGAACAAGCAAAAGAAAAAAAAGTTGAGCGAATTGTCGTTTCTGGTACACCCGCAGGTGTTGGGATCAGAAAAATTGATGCCAGCTACGCTGTAACAAATATTGATTCATCACAAATTATAAAATTATCACCTAAAAGTACTGCTGACTTATTTAAAGCCGTTCCCGGTGTGTGGGTTGAAAGCTCTGGCGGTGAGTCTGGTGCCAACGTATTTGTGCGTGGGTTTCCAGGAGGTGGTGATGCGCCATTTTTAACACTCAGTATTGAAGGCTCGCCAGTTTACCCTGCGCCTACTCTTTCATTTTTAGAAAACTCATCGTTATTTAGAATCGATGAAACGATTGAAACAATGGAAGCACTGCGTGGTGGTCCTAATCCTGTGCTATCCAATGGTCAGCCTGGTTTAACAACCAACTTTAGATTAAAACGTGGCAGTGAAGATACTCAAGGCTTATTTAAATACACCACCTCAGATTACGACTTACAGCGTGTTGATGCTGTAGTAAGTGGCGAAATAACTGACGACCTATATTTTATGGTAGGCGGCTATGTTAAAAGCTCACCGGGTATTCGTGATGCAGGCTTTACTTCTGAAAAAGGCAGCCAATTTACAATTAACATTACTAAAGAGTTAGACAATGGCGAGCTTAACTTTTATACCCGTCAAACAGACGATCATGGCGCATGGTACTTACCAACACCACTCAATGTTAATGGCATTGATGCTGAATATACCCAACTTGGCACACTTAACCGTCAAGCGACGATTTTTACCGGCCCAAATGCGCAACCACACGACATTGACCTAGGTGATGGCCGAGGATGGGATGGCCATGTATCCGGCGGTAGTATTAAACTTGAATTTGATAATGGCTGGCAATTTATTGATCGCTTCAATATTACCAAAGGCGATGCCAATACATTTGGCCTAGTACCCAATGGTTCAGCAACAACCGTTGGTGAAGTGGCCGACAATGGCCAAACGGCATTCGGTGCGGTAACTAACACCGAATATGCTAGTGACACTGCGATTCAGCAACTGGGTCGCTGGGTAGTACTAAAAGAAATAAGCTCGTTTACTAACGACTTAGCTTTTTCAAAACAATTTGGTGACTTATCAGCCACTTTTGGTTATTACACAGCAAGCACATCTGCGAGCGATTGGTGGAGCTTAGGTAATACCGCGTATCATGTGCTGGAAGCTGGTGGTGAGTTATTAAATGGTATTGAATGTAACCAAAACACTGACGGGTGTGGTTTTAATTACGATATTAGCTCAACAGGCGATGCACGCACCAATGCCCTTTACTTTACAAGCCAATATAAATTTGCAGATGCATTTACGCTTGATTTAGGTGTACGTAAAGAAAACCATGATGTGCAGTACAGTGTTGATGAAGACCTTGACGGTATTATCACTAAAACTGTTGATTACGATGAAAGTAAAACCTCATGGACAGCCGGTTTAAACTATTCAATTAATGACGACATGGGCGTGTTTGCACGTGTTAACCGTGGTTATAAAATGCCATATTTTGATGACTTTAGAGATAACTTTGGCGCATACCAAGGGGGTGAAAAACTAATTAAAGAAGTAACGCAGGGCGAACTAGGTTACAAGCTTATTTCAGACTCTACCGACTTCTACGCCACCTTTTTTGTCAATGAAGTAAAAGGCGATACCTTTGTAAGTCGCCCGGGTGTGCCGGCTGAAATTTTAACCAACGAAGCGTATGGTGTTGAACTTGATTACAACTTTAATCATAAATCTGGCTTTTCTGTTAATTTAAATACCACATTACAACAAACCGAAATCACTGAAAGTCCAGAAAATAAAGGCAATGAAGCACAGCGCCAGCCTAAATGGCAAGTACGTGTAACACCAAGCTATGACTTTGAAGTAGACGGCATGTATGCCACTTTATATGGAACAATTTCAGCGGTGGATGACCGCTTTGGTAATAACGAAAACACCGTGACACTCGATGGCTACGAAAAAGTAGACTTAGGTTTAATTGTTGAACCAATGGAAGGCATTAAACTGCAATTAGCCATAGATAACCTAACCGACGAGCAAGGTATCACTGAAGGCGACCCACGTAATGCCGACGCGCCCAATGGCCGTTACATTATGCCGCGTACAACACGCTTAAGCGTTAGTTATGCATTTTAATACACTCCCTAAGCAATAAATTAAAGCCGCTGTGTTTAATACACGGCGGCTTTTTTTATTATAGGTGTCAACCTATTAGCAAGCTCTCTATGCGCACTAACGGGTAAGTGTATGCCCTCTTTCTTGCATGGTTTTATCAGCGGATAACAATCTAAAAATTCACACGTGTGACGATCAGCGGCGGCTTTGAACTCAATGGATAATTGTTCAGCTTTTTTACCTGCACCTGCGTAAATGCTTTTATAACTTCCCACTTCACGAACCTTGGGCGGGCTTATAATGATTATCTTTGGTATTGTTTTACAGTGATAAAAGGCTTTAATAGCTAAAATTAACTCCTCCAGCGCTTTGCCAATATCGATAACAGACAGTGCAAAACGTGCTTTTAAGTCATTGGTGCCAAGCTGAATAATAACAACATCAACAGTGTGCGCTTCCAGATACGGTTTTAAATATTTAATGCCCGATTTATCTCCCATAAACGGGGGGTTATTGACTAAAGTACGATTAGGCTCCCCGGCTTCAATCACTTCAAAGCCTGTGCCCAACTGCTGCTTTAATAAAGTAGGCCAGCGTTCAGTTTCACTCAACCGTTTGCCATCAACAGGAGAAATACCAAAGGTATTGGAATCACCAAAACACAGAATATTCATTAAAACGGATTCAGCGTGTAGCCTTGTTGCTGTAACTGGGCGTGAGCGGTCATCGCTGAAAGCGCCATTTTCACTCCAGGGATAAGCTGATCTGCTGCTACCATCATATGCATTGCCGACTGCCCGCATACATATACCTGCGTGTTATTAGCAAGCAGCTGTTTAATTAAAGATTCGGTTTTGTTATCTTTTTCAAACCGAGCTTTATAATCACTGTTTTGCAGTACATCAACGCTGGCTCCACCGTGTACCACCAGCGCAAGCTGAATATTTTCTGGTTTTACGCCGTGAGCCACATGCATATTAATAAATCGCGCTAACGAATTAATATGATTATTTTGCGCGCCCTTTTCAGCGCCTTTACCTACATCAAAAGCTATCTTAAACTGCGCTTGGCTTAAATCAGACACATGCTCGGGCACATTATAAAAATAACCATAGTCTTTAATAACAGGCGCAGGCTCTGCAGCAAGAGTACTAAAGCTAGCCAAAAGTAAGCTTGAGCCAATAAGTAACGTTTTCATACATCATCCTTTTTACTTTTTGTTTAGCCTAACGCTATTTAACGTGATTAACTAGCCTGAACATGTGAATGCGCTTTAAAAGTCATTCCTAAATAATTAAAGGTATGTTTAAACATATCGATAAATGCATCTGGCGCAGAGGGAGATGCGGCATTAGACAGCAGTGAAAACTGCTTTTGACGTAAAGTTCTAAGCTTCGGTTTTAACGCCTCATCATCCATATAATCTGTGATCCTATCAATAAATGCTTTCATTTGTGGCGTAGTGTTATACCAGTACACAGGCGATGCGAACACCCAATGTTCGTAGCGAAGTAACACTTCAAACAAATTATAAAAATCATCATTGTGATACTGCTTATCGTAGCGATAAGGTGAAATAACATAATCATCTAAGCAAAAAACAATGCCGCTTTGTTGCTTACTATAGGCATTAACTTGCGCGGTAGTATTGCCATTTTTACGACCACTTGAATATATGATTGCAATATTGTGTGCTGATTTTTCTTGCATTGGGTTAGCTCCTTTTTTTATGATGGAGCAAAGCTTAAAACCTCAAGTTAGGTTCAGGTCAATAAGAAATAATTTAATTTTTAAAAGGAATTAAAGTGATGGCGGTACAAAAAAAGCTTACTGAAGCCAACTTAACGGTTGGGTTTGTCGCTAAACGCAGTGGCGTTAAGGTATCTACACTGCACTTTTACGAAAATAAAGGGCTAATACGCAGTTGGCGAAACAGTGGCAACCAACGACGCTTTAAACCAGATGTACTAAGGCGAGTCGCAGTTATAAAAGCGGCACAAGCGATGGGGATCACGCTGGAAGAAATTAAACAAACTCTGGCAACGTTACCAGAGCAGCGCACACCTACCCAAAAAGACTGGTCTGCACTTTCAAAACAATGGCAAGCACAGCTTGATGAGCGCATTGCTTATATGCAACGTCTACGTGAACGGGTTGATGGCTGTATTGGCTGTGGGTGTTTATCAATGAGTAAGTGCCCTATTTATAACAAAGACGACCACTTAGGTGAAACCCAAAGTGGTGCCATTTTGTTAGAGCGAGATTAAGGCTTATAAGACCTTAATCTAGACCATTTAAGCCTTCTCGGGCAGCGCGATATAATGCCCCTAGAGTTGAGTCAAATACCGATTTTATAAAACTGTAAGTCAGCTCTACAGCTTTGCTAATAACTTTGCCAGCAAACACTAGCATGTGGCCGAGTAAACCTAAGGTTTGCGTTGCAAATGAGGCTGACGCTTTGGCTATTTTATCAAGCGTTCGCGCGAGCATATCGTAAAAAGTTAAGCCTGTACCTATGGCTGCTTGTGCCGCAACAGCACTGTAGTAACCCGAATCTTTTAATAAGGTAACTAACGCAGCGCCCAGTTTATCTGCCCAGTGTGAACTAAATGAAGCTTGGTTTCTGTCTTCAAACTTTAAGCGTACTGGCGTGCTTAAAAAGTGGTTTGCTTTTACAGTTAAATTGCCCCAATCATTACTGTTCGCAGTATTAACATAGCCTGGCGTACCACTTAACTTGTGTGCTGCGCCTTTAAGGCCCTGACCATTATCAAGGCGAATTTCTTGGCCATTATAGGGCGCATGTGAAAATGGCCACAAAGGCACTTTTGTAACCGGATCAGCACCGTGTGTACAGCGGTATATTTTATCAATACGAGAAGTAGCAGCGCGTGAAAAGTTATCAAGCCCCACTCTTGGCGAGCCAAATGTATATAATTTAACGGGTAACGAATACTCTGCTTTTATCCAATCAGCAGAAAGCGTAGCCAGTGCCCCACCTAAACTGTGGCCAACAATATGAACACAGCCGGTTATTTTATCTCTTATATTTGCAGCAACGAACTCTTGTAGTGCAGGTTTCATACTATAAAAGGTTTTATTAAACCCAGCATGTACCATACTGCCATTAGAGCCACCGCTTAACCCAAAGTGTGCATCTGTTAGGCCATCTCTAAGAGAGGCCGTACCACGAATAGTAATGACTGAATCACCTTGATACAGTCCTTGGCCATGCCCTAGCAAACCAAAACCAGTGCTTAAACCAAATAAATGAGAGAAAAAACCACCAGATATTCCTTGTACTGCTTCAGGGCTCACCCCAAAGTTAAAGCTACCTCGCAGAGAAGGATGCAAAGAATTATTAAGTAACGTGGTACTTTTAATACTCTTTGCTTTATAAGCGAGCAAAGCAACCTGTACAGCTTGTGTAGGAGTTAAAGTATTCATAAAATTCCCTTTAAATGATTATGTTAAAAGTTACATTTTACATGCACCATATATCGTAAAAAAATGCTCTGGCGCTTCTTCTATAGGTATGTCGTATGTTTGTGGCTCTTCGGCAATATCACACTCTAACTTAGCGAGTAAGTTTTTTAGGGTATCACTCCCCTCGTGCATAGACACTGTTGTGTACCAAAGTACAATGCCCTCAGGCGTACCATTTTCTAAATAAACATGCTGAACCAATGATTCATTATCAAACATGTTTGCAGGCTTACTCGTTTTTATAGATTTTTCTGTGAAGGTAAAAAAACCATTATCATCGGTTATTGCTTCATCTTTATATTCATCACCATAAGTAAGCGCACGTACAACCTTAGTATTTGCAACAGGCTGCCCTTTATCTAATAATTGCCCTTTTACCGGAGCCGATAAAACAAAATCCTGTTTATTAAAAAAACCAAACATATCTGCACAAGCCTGTGTTGTAGTAAAAATAATAGTAATAGATACAATTACCAAAAAGTAAGCTTTAAAACGTGATAACAAAATATACAACTCCCAACTGTTAGCCTCAAAATACACGTGTCGTATTGCTATTTAATGACGTTTTAAACTCTTAACTATCAGCGTTAATGAAATTACCATTTCAACTAAAATTTATTCTAATTGGGTACAAAGCGCACTGCAAGCATTTAGAGTAAAAAACAAGCAATAAATCTTTCCCTAAAAAAACACCTCATAAACAAGCTTACATATAATGCTAAACCCAAGCCCCATCATTAATATATAGCCATACAAAATAGCAATAGCGCCACCCGATGCATCCCCTATTTTGTCTATTTCAATACATGTAGAGCACACTATAAAAAAGATAAAAAAGTTAGCAATTAAGCCTAATATATAAGCTTCGCCAAATAGTGGGGAAATGCCTACTAATATAGCACTTAGCATAATAAGTATGCCTGAAAGCGCCTCCTTTAAAGAAAACTTGTACTCAATAATTTTAAGCACCAAGGTCACTACCATTAATGCTAAAAAATAAACCGTAGGTTTTAACTGGCTGTATAAATAATCCACACTAAACATTTGGCTAATCGTCAATGAGGGCTCTTTCGCTGGGCTTAAATCTTCTGTTATCGCGCTTGAAGCGTCATCGGTAAAAAAATACGCTACCGCGACAATAATTAATTTTATCATTCCAAAAAAGATAAAACTGGCGACCATAAACCCTATTGAATCGTCTCTGGTGAGTCTCTTATTTGCTTTACTTTCTACAATTTTAGCTAGCAATACACCCAATAAGCACACACTACCTAAATAAAGCAGCGCGACCCAAAACTGATCAAGGTAAAAAACCGATAAGCCAGGGGCGATAAATAAAAACATTGAATCTTCATTATCTAACGAGCTTTTTGGCTCAACGCTATATTTTGACTGTTTAAAAAGTGCTAAATAAACAAATAATGGCTGTAAAAACAGCATTAAAATGCAGGTGTTTATAAGAGTCATTTATCATCCTTGATTACAGCCAACACACTGCGCCGAGAGTATTGGCAATTTCGAAACTAATTAAAGGTTTATTTTTTGAAGGTAGGTTTTAAGCTTTAATAAGCCCGACTCAAGCTCAAACTTTTGTATTTTAGGGTTTTTAAACTTAAACCCGTTTGAAATATGAGTATTAATCATCGTCGCCATGCCTTCAAACCCCGCAGGGGCAGTTGCAACTAAATCGCTCAATAGTGGTTGAATAAGCTCTTGATGCTCTTCAATTTTGGTTGGATCCTCGTAAATATCGTATACAAGGTTGGTTAGTGTTTGTTGGTGTTGTTGTTCCATAATAATTATATAACGCCCTAAGTTTGGCGTTTATAGCTCCTTTTTGGATTTGATATTTAATTGCTCATTGCTGCTACGGCATTTTCTTTTAATGTTTTAGCTAAAGTATCAGAGCCATCGTCTAACTTTTGATCTATCACATATTGCGCATTAATAATAACATTTGGCCAATCTTCAAGCTTTGTATAGATTTTTGCTAAATCGTAATGAATCGACCTTAACAGAATTGGATAGGGCTCATCTGCCTGAGTTAAAAAAAGCTCATATAAACGTGCGGCTTCCTTTAAATCTTCCTCAACAAACAAACCACCATCATAAAGCCATGCAAGTCTGCGAATAGCCAAATTTTCATTTTTCAGCACACGGCGCTTTAACTCATTAACATAACGTGAGCCGTCCCCAGTATGATGGCCAATAAAAAGTAATGCTTCATACTCACCCATGTCGTAAGCTTTTTCGCACCACTTTTCAAGCTGTCTAGGCGCATACATTAAACTTTTTTGACATTGAAGCATCACTGTATTTTTAGACAACTCTGGGTTGTTGATATCAAGATCTGGCCATAAAGTCTTTGATAACGACTTAGCCTGAACTTGAGCAGTGATTGTGCTAAGAACAAAAAAAGCTATAAATATTCTTTTTACCATTTGAGAGTTCCATCAGAATTGACTCTTTGTTCAGGAATATGAACTTGAAATGATTTAACTGAATGTTTAGAAGGGAAACCTTCACGATAAAAGTATTGCTGCTTGAGAGTATTTATTTCAGTTGAATCGCCTTCACAACGCCTTTGAGATAGACAAGCAATACCCCCTATAAAATCTATAAACCTAATGCTATTGATTCCCCTAATTGGCATTAGGGTATCTAAACCAGGCTCGTAGTTTGAAGCCTGTACAGCATGCCATCGATGCATAAAAGCAACGATACGATTTGCTTTCGATTGATTTAAAACACCCGCTATATTATCAGCCCATATTTTATTACGACGGGTGTGCGTGCTCAAACAGTCCCCTCCAATATATTGATCATAAGAGCACTCCTTATCCATAGCCTCCATTATTTGTTGCGAAATATCTAAGGCAATAATTTTTAAGCCAATATCTCTAGCAGCTTTTGCTAACTCACCATAAGCTTTAGGAACTAAATAACCCCAAGCCCAGTTTTCATCGAAGTATTGTTGAATTTCTCTAAAACCTT
This sequence comes from Pseudoalteromonas sp. APC 3250, assembly GCF_030407915.1. Classification (NCBI taxonomy): domain Bacteria; kingdom Pseudomonadati; phylum Pseudomonadota; class Gammaproteobacteria; order Alteromonadales; family Pseudoalteromonadaceae; genus Pseudoalteromonas; species Pseudoalteromonas sp. APC 3250. The sequence goes on from NZ_JASDCM010000002.1 coordinate 156,580, forward strand.
TACCCGTACGTTGGTAAAAATCAATTTTTTCTTGCATAGAGCGTGGCAACATCTCCATCGCAAAATGAGTAAATCCAGCTCCTTTAAGCTGTTTTAGGGCTTTAATAGCTTCATATTTATAGCCAGCGGTATTATGGCTCGATTCACCAAGCATCACTAATCGCGCATTACCGGCCATTGTTCTGTAATTTACATCCGTGTTTATTTTATTCATTACCTATCCTTGTTTTTTATTTATGTGATTACAGCTACTTTCGAAGTGAGTAGAAACAATAATTAGAGGTTTTTAAATTTCAACCAATTGAAGTATGTTTCTTTCAATTCTTTATAGCTAATCTTATTTATTATTTAAGTGGCTCAGAAGTTATCTGAGCCTTTAAAGCAATGTTAGTATCCAATACCCATGTAAGGAGATACTTTTACAGCTGCTATCACTACCTGATTTAGTTTTTCTAACATCCAATACAAAATTCGCTTAGCTTGCGCGTATGTATAATCAACAGCTATCACGCCAGGCTTCCCAACAAAGTTAAGAATATGCCCTAATAACCCCTGACAATCTTCAGCATATTTAGATGACATTTTAGATATTTCAACCAGGCTACGAGCTAAAGCATCATAAATAGTTAGCGTTCCAGCAACCACACCTTGAGCAAGAATACTGGTGATTTTGCCACTTTCTCTTAGTAACGTTAGTAAAGCGCTCGTTATTTTTTCAGCCCAATGAGCATTAAAAGAAGCATGGTGGCGATTATTGTATTTTAGACGTGTCATCGTTAAGTTAGATAAAGAGCCCTTTTCCATGCTCTTATAATCAGGATAACGAGATGCGGTATTGATATACCCAGGCGCATTTCCCGCCATTTTATGTGCAGCACCTGTAAGTGATACGCATGTGCTTATTCTGTACTCATTCCCTGCATGAACAAATGGCCAAACAGGAACCATAGGTACAGGGTCACTTCGGTGTACTGCCCTATAAATTCCATTTAGGCTGGTTTCACTTTGAATAGCAAAAGGGTTATGACCAACTCTTGGAGAACCAAAAGTGTATAATTTTACAGGCACTTTATATTGCGCTTTAATCCAATTTGCAGCTAACGTTGCTAATGCACCACCAAGGCTATGGCCAACACAATGAACGGGGCGACCACCAATCTTACTCAATATAGCTTTTAACTGAGGCTTGATAGACTCAAAAGTACGGTTAAACCCAGCATGAACCGCTTTATAATTTGGCCCAACAGTTAAACCACAATGTAAATCAGTCAAAGTATCAGCAATGCCTGCTGTACCACGAAAAGTTAGTACAACTTCACCTTTATGGGCGCCTTCTTTAGAACCAATTCCAAAAAAGCCAAAACCCGTTGCATGATTTAGCACATGCTCAGCTACAGTACCTGAAACTCCAGTAAAAGCAGATTTTTTTGAATCAAACACAAAGTGCTTACTTATTATTCTACTCGGCTCTATGTTTGATGAGCTCTTTGATACTGCTGCAATACTGTCGTATGCGAATTCAGCTAATTGTGCCGCTACACTTGGCGATAAAATATTCATGTAAATTCCTTTTCTATTTAAAAATCTTTAAAATAATCTTCGCTATCTTCTATCTCATAAATTTCAAAATCATGTTCCCATCTACAAATACTTGAACCATCAAACTCCAAATTTGGATTTTCATGATTAGGAAAAACAAAGTTTACCTCTGTAGAATCTAAATCAGCATTTAAACTGCTCAGCTTTTGTTTGTATTCACTAGGCTCACTTATTCCGCTTAGCTTAGAACCCCAAAGCTTGTATTTTTTATCATCATATACAGCCGTGATAGTTTGATAAGTTACCTCATGCGAGAACATATCACCCGGTATTTTTGATTCAATAACAACTTCAGGTAAATAAAATGAACCATCAGGAGCTGTTGTTACCTGATCTTCTTTTTCAACTTTGTGTGCAAATTCCAGAGTGCGATTTATTAAAGCACCCTCAACTGGATTACCGTTTAAAGTGATTACCCCTTTTACTTCGGAGCACATGTGCACACTGTATTTTTTTATTAAACCAAACATAGTGGTTTTAACCTCTGCTTTTATAATTGAAGCCCCAAATTAATCTTCGATTATGTCCATTATTTTATCGTAATCCACATCAACAGGTTCTGGATCAGGGGCGCCAGTCACAAGAAAAGATAAGTAATCTGTAAAGCTTTTAAACTTAGACACTTCTTGGCCATATGTTTCAGTTAAAAATAGACCGACCTCACCCGCACGTTCAGATTCTTTGGAAAACAAAAAGTAATAACCACCACCATCGTATGTATTAATCACCAAACCAAATTTTGGAACTGGTAAATAATTTTCTTTTTCATATGACTTAACGTGATGTATGGTGTTTAGATTGACAGCTGAATATTTTTTGAATCTATAGTTATCATCTGGAAGCCCTTGAACCCCCCCGCCAAACCATGATGCAAAACCAAAATTTGATAAGAAATATTTATAATCATTTGGCAAAGTTATCCCAAAATCCATTTCAAGAGACGCAATTTCTTCATCAGAAGCCCCACCCGCTCTATCATCATAATTTTTCAACAACTTGGCTTCGCCAATAAGCCTTGCTATTTTTTCATTCTTCACTATAAAAACTCCCAGTTATTTAAATTAGACAAAGAGGGACCATCACCACTTGCATAAGGACACTTACCTTCAGCGTACCAATGTAATTCTTTATTTTTTTTACTATGGTACTCATCAGGTAGTAATTCTAGATTTTCTAGTTTATTCGGATCTTCGTTACTTTCACATCTAAATATAGGCTTCTTGTGATGTACATTATACCCTCTAGGTACCTCACCTTTATATTCCATGTACTCTAATTCATCTTTGCTAAAGTACTCATGTGCGATGTGATTATCGTTGTTTAAAGCGGCATTTGCATAGCTAGATATATACTCAGCCCTCTTAGGTGGAAAAGCTTTCCTAGCGATCTCTACTTCACCCACTGTACGTTTATGATATTTAGTCGGTTTTGAATTAGGGCTGAGTTTTACACGCTTACTGTTAATAACATGCTGTTCAGCAAATTGTGCTGTGCTTATAACCTCTGTACTAATAACTTCACCTGATGTACTCATTTTATTGAGTTTAATTAAGCCATTATCTTCATCAAGGCCTGCAATATCATATACATGCTCTTTTCTATATTTAGCACCCTCTGCTGTATATTTAAGAGTCGATTTTTGTGGGTCGTTAATAACTGCACTTGCAATCGCAATTTCTAGAATTTTATTTTTTATAGCTTCATCAATACCACCTGAAGAAACTAAATTAGAAAGCATTCTATCAAGCCTTTCTTCACCCTCTTTACACAACAACCCAAACGGGTCCACCCAATTAACCGGATTCGGCGCATATTGGTAATGATTGATTCCACCCACTAAACCAATCGGGTCTTGATTTATAAATCGTTGTTGTTTGGGGCTGTAGTAGCGGTAGCGGTTGTAGTGTAAGCCACTCTCGATATCTAAATATTGCCCTTGAAAGCGTATAGGCTGAGTGAAGGTATTTGTAGTGCTTACCTCTGGTTCTTCGTAGCCATACACATCGGCTTGGTTTTCCCACACGACTTCTGCTTTGTTGTTGGTTACAAAACGTGGAGTATTCAGTTGGTCTAGGTGGTAGTAGTACACCTCGCCTTGTTTAATCAGCGCGACTGGGTGAAATTGATTTGGCAGGTTAATATACCAAGTATATTCACCGTGTTGGTATTCGCCAATTAACTGGTCGTTATCCCAAATGTAGTCAATTTTACCCTGCTCGGTGTGCTTGGCGATACGACGCCCCAGTGGGTCGTAATCGTATTGGGTAAGCGTGCCGTTATTATTAAAGCAACTTAGCTGATTAAATGCATTGTACTCGCGGCGGGTTTTTATACCTTTACCGGTTTCGCGTATTTGGTTACCGAATTCATCATAATGAAAGTCGCTGTCGCCGAAATGGGTTAGGCGGTCGGCATCAGTTGTGCCTGTAATAACATCATCATTATCAGTTAAATCACTTGAAGTTGTATCAGCCTCATCACTATTCGATGCTAACTCTTTATACTCACTATGAATAACATTACGTGTGCTTTCTGACTGACTGCTTTCAATCTTATTGCTGGCGTCAATAGCATCGCTATTATCATTGTGCTGAGTCGTTTGCTGCTCGGCTAATTCGTTATTTTGTACCCTTGACTGGCTAACTGGGTTACCAAAGCTATCCCACTGGTATTGCGTGGTTGCATCAACCTCAGAACTTACTAGGTTTTGCTGAATTAACTGACCAAGGCTGTTGTACTCAAAATTAATATTGTGGCTGCTAACGCCTTGCTCTTTACGCGCAATAAGTTGGTTTACGCTGTCGTAATTGTACGTACAGGTATCAAATAGCGCTTGCGCAGGATGGGTTAACTGCTGCCGTGTTAAGCGGTTAAATACATCAAACTGTTGAGTAAGAGTTACATCATTACCAAATTGTTGAGTTTGAATATTACCTTGACTGTCATAGCTAAGCGCTGCAAGTTCAACAACATTGCTATTGGCTTGCTGTAAGTGAATAGCACTTAGCTGACCAAATTTATTGTAGCTGTAGTTAAGCGTGCTTGAGTCTGGCAGCGTCAGTGTTTGGCGTCTGCCGTAGTCGTCGTAGCTGTATTTTAAGGTGTGCGCTTGTTGCTGGTTATGTACTTGCTCGGCATGCAGTAACCGCCCGCCTTTATCAAACTGCTGCTTTAAGGTTGATTGTGCATTATGCGCACGGGTAATTTTACCTTGCAGGTTATAGCTGTAGTAATTGGCGTTATTAACGATGTGAGTATCGGTTGCCAAACTTGCATGCTGCGCAATCACGCGGCCTAATTTATCACGCTCTATTTTTACATGGCGTTTATCACTTTGTGTAACCGAGGTTAAGCGGTTGCAAGCATCGTATTTATATTGCTGTAGCGTACCGTCAAACCCAGTTACTTGAGTTGGGTTTTCGTTAGCGTCATAGCTTATACGGTATACATGGCCGTCGCTACGTTCGATAGCGGTTAGGTTACGCTCTTTATCGTAAGTTAAATGCAGTGCACTGCCATCGGGCTGAATAACACAATGTGGCTGGCTTAGCCCTTCAAAGTGTTGCTCGGTGGTATCACCCTTACTGTTTTGCGAGCTAATTAACCGCCCTGCATCATCGTAACTAAAATGTTGATGCTGTTTGTTCTCGGGGTCTTTTTCGTCAAAGGCAATGGTTTGCGCAAGTTGGCCGTGCTCATTGTATTTATATTGAGTCAGCAAACCTATGTTATTAATGGTGGCATTTACACGGCCTAAACTGTCGTAACTGTAACGAATAAGCTCATCGTTATGGTGCTTGGCTAAAAGCTCGCCTTGCTCGTTCCATACAAATTTAGTGACTTGACCATCTTTATTTATGTGTTGGGTTAGCTGGCCAAATTTGTCATAGCTATAAAGTACGGTGCGACCGTCGCCAAAGGTTTCACTTTGCAGCAAACCCGCCACGCTGTATTTACGGGTTATAGTTTGGCCATCAGGCAAGGTGGTTAATACACGCTGACCCAATTGGTTATAAGCAAATTTTGTGACACTGCCATCTGGCTGCGTTATTGATTCTAACTGGCCGTAAGGGGTATAGCTGTATTTTATTTCACTGCTGTCTGGCTTTATTTCAGTAACTTTTTGACCTTGCGCGTTATAGCGGTATTGCCACACATTACCATTAGGGTCGGTGTGCTTAACTAACTTACCTTGCGCGTTATGTACAAAGTGTTCTTTATGCCCACGCGAATCTATACAGGTTGTTTCACCAGCGTCTACATTATATTCAAACTGATACGTATAAGTGTTGTTATCGCCCCACTGTTTTATACACTTAGCACTCGATGAGTAACTGTCCCATTCAAAATGATGGCTAAAACCACTGGCACGAGTACGCTTAGTTAATAAGTTAGCGGCGTTATAGCCATAATGCTCTGTTTCACCTTGTTGATTGGTCGCGCGAACGAGGTTTTTGTTTTCATCATAATCATATTGCGCAAGTAACGGCGTTAGTAATACTGGCTTGTTGTTATCAACTGTACGATAAGCCGAAATGTTTGCCAGCAACCCTTGCGGGTTATATTTTAAAATACAGCCTCGCGCTTTATTTACCTCAACGCGATGCAAGCGCTCTTTCGCATCGTAATAAAAACCAATACTTTGGCCTTTTTCGTTAATCACTTTTTCGAGCAACCATGAGTTTTCGCCAGCTTTAAACGTAAGATGCTGATCATCTGGGGTTACCAATACTTGCTTACCATTAGTTTGGTAATGCAAAGCCAAATTACTGCTTAGCTGATAGCTCGATTGCCCCGGTTTTACTTTTTCAAAGCGGTGTTTAGCGCCATGCTCATCTTGGTATTCTAACCAGTAGGTGCCTTTTTGTTTTGGGCCTACTTTAGGTGGCGGTAAGTAATGCTCAGTTAACTGCACCATAAAGTCATGTCGCCAACCATTACCCATTACACTACAAACATCCGCATGCGATGAACGGTATAGGCGTCGCCAAATTAATTGTTTACTCCCTGCTAGGGTGAAATCAATAAGCGGCAGTATTTCTTCACCTGAGAGCATAGAAACCGGATCAGAGCGGCATTCTTGTTTAGTGATAGGTTCTTCACTAGGGGTATTATTACTTGCACCGCCACTGTTTTTAGCCGGCGCTTGAGAGGCACTTTTACCTGAAGCTGTTGAACTGCTTTTACTACTTGGCTTTTTACCTGCTGCGCCGCTATTGGTGTTATCGCTTACTTGAATAGCCGACTTAGCTTTTTGGTGATAACAACTAATTTTATCTGCAACCAAAGCTTGGGTTAATACACTCGCGGTTTCGCGTGCAGACGCACCGCGCGAACAGCTCACTCCTGCAAGGTTAAGCAAGTTAATTACGTCTAAACGTTTAGCGGCGTCGCTAGTAAGCGCACTGCCGACTTGCGCAATTTGATTTTTGGCACTTTCAGGCGTGTTAGCTGCTACAGCAACAAAGCCCGACGGCGCAGAACCTTTACCAGCGACGAGGCAAATTGGGTAACTTATTCCTTGTAAAACAACGGTATTACTTTGCATTAGCTGTCTACTTCCTCACTTATCCATAAGTATGATGCTGCACCTTGATGCTTAGCTTGCTCTTGGGAGAGCATTAATGCATAACTAAAATGCTCAACAATTGCAGGGCTTGTGGTTAATTGGTACAAATTAACTAACCCTTCTAGTGCGCCTATTTTCCCTAATTTATAATTGGGTAGTTCGTAATTTGTGTGCTCATCAATTAAGCTAGTAAGTAGCTGTAAATTGTTTAGCCAACTATCATCATCTACCCCATTTCCTGGTGCAAAAATTAGATCAATCTTATTCTCTGTTTGTTCAGCTAATCGCGTAAGCATACCTGCTAGCTGATTATGTTTGCTAAAATCAATAGATGCTGCAATCTCATGGCTTACCTGCGACCACCCGCAAGGCACCATTTCAACTACAGCCAACGCACCACCTACACCTTGATATACAAACTGCTGCTGTTTATTTGCTTTAAAAGTTGCATCTAAAGCAATTACATTAAATTTTTGCCATTTTTTTTCACCGGCCAAAGCTATAGCAGAGTGTGCACCTGTTGTTCCATGAAAAATCAGCTCACTGCTATGATCGGGGTATAACTGTTGTAAGCTTTGAGCTAATAACTGTTTGAGCTCATCTTGAAATGATAATGCCGGTAGTAACCAAATCATCGGCAATGTGCTGTCGGTGACTTCTGCCATTAATTCTTTAGATTTAATTATGCAATCGTAAACACAGGCATCCCAAGACTGCCATTGCAACTCATTAAAAACAGCACTGTTATCGTCAAATAATAATGCATCTACGCTGCTAATATTTGGGACAGAAAAGCATGTCATCTCGATTGAAAATGCACTCATGATGCCACCTCGTCCTGAGTTTTATTGGCAGCGAGATGTTGATAATAGCGATATAAATTAAACACCCCTTGGCTATAGCTATCCATGGCCGATAAATAAATGGCATTAGGCACTTCATCAAGAGGGTGCCCTGCAATCAGTCGTAAACTCGACATGGCGGTTTCATATTTAGGCCAGTTATGTTTTAACTGCTGCTGAAAATTTATTAGCGCGCTTTCATCACCTTGCCAAGCGAGTCGCTGGATATCGTATTCCACTAGCTGATCGAGTTTATCACCTAACATGCGCCTTATTAGCGCAATAATTAACGCGGGTTGCTCTACTTGTTGTAATAGAGAATTGGCTAAAACAATCAGTTTTACAAAACCGCTTTGTAATAAAATATGCAATGTATGATCAACCGATAAGGTATTACTGGCATGATTGCTTAAGCTATTTACTTGCTCAAAATTTAACGACAACAAAAATAACGACATTAAGGGTGATAGATGGGCTTGCTCACTTAATGCATCAAAAATAGCCGTTAGTATCTGTGAGTCGTGGTGCTGCGCAAGCTTGGTAATTTTATTTATCGTTGCCAGTGTTTGCGGGGCAATCTCTTCCTCAGCACTGTAAGCAAAAAACAAGGTGTTTAAATTTAATAGCCGAATTAAGTTAAAGCTATGCTGTTGAATAACGACTTTATTTATAATGATTTTAAAAAAGGTACTCAGCGCTGGCTCATTAAGTAATTCATTTATAAATATAATATTTTTATTTTGTGGCAAGTTAGCCATGACTTCAATACATGCTTGGGCAACTAATTCATCGTTTTTGGTGTTAGTTATTATTTCGACTAGTTGCTCAGTGGTGGGCAATTCAAAGTTATTTTTTTGATTATTGTTTTTTGCGTTTACCCAACAGCTTTCTAATAGCGTTTTTCTTAAATAACGAACATGACCTACACACGTAAACGGGCACAGTTGAGCATTACTAATTTGTAGTAATTGTGCTTGATGATCACTTAAATAGGTCGCTAGCAAAGTTAACCACCAATTAACACGGTTGGGTTGCCCACAACGATTTTTCCGCCGTGGCCACTATCATCGCCCATTCTGGCGGCAGGTTTACCATTAATTTGAACACTACCCGAGCCTGTTTTTACGCTGTCTGGCGGGCCAACACACACTATCATATCGCCTTTGCGGGCAGCGGGCATGCCACCTATTAACACATTGCCAGAGCCAGCAACTATAGGTCCACCCACATGTGGAACTTTAGCGGTCACTTTAGGGCATACATGCATATGACCAATTGTAGCAGCGGGTTTACCCATTTTGACTCCTTGTCGTGTCTTTGTTGGTTTATGAAATGCTATTCATAAAGCGGGATAACTAATAGCTTGTTGCTGGTTACCAGTAGCGAAATTTCTTCAATTAACTCATCTTTACTGTGATCAGAAAGTGCCACAGCGCTTTGAGTTGCATATTGATATAAGTTTGAAATTACATTTTCACTATTAAGTGCATCACTTAAATGAATAAAAAACTGCTGTGCATAATAGCCATTCATGGCTTTTAAATGACTTAAAGCCGGGCTTAGTAATGGATCGTCTGGCCTGTTTATCGGTAAACACACTAAATGAGGTAAACCATAACGACAGTAAACAACGTGCCCGTTATTTGCAATGCCGTTTCTAAATCCTGATTGAAAGTTATTGACTATTTCCATCATTAATTTAACTTAATTACACCAGCAGATAAGGTAATGGCACTGCCATCTACTTTTACATTACTGCCTTTAATATCAATGTTTGTACCTTCAATAGTAATATTGCCACTACTGCTCATTTTAATTTGCGCAGAGCCTGTTTTTATCACTATTTCGTCACCCGCTTCAATATTAAGTGTTTTACCGACTTTTAAGGTGTCATTTTCACCCATTTCAGCAACACGGTTAGCTGTGACTTTGAGATTATCGTTATTGAGGATTTCAACATTACGGTCGTTATCTATTTTTTCGTTTTGATCGTTTTTAACGTAAAGCTGTTTATCTTTTTCGGCTTGCATATACACAAGCTCGCTGCCTTTTTTATCCTCAAAACGTAATTCATTAAAATTATCTGCCCCACCTTCTTTAGTTGAGCGGGTTTTAATACCACTTTGCGTTTTTTCGCCAGGTAATGCGTACGGAGGCATTAGGTCTGCATTATAAACAGCACCGCTTATTATAGGTTGATCTGGGTCGCCATTAATAAAGTCGACGAGTACTTCTTGACCTACGCGGGGAAAGAAAAAGGCGCCCCACTTTTTGCCAGCCCAGTTTTGTGCAACTCGGATCCAGCATGAACTTTTAGAGTCTTTTTTACCTTCACGATCCCAATCAAATTGCACCTTAACGCGGCCATATTGGTCAATCATAATTTCATCGGCGCTATCACCCGTTACTATGGCTGTTTGTACGCCGTTGATAACCGGTTTCTTTTTGCTCACTTGCGCTCTGTATGGAATGTCTTTTGGCACACATTCAAAGTGGTTAGAATACACTTCTTCACTCGATGCTTGTGCAGCGCCTGATTGGTTTGGTACCACAATCGACGTCATCATCGAGGTGATAGCAAAGGTTTTACCTTCAAGGCGTGGGTCTTCATGTTTTTTGAAACTAAACAGTTTACCAACAGAAAATGAGCGGCAGTCACTGCGCCCGCTCGAGAGCTTCATGTCTCTTTGCAGTGACTCTAGTTGAACTGATGCCAAATTAGCCGCGCGGGGATGACACTCTGCTTCAGCTGTATATTCAAAAATTTCTGATACCGATTGGGTCGGTAATTCTGCGTTTGCTTGCTCTGCATCAGGGTAACGTGATGGCTGTTTAAAATCGTAGCCCAAACGTTTGAAACTACCTGGCGCTAAGCTTAATCCGCCCTGCCAACGCGAAACATGAGACTCACTTAAATGGCCAGTTGAATGAACAACTTTAGCCTCACCACACATTTCATATGCGGTAATATCATCTGCTAAAACTAATGTATGGTTACTTTTTGTATGCTCAAAGAAGTAAAAAATCCCCTCGCTTTGTAATAAGCGTTGGATAAAGTCAAAATCTGACTCTTGGTATTGCACACAGTATTCGTATTTGGGGTAGGTTTTACTGGTTTTATCTGAAAAAGCCACATTGTGTTGGCCAAACAAATCAGCAAATATATCTTTAATTGTTTTCTTTTGGAAAATGCGACTGTTTTTACGATTACGCATAGAAGCGGCAAAAGGCACAATGGTAGCTTGATAATCAATGTAATTTTTTTGCTCATCAACATCCGCCGTACGGCTTCCGTTAGAAACAAGCTGACTCACGATACCGTGATAATAACGCTCTCCGCCACCCTCGGCATTTTTTACCTTGATAGAAACAGGCTTGCCAACCAGATCTTCATGTGCAATTTGTTGGCCTATGGTGTACATATTGACCGACATAACAAACAAATCTGACATGGCTTCTTGCGCAACGAAGCGTGTTAAATAAAGGGCGTCTTTACCAACAGGAGTACTAATTTGAATTACGTTTTTATCTTGTGTTGCTTTTTGCATTCCTTGCTTTTCCCATCCTGAAGATCAAAAAAAGCCCTGGGCAAAGCCCAGAGCTACAATCGGGTAACAAATATTACATTTGTTGACCTTTAACACCGCTGTAACCATATACAAGTGGTGCAGTGATGTTGTTTTGGTCGTCAGTAGGTGTAACAGTCATCATCATTTCAGTGTAGCTGATAGTGATTGTTTCAATTGGACGGTCGTTTTGAACTGATACTGAGTAGCTAGAGATCATGGCATCTGTAAGTTCGATTTTCATGATTTCTTCAACTTTATCACCTTGTTTAGTGATATGGAAAACAGCAGGTAGACCTTTACCAATAGTTGCTTCTTTGAAAAGATCCGGAGATGCTTTATCTTGAAGTTTAGTAATAGTCACATCGCCTAAACGAGTAGAGCTAGATTCACGATCCATCGCCGTACCAGTCGCTGCGCTAATTTCACGGCTAACGTTCCAATCTAAAGATAAAACTGTAATTAAATCTTTGAAAGACTCAGCAGTAGTTTCGCCTTTGATTGAACCGTATTTTAAATATGTATTTGCTTGCATTTGATAATGCTCCTTTTTATTAAACAATATTATCCATTATGTGGATTCGTTTACTTTGGTTACCCAAAATTCCTTGAAATCATTATCTTTAAAACAGCAATGAAAAGGTCTTCAGAATTCCTTTCCCTAGATGAAGACAATGTCTCAAAAATTCCTTGTTTCTATATAAGACACACGAATTATAATGCCCTAAAACTAAAGAAACAACCTTAAAAACAAGTTATTTTGAATTAACTTTAGCTAATTCAACATCGAACTCATTATCTTTAATTAACAATGAGATAGATGTTACTTTTTCACCTTCAACCATGCTTGAAAGCAAGATCTCAGACAATAGAGGTAGTACTTTATTCTGTAATATCGTGTGAATATTTCGTGCACCCGATCCGGCATTTTGACAATTTGCAATAATGTGCTCAATCACATCATCGTTATACGTTAATTGCGCATCATAGTGCTTTTTAACACGCTTAATTATTTTACTAATTTGCAACGCAGCAATCTGGGTAAGAATTTCATCACTTAACGGAATATATGGAATTACGTTAATTCGTCCTAAAAATGCAGGCTTAAATGCCCCTAATAAATCATCTTGTAGTGCTTTTAATAAGCCTTTAATACTTGGCTTACTTTCTTCATCTTCAAATAAACTCATTGTGGTATCAGTACCCACATTTGAGGTCATAATAATGATGGTATTTTTAAAGTCGATGTCTCGGCCTTCACCGTCTTTTATGGTGCCTTTATCGAATACTTGATAGAAAATATCTTGCACGCCTGGATGGGCTTTTTCCATTTCATCTAGCAGCACCACACTATATGGTTTTCTTCTTACTGCTTCGGTTAAAATACCGCCTTCGCCATAACCAACATAACCTGGAGGTGAGCCAAGTAGTAATGACACTTTATGCTCTTCTTTAAACTCAGACATGTTGATAACCGTTACGTTATCTTCACTGCCATACACTTCTTGTGCTAGTGAAAGTGCGGTCTCTGTTTTACCCACTCCGCTTGGGCCTGCCAGCATAAATATACCATTAGGGCGACTTTCATCTGCAAGCTGAGCACGGGAGGTTTGTACTACTTTAGACATAAGTTCAAGCGCATGATCTTGGCCAACTACGCGTTGTTTCATTTGCTCAGCTAAATTTAAAATGCCATGAATTTCGTCTTCATGCATTTTACCAACAGGAATACCAGTCCAATCAGAAATAACCTGTGCAATCAACTCTTCATCAACTTGCCAATGCACCATATTATGTTCGTACGAGGCTAGCTTAAGCTTGCTTTCTTTTAACTGCTCAAGTACTTCAACAGAAGAGTCTGCATCGTTGGTGTTAATCGATTCAAGCGCTTGGTTTAATTCTGCAACGATGCCTTTTTCAACGTTGAACTGCTCATTTAATGGTTCAAGTTGCTGTTCAATCTCAACTAGTTCAGATTTAAGTGCTGATAATTGTTCGCTGTGATCTAAACCGGTTTTTTGCTCACGATTTAACATTAAAACTTGCGCTTCAATTTCACTAAGTCTATTCATTAACTGCTCAATCGCATTAGGTGTCGATGCTTGGCTCATAGCAACGCGTGCACAGGCTGTATCTAGTAGAGCAACGGCTTTGTCTGGTAGTTGTCTAGCAGTAATGTATCTGTGTGATAAATGGACTGCGCTTTCTAGTGCTTGCTCTGAAATAAACACTTTATGATGCTTTTCCATAACAGGAACTAAACCACGTAGCATAGCAACCGCTTTTTCTGGCGTTGGCTCTTCAACCTTTACCACTTGGAAACGACGTGTTAGTGCAGCATCCTTTTCAAAAAACTTTTTATATTCAGCCCACGTTGTTGCTGCAATTGTACGTAATTCCCCTCTTGCTAAAGCAGGTTTTAGTAAGTTAGCCGCATCGTTTTGACCCGCTTGTCCGCCACTACCAATCATAGTGTGAGCTTCATCTATAAAAAGAATCACAGGGTCAACAGCGTTTTTAACTTCGTTAATTAACGACTTTAAGCGATTTTCAAACTCACCTTTCATGCCCGCACCTGCTTGAAGCAAAGCCAAATCTAGGCTGTGCAACTTAACGTTTTGTAATACTGCAGGTACGTCTTTTTGGGCAATTCTTAGGGCAAGTCCTTCAACCACAGCGGTTTTACCTACACCCGCTTCACCCGTTAAGATTGGGTTGTTTTGACGACGTCTAGTTAAAATATCAACCATTTGACGTATTTCAAAATCACGACCTAGAATAGGGTCTATTTTCCCCGCTTTTGCTTGAGCGGTTAAATCAACTGTAAATTGATCTAAACTCGGTGTTTTAGATGAACCATTTGCAGGTGTTGTAGCACTTGCAGTGCTGGTATTACGTTCTTGCGATTGGGCAACAATTTCAGGCCATGCGTGTAACAGTTGTCCAGGTTCTATATTATTGAAAAGCTTACTACAACGCGTTACTAAACTAGACAAGGTATCGTCTTTTGTGAGCGTGTAAATAACGTAAGCACTACGAATTTGCTCATCGGTGAACTCAATACTGGTACTTAACCATGACTGCCTTAATAATGTAGTCACATGCACTGATAGGCTAGGCGATGAATCACTGCCCGTTTTAAATGACTCTAGTGATTGGTTTAAATCTTGCTTTACCTGATCAATATCAATATCGAAAGAACCGAATATGAGTCTAACATCGTCTAGTTGCTGCTCAATCATAGCTAACAACCAATGCTCTAATTCAACCGTAAAATGGCTGCGGCTATTACATATTGCAACAGCTGCCTCTAAGCTTTTTCTACAATCTGGACTTAGTTTTTCAACTAATTTATTTAATGTCATCGTTGACATACGCTGTTCCTTTTAATTTTTAATTATCCTTTAAACGATAACTTAATAGGGTTAAATTTAGGGGTGTTTTTACTCGCCATTAAAAAGCTATTAGCGCCAAGTTGGCATTCCCGTTTAGACAACTGCACCGCATCAAGTTGTTGAAAATCTGATTCGATGATAAGTCGAAATGAAATCGCATTGCCCGCATAATCTTTTACAATCTTTGTAGCTAACTCAAATAACTTGCCTTTCGGTAACAAGGATTTTGCTTTATCAATATCAGTAGTGCTGATATGAATCTCAATATTAGAAGAAATATCCCATATCTTTTTACCTATTACGGTATCAACGCCTAAGCGAGCATGTTGTCCCTCATATAGGCGCTCACTTGCTAAACAAGTTTGTTCTTGTGGCTTCAAATCATGCCACTTTCCTACCATTTGTTTGATGACAACATCACAACCAAGGTAAGAGCTCAATACACTTTTTAAATCAAAAGCGTTGCGAATTTTTCGGCTATAAAGGCCTGAAAAGTGCAACTGATGATCATTGTAGCCGCCACTTAAAAGTCCCAATATTTGTGTATATGGGTCTTTGTTTTTATCTTTGTTCACATGATTTAAAGACGGCTTATATTTTTTCCACGCTCGATAATATAAAGACACCAAACGATGATTAAACATATCGTAAAAGTCACGCATGGTGGTATCTTTATAGCGAAGACGCTGCATCACCAGCTCGCTGTAAAATTGGGGTAAAGCACCCGAGCAACCCGTTAATCCCATAAAAGAGATCTGCATGTTGACTTTATGCAACCCATCTTCAAAGCTAGCTTGCTCTAATTTTGTGATAGCGTTACCTGGGTAACCAAATTTTTGTGTTGCGGTAAATTTAATTAACTCTTGCTTTGGGCTACTGTCATACCCTACATAGCGATACTCTAAGCAATGCTTTTTAAGCTGGTTTTCAATAATGAAAACAGCTTTATAAAAATCAACTTGTGACGCTTGAGAAATAATATGCTGGATCATATTAACGGGCTTTCCCCAACTCGAGCAGGCCATTGATAATACACTTGCTCTTGTTCTTTGAGCCTTAAACTAACACGCGTGAAGCTATTTATTGCCGCAAATTGTGCAAAGAAATGATCGAGGATAGAAGCAAAGAAAAACATACCACTTCCCGAAAAATCATCATTGGCAAAGGTAATTTCTATTTCGCTTCCCGTTGCGAAGCTTACTCGTCCTTTTTGTACAACACGCGCCGTTGCTGGTTCTACAATCACGCGGTAAATATTATCGATAAGGCCTTTTGTTTGCGGTGAAGCTCTAAAGTCATACAGCCGTAACACTTCTTTAAGCTTGTTACATGCATCATCTCCACTAAACGCATCAAGGGTTAAATGATTAACTAATTGCCAACGAGTTGCATCGGCTAATATCGGTCTAACTGCATGAGTAAATGGGATTAAACAACGTATTTTTTTTATTACATCACCACGTTCAGGCATTAAAAGTCCGAGTTCATCATCTCCAAAAGGCATGCTAGCAGGAAGGTTTCGATTACTGCAATTAGCACGTACTGTTAATACCGTGTTCCCTTCAGCATAATCCATAGCGCTATTTTCAAATCGTGCATCTACCAATGATAGAAACGATTCCGTACCTGACTCAACATAGCCACCGGCCCATGAGGCGGTTTCTCTGCGGATGTGCCAAAATAAATCATCATGGCCTTGGTATCGTGGATGAGTCTGCCCATAAAAAGGACACACTATTTGTTTGTTCCCTTTGTGATCAAACGCAATAACTTCTGAGATACCAATCACCTCTGAGATTTCAGAGTCCATATAGCGTGGTGTTAATTGGTATTCGTATTCACTCAGCTCAGGGCGAATCGGTTCTAGTTCTTGCTCAAACATATTGATAATGGGTGTACATCCCATTAAAAACATATTTTTGTCTACTTGCTTTTCAAGCTCGGTTGACTCTGAATCAAGGTAAATATACACACTGCATTTGTTAGACTTTTTAGGCAGTGATGAACGAATATTTTCAAGCTCAACAAAGCGAAACTTTTCCGGAAAGGTAAAGTTTTCCACCAGTAACCGATAACCAGCACTTGAGCGCTGCGAATAGGGCACCACCGCTTCATTTGCATCAAAGCCTACGGCTTTTAACTGGTTTTTAGAAAGGTACTTTATACCCTCTTCACCATTATCAAAAGCAATACCAATAGCGTGTTTAAATAATAGTTCATACACTTTAAGCGTATGATGCCATTGGCCATTTATAAATAATCGTAATTTTTCCAGCCCGGTTTCAGCTAATGATACACCCGGATATTCACCGGTTAGCTCAAGTTTAAAAATTGACTTAGCTTTTTCATGCCAACGAGGCTTAGGGGCAACAAACGGACTATTATCAAATTGGGCACTTGTGATCTCAACAGGCCATAAATAAGTTTCGTAACAGGTTTGAAACTTACATTGCTTCATCGACTCAACATTGGTTTCTACTTCACTGCCTCTTGGAATGACCACGCCCGTGGTGGACAGATTTTCAGCTTCTAATTTTACTACCGACATTGAAGGGATAGGCGCTTGATAGTCTGGCAGCATTTGCCCCAATAGAGCATCCGTTAGTTCAGGAAAGCTGTCATCTAGTTTTTGCCTAATATTTGCAGTTAAAAATGCGAACGATTCGATTAGCCTAGATACATGAGGGTCTTCAATATGGTCATCACTTAACTTTAATCGCCCGGCAACTTTAGGGTACTTTTCAGAAAAGTCTTTACCCATGTGGCGAACAAACGCTAGTTCGCGATTGTAGTACTTCAATAACTCATCGTTCATAAAGAGGCCTCAATAATCTTCATACCTAAATTAACTGGCTCAACTTCAGAATCAAAGCTAATAAATTCAGGTTCTGGATCGGCATACAACAAGGCGTTAATCCTTAGGTTTAATACTCTGTTCACGGGTACTTCATCATCGGTAAACACTTCTACTTCAATAAACCGTGGTTCAAATTTTAAAATTGTATTTCTTACGGTTTCGCATAAAAGTGCACGCCCTTCGTGAGAGCTTACAGACATACTTGAAAAATCAGGCAAACCATATGATAAACACGAAGTCGACAACTCAGCATATTGTGATGGCCAGGTATGCCACTGAATTCGAGCATTTAGCAGCGCTTCTATGTCTCTACGCACATTTTTTCTCAGCTCACTAATGCTGATCCCCTCAGTACGAGAAGGCGCATCTTGAAAGTCAGGCTCATCGTCAATGAGCCTATCTAAAATAGATGCTTGGAGTTGCTGCTTATGTTCAATCATAATCGTCTATTGCGCTTACTCTGCTGTTTCAACGGCGTTGATTTTTAGACTGGGAATGGTGATTGCCTCATCGTTGACAAATAACATTTTCATTCCTTTACCTACAATAAACTCATCTTGTAGTTCATCCCAATCAGAAACCTGACCTAACTTTTCAAGCTCAGTATTTGAGTTTGCATAAACCAGCGGTAAATGTGCCGTGCCTGAAGGACCGTCTTTGATAGTGATCTCAACACGTAACCAGATGCTCTCTAATAAAGACGCTACAGGTTCTACTTTTAATGTTTCAATTTCATTAAAGTTTGCAAGGTAAAACTTGCCATTCGTGCCTAGCACTTCCAAATATGGGCTTAAGCTATCATCTAAATCTCTAATTGCTGAATGCTCATCATCAACGCTTTCAAGACGAAGCGCTTCCATTTGTTTTGCAAGCGTTGCCGCTTCAGATGTTTCGCCTTCAAGTAGGGCTACGTGCATTTTTAAGAACAAGGTGTCTAGCTCATTAGCTTCATGAAAGAGTTTAGGAATACCCTTACCTTGATAAAAATCTACACGCGATTGTTGTGCGCGAATTAAATGCCTAAGGTTAACCGCACCTACAGCAAATTCAGGGTTCTTTTGCACCATAAAATCTAGCTGTTTATCTGCTTTTTCAAGTTCACCGTTAATGCAAAGTAATTCAGAATAAAGACTTCTAATATCAAAATTTAAAGGCTCATCTTGCAACTCTGTAGCGCAACATAATAAAGCATCAGCAAGTTTTCCCTCGCGAATTAAACTGTGTATTTTCTTCATGACTATTCCTTTATTTTATGATGAGGACTGAGCTCTGTTATTAACTTAATACTCGAGACCATTTGGTCTAACTGAAAATGGGGCTGTAACTGCAAAACCGAAAAGTAATGACCCGGATTAGCCTTGTTTTCACTTACTTTTATTTTTGCATTACTGAGTGGGTATTTACTTCTAATGTGCTCAGACGCAGAGTCTGACGCGGTTGTGTAGTTATTGATCCACGCTTGTAAATCTCTTTCACACGCTTGAGCCGTGCTATAAGAACCAACACGATCTCGGGCCAATAATTTTAAATAGTGCGCAAAGCGCGATACACATAAAATGTATTGCAACATAGACGATAAGCGCGCATTGATATTAGCAGCGCTTGAGTCGTAATTTTTTGTCTTTTGAACCGACGCATTACTGTAAAAAACAATATGTTCGGTATTTGTAACCGAAGAGGCTGGGATAAAACCGAGTTCAGAAAATTGCTTTTCAAACTTACTGGTTACTAACAAATCCAGTGGCGGCTTGGCTTCTTTTTGATAAGTATCATTAGCAAAACTATCGCGAGCTAGCCCTGTGACTAAGCCTTTTGACACTTTCCCTGGCTCTATACCACGTATATGCCCAAACCAGCCGCTATCGCAGTAAGCTCTGATTATTGTTGATACAAATTGATAGGCTGCATTTCCCCACAGCATATCTGTTTCTGGATTAATAATTTGTTCTTTGAAATAGAATTCTTGATGGCGCTTACCGTCATTAGCATAAGGCGGCCTAACTAGCACATGAGGGAGTGTAAAACCCATGAATCTAGCTTCTTCCATTTTTCTAAAGCTTTGCCATTTTATATATTCAGGCTGCTCAAAATGATTAAATAAATCAGAGTAATAACCTAAATCTGAAAAGCTATCAGCGCCAAATAAGTTAGCCGATGCCGAACATATAAAAGGAGAAAATGCGGCGGCAGCCGTTCTTGACACTTCTTTAATCGTATCTATATCGTTGTAAATAGTGCCCGCTGAGCAACCATTACTAATTTCATAATCACCAATCACAATACCAAAGGGCTCGCCGCCGGCACTGTCAAATTCGTTTTGATAGAGTAATTGAAAAAACGTACTTTGATCGAAATCTATCGCTTTATTTACGTCTTTTGAGAGCGTTGGCCAGTCACAATTAAGCAATTTAACTTTTACTTTTTTTTCTTTGTCTTGTTGCTCTGTTTGTAATAATAGCCACCATAAATTTCGCCAACTAGCTTCTAAATTTTGAAAGCTTTTTGCATGAATTATATGATTGAGTTGTGCAGAAATCAGTTGATCGAGTTCAATGATCACACGCTGTAAATAAGGACTCAATGACTCCTTATTCCAAGAAAGTGGAGAATCAGAAGAGCCTTCAAGCCATAATAATAACGCTTTATCTAGGTTTTTTTCGTTCAAAAACCTATCGAGTAAAGCGTCATTATCACTTATTCGAGACTGCGACTTTTGTTGAAAAGTGAAGTCTTGATTGATAAATGAAAACTCTTCGTGATTCATTCTATTGCATCATCCTTAATGCAGAGAGCGGTTTTATTAACCGATCTCTGGGATTTTAGCTACAAGGCGTAAAGAAGAAGTAAGCTCTTCCATTTGTAACCAAGGTTTAAGCCAAGCAACAGCGTTATAAGCACCAGGTTGTCCTGGGATCTCTTTTACAGATACTTTCGCATCAGCAAGAGGGTAACGTGCTCTAATATCTTGACCACCGCCCTCTGTCGCATTTACATAAGACAGAATCCAACGGTTTAACCATGATTCAACGTCTTCGGCTTCCATAAAGCTACCAATTTTATCGCGCGCCATTACTTTAAGGTAATGAGCAAAACGAGAAGTCGCCATTAAGTAAGGTAAGCGTGCTGAAATGGCAGCATTAGCGGTTGCATCAGGTGTTGAGTAGATTTTTGGTTTTTGACAGCTTTGGCCACCAAAGAAAACAGCATAATCAGTGTTTTTATAGTGACATAAAGGCAAGAAACCTAACTGGCTTAGCTCGGCCTCACGACGGTCTGTAATGCCAATTTCTGTTGGACATTTAAGATCTGGATCGCCATCATCACTTGTAAATATGTGCGTTGGTAAGCCTTCTACTTTACCACCACCCTCTGCGCCACGAATAGCAGTACAGAAACCATATTGAGAAAAAGCAGCGGTCATGTTTGTTGCCATAGCGTATGCGGCATTACTCCAACAGTAATCACTATTATCAGTGCTGACTGAACGGCCATCTTTCGCTTCAACTTCAAATTCTTCGTAGTTAAATTCTTCAACTGGTTTTGACGCTGCACCATAAGGTAAACGCGAAAGGAAACGCGGCATAGTAAGTGATACAAAGCGTGAATCATCGCTGTCTCTAAATGAACGCCATTTAGTGTATTCTAGTGATTCAAACACTTTTTCTAAATCACGTGGCTTAGTTAATTCTTCCCAATTATCAAAGCCAAATAACGACGGTGATGATGCGGCAATAAATGGACAGAAACCAGCGGCTGCAACATTAGACATTAAACTTAATGTTTCAACATCTTCTGGGTGATTCGTAAATTCAAAGTCACCTACAATCGTGCCATACGGTTCACCACCTGGGGTACCAAATTCTGACTCATATATTTTCTTAAAGGTTTGGCTTTGATCAAACTCAACAGCTTTACTTAAGTCTTTATGCAGCTCTTTCTTTTTCATGTTTAAAACACGAATTTTTAATGTTGAGCTAGTTTCAGAATTCATCACTAAGTGATGTAATCCGCGCCATGAGCCTTCAAGTTTTTGAAACTCATCCGTGTGCATTACGACACTTAACTGCTTTGAGATTTTTTGATCGATTAATTGAATTGCTTCATTAAACGTCACAGTCATGTTTTTGTTCCATTGAACTGTGCCTTTTAATGCTTCTTCAGTTAACGTTTTCAGTAACTCTTCAGCACGGCTTGACTCTGTTTGTTTAGTCGCACCAATTGCTTGCTCTAAAAGTGAAGAACTAACTTCTGCTACTGATTCTGATTCTGTTGCTAATTGTTCAGTGCTCATTTATCAGTCTCCTCTAAGTTAAGTTCTTTCGCCATCGAATCTAAGCTTGCTGTATTACTTAAAACTTCTTCTAGTACGTTTTCAAGTTCTTCTGAGCGGTCAATCTTCGTCATTAAGTCACGAAGCTTGTTACGCGTTTCCATCAATTTGCGTAACGGCTCTACTTGATTTACAACGGCTGCAGGCTCGAAATCGTCAATCGATTTGAAGTTCAAGTTAACTTCAAACTGAGAACCATCATCCGTTAATGTGTTGTCTACTTTTAAACGTAGAGATGGGTTCATACGCTTTAAAACATCATTAAAGTTATCACGATCAATTTGAATAAAACGTCTATCTTTTAGTGGCTTAAGCGCTTCTGTATTATCACCAGAAAAATCGCCCATTACACCCACTACAAAGGGTAATTCTTTTTTTACTGCCGCGCCCTCAGTTTCCACATCATAAGTGATATGTACTCTAGGTTTACGAACTCGTTTTAACTTATCATGGATACTCATTGAGAACTCCTTTTACTATGTTTCAGTTTCGCTGATCTTAATGCCAGACAACTTAAAGTATCCAGTCCTAGCATCACTATCTGTAATTAACTCATTTAATAACTCAGGTAGCGATAATTCGCTCCATCGAATAACTTGTTCTATCGTATAAGACATCGGTGAATGAGGTTCAGTCTTTCTGAAAAAAGTCGCAATTTCTTGAAGTTTTTTAATTGCGTTTTCTCTTGAATTAATCTCATCACTGCTAAGCTTTTTAGGTTGCTCTGAGTCAGCTTGAATCGCATCCTCAACGAGTTCCTCTTCAGGCTCAGCGTTAGCTTTATCTAGTGCAGTTTGCGCTGCTTCAAGCTTATCTGCTGCTACGTGTTTTACCGCCGCTAAGCTCACTTCTAATGCTTGTTTGATGTTAGACGTCGGTTGTGGCTCACCTGTCACCTCATCCATAACTTCGCTCAAGGCAGCAAACTGCTCTATCGCATCTTCAATATCGTTTTTTAAAGACACAAAAAATTCGGTACTGGTCTCAGCGGCACTTTTTTCTAATTGCTCAAAATCAACTGCGCCTTGGGCTATTTTCTTTTCGCGCTTTTCATCATTTAAACGCGAAATATCATACCCTTGCTGATACTCCCAAAAAGAAAAAGGATCCATACTGACACTGTCTGTCATATAAATGCTTTTTATTGGGATGATCAACGTGCCTTCACCGGCTGTACCATTTAAGCCAACTAAGGCAGACACTTTGTCTGAAATTTCATCACCGTCATCAAGTGTTGGATAAAGGGATTCAAAATGGTGTTCAAGCAAATACTTGGCAACGCGAAAACCAAACGCTATTCCTTTAAACCCGTGAACGCGGCATAAACCTTCAATTAGCCATGCAAGGTATTCAATATCCTTGCTTTCGCTTTTAACTGCCTCACTGCATTGTTCAAGTAATGGCAGCCAATCTCGCGAAAGTGAAGCAATTCCCTCTTCATCGACTAAGGCATTTCTTTCAGCCGCACGAAGTTGGTTTCTTAAATCTTTTAAGGCATAGTAAGTAGACGTTGGAGAGACGTCTGAGCGCGGATCAATACCTGCAAACTCAGCATCTGAAATAGGGGAAATATACTCTTCAAATAAAAACATTCCATTGTCCTAAATATTATCCATGTGCTCTAAGAAGCAAAGCGGAAATTATATTACATTCTTTAAATTAAATTACAAGCCTTGACGCTATTATGCCGATAAGCTGGCTAATGTTATTTTATAAATAATTGAAATAACAGTTTTTTTGTTCCTGATTTATTTACAACTTTTTTTCTTGATTATACTAAAACGGGCTTAATCAGCTACTTAGTGAACAATGGAATCGTTGCCTCATCTTGCAAATTGCAAGATTGTATCGATTGATTGGCATCCACATCATCATATTTTACTAAAATACAGGTCACGTTATCTTTGGCTCCTCTGACTAACGAAGAATGCATTAACGCCATTCCTGAATCAATAATACTAGAGGGCTCTAATGACAAACATATTTCTTCATCTGATAACTCGCCAGTAAGACCATCTGAGCACAGTAAAAATATATCGCCTGTGTTTATATCCCCTTCAACAATATCAACTTTTACTTCATCCATTACTCCTACGGCACGGGTAATTACATTAGATAGTGGATGATTTTTAGCTTCTTCAACAGAAATCATTCCTTCATCTATTAAGTCGTTAACTTGGCTATGATCTCTAGAAACTTGAGTCAACTTACTATTGCGCAACAAATAAGCTCTGCTGTCGCCAACCCATAAAATGTAATAGCGCTCATTTTTAACAAACAAAGCTGTCACCGTGCTGCCCGCTGTTTTGTTGCTTAAGTATTGCGCGCTATATTCAGTTAATTGTTTATTTGCATCTTCAATGGCTTTAACAATGTCACTGACGTTTAAATCTTCTAGTTTAAACTTTTCAACATGGGTTCTTATAACATCAACAACTAATTGGCTGGCAACTTCACCCGCTTCATGTCCTCCCATACCATCAGCTACTACCCATAAATTATGGCTGTTAATTTCTACATGCGCGTCTTCGTTAAGTTGCCTAACAGCACCTCGGTGGGTAATGGCATAACTTGAGCTTAAATTATTAATCACTATTTTTTACCTGTGTAAAATTCCATTCCCAATGTTTCCATCGTCCATCTAGCATAGCGGCCACTTGATTTACAGGCGGTAGAGCCGAAGTGATCAACACCATAGGCTTAATATTGCATGAGCCATGAGTCCACCAAACACTGTAATCACCATACTTTTTATATAAAATGGCATGCATGGTATCTTGTAAAATGTGATCACTTAATTCGGTACCAGAAAACTCCAATGCTGTAGCCTGTTTATTCTTATCTAGCGAGTTTGCAAAACTAACTTGCTTTTTAGTTGAAGTAATTTCGCTCAAAGTATTAGCTAACTCTTTACGCCAAGAAAATAAATCAACGGAGCCATCAAGTACTTTGAGTACTGCATCTTCGTACTCCAACGAAAAAACACCAGAATGAAGCACATCGACAGGAGCAATATGTGTTGTTCGCGTTACCGTGAGAGGATAATGCCTCCCCACAGCATCCATACTTGGCAATAACGTGCCCATAACGCCAGTATCACCCACAATATTTGGGCTTAAGGCAAAATGCCAAACGGGACCTGTTAAATAGTTTTCTTGCCAAACATCACCAAGCTGTTCTTTACTTACAGCAATGGCAGCCTGAAGCCATTGCTCCCAATGCTCTGAAAACTCTTTAGTAACATTATCTTGAACAAAGTCGCCTAAACAAGGGACTTTGCCAAGATAACCAATATCTACAATCGGGTCGGACATGAGAACTTCTCTACACTGCTATTCCAAAAAGGATGCCTGATTGAACTCGGCAATAATTCTACTTTTGCATTGTTACCCATTAGTGAGAAATGCAGCTCTAAGTCTTCTCGCGTTTTACTTCGCTTTTCACTCAGTTCATCTAACATTCTGTATAGTGACCACTCACCTTGGTAGGTGGTGTTAATTGAACGCCCACCATTTGGTGGAGTAAACACCACTCGAGTTTTGCTTTGACCACTTGCACCAGGCCAAACAAAATTGGTCACCTTAAGCGGACCATGACGATAAATCATAGATTGGCCATCAATTTCAATCATGAAGCTTGAGACCGTTTTATCTAATTTAAAGGTACGCAAGCCAAACTCAATTCTTGGAGTATTACTACCACGGTCAAAAAATGCGGTTTGAATTTTGTAAGCATGCTCGAACATTTTTAACGTGTTGTTGCTAATACCAATATCTTTTTCAAACTTCCAAGGGGTTGAACTCATGTCCACACTCGGGGCTACGTAGCTATTGAAAAAGTTGTCTATGGTGCCATTAGGACCAAAGAAGCGGGTAAAGTCTTTAATGCTGACTTCTTTTTCAGCCTGCGGAGCAAATGGGTAACGGCCCACAATCGCCGCGTTATACTCGCGTAAAACTTTACTTTTCCAAATTTCATTTAGATGCCTGTTAGCACTATTTTTGGTTATGTTGCTAGTATCTCTACTAATATCCAGTAACCAACTATTAAATGGATAAGGTAAGTCGCTGCTTTGATACTCTAATTGGCGAATAAAGCTAGGTTTGCTCTTACCGCTTATTTGATCTTTAATGGAGTACTTAAGCTGATCGCCTCTATCAAGCTTGGTTAAATAAATATTTAACTCTCTTAAATTTTTCTGAATATTATCAAGTTGCTGAACATCAATATCAATAATATCTTCAAAGGCTTCTTCTACTTGGTAACCTGGTAGATCAATTTCAAATTTTGGAGCTTCATCAGGTAAAAAGCGCTTGATTCGATTTGCTTTAGTTTGCATAGCGACTTTAGCGGCATTGGCTGCCACATCACCAGCTACTTTTTGATTTTCAGATACTGGTAGTTTAGTAAGCTGAACATTCTTTTTCACCGCATTGATGATATTTTTAATCGGTGCTTCAGAGCCTGCTAGCACATCAGTAATATTGACGCCTTCAGCGGGTGAGCTGTATTGATTAAGACTCAAGTCATCTAAAAATGACTGCCAATAATAAATGTAATCTTGGAAATAGCGCTGCTCTAGTTTCTTCTCTATCTCCGCTTTAGAAATATCGTAAGTTCCTGAGGCTTCTTGCCCGTAAACCCAGCTACTAGCCATTAAGTTGCCAAGCATTTTTCCTTTTTCAATATTAAAAATGCCATGAAAACCATTAAAAGTGTATAACCCTGGAATGCTTCGCGTTAAGTCGCCGTTATTACGAAAAGTAAACTTTTGTGCACTTTCAAAGCTAATAATATCGGTTAGTCTGAAAGGCGGAATACTACTATCAAGAAAATCAGCTTGAAGACGCTGGTATGCTCTTTCCGCAATCGGTAGTTTAGTTAACTCTGCACGTGCAACTCGCACAGCTTGGTTATCTATTTCGGTTTGCGTGATTCCCTCATTGAGTAAAGCTGAAATATGATTCATTAACTCACCACGCGTTTGCATATTCATATCACCGGGTAAGTTTCTGTCTAAATAAGCACTGAACCACACCACAATATCTTCACTTTCAAAGTATTCAGGTTTAAACAA
Organism: Pseudoalteromonas sp. APC 3250; assembly: GCF_030407915.1. NCBI lineage: Bacteria > Pseudomonadati > Pseudomonadota > Gammaproteobacteria > Alteromonadales > Pseudoalteromonadaceae > Pseudoalteromonas > Pseudoalteromonas sp. APC 3250. The sequence goes on from NZ_JASDCM010000002.1 coordinate 183,815, forward strand.
CATTAAGTAACACTTTAGCGTTTCATATAAATAGCTTAAGTGTTCTGGATGCGCTTCCATTTCCTTAATTAAAGTATTAGCAACAAATGGCTCTAAATACGTTTGTAAAGAACGCTTGTAAGCATTAGTAGAAGATTCTTTAATTTCGGTTAACTTATTAAAACCAACTGATGAAGCATCCTCAGGGTTAATGAGCTCAGAGTTAGTAGCAGGTAGATTTCTCAGTGCATTTAGTCTGTCGTTCAACACCAATAAATTATTTCTATCAAACGAAGAGGCATCGAGCTCTTGGTAAGTAGTAATTGCCTCATCGGTGGCGTCTATTAAGTTGCTATTCCATGCAAAACTAAAGTACCACGAAACTGAAAAACCTAATAAAGCAACACACGCAGCTGAAATACTTGCAACGCGAAGCCATTTATTTTGCTTATCATGATGTTTGTTAGTGCTTGCTAAGTTTTGCTCAGGAAAAATAACACTTTCTAAAACATTCTTAATAAAGAAACTTTTAGATTGATTTATGTAATCTGTTTTCCCTGCGCTCGCATCATTTAAAAAGCTTGACGGTGTCCCTTCTTGCGTCGCACTGGTTAAGTACACCCCTCTGAACATGGGTAATTCTTCATAGGCATTGGGGGTGAAAATTTCTTTTAAAAAGTCATCACCTACGCCCTGCAATACCCGTAACTGTCGAGGGAATTCAAAAATTTTGGCACGGATAGCTTCGTTACGCTCGTTAATAAGCCGACGATTTAACATCTCCGTAAGCTTAGAAATTAAAGCATGGAACTCTTTATTGAACGCATCTACCTGAGTATCTTTATCTAAATCAAGTTCAAAGGTAATTCCCCAAACCTGCTCACATTCTTCTTCAGTTAGCTCAGCAAAAAACTCTCTAAAGCCTTCAATTAAATCAACTTTAGAAAAAATAACATAAACAGGAAATGTCATCCCTAGTTGGTTTTGTAGTTCTTGAAGACGCTGTTTTATAGCACGAGCATGTAGGTTTCGCTCAGTTTTGGTCTGGCTCATTAGCTCAGAAATACCCATGCTGATCATCACGCCATTAATAGGACGTAACGGGCGATGCTTTCTTAATAACCCTAAAAAACCTTCCCATGCTCTTGAGTCATGTTTTGCGTGGCTACTTTGTGTTGTGTAACGCCCTGCGGTATCAATTAATACCGCTTTATTGGTAAACCACCAGTCACAATTACGCGTACCGCCTACACCATGAACTAAGTCAACGCCTAGCTTATCTTTTAATGGATAATCGAGGCCTGAGTTATGAATAACCGTTGTTTTACCTGCACCCGGAGGGCCAATCATAATATACCAAGGTAACTGGTATATATTTTTACCTTTAAATAGCTTTACATCTTTTAGTAAATCTATAGCTTCATTCATTCTCGTTTTAAGAGTAGTAATTTCTTCGTTTACTTCACTACTATTGGCATCATTGTTATCAATTAACTCATCCGCCATTTTTTCATCGCGCTTATTTTGCTGCATAAGACGATAAATTTTGGTCACTGAAAAAACTAATAATACCAATAAAATAGTTAATAATCGTGATGCTACACCTGCAAGCGGTACATAGTCTGCCACTGCGATTAAAGGGCCACCAAACCAAATTAATAATGATAAGGCTAAAAAGCCGATAATTAATATAGCGGTTCGTGATGTTAGCGCGTAGGTTATTTTTTTAAATTTTTGTGAGAAACTCATTGCAGCCTCATTAAAATAATAGATCGATTTCAATTCGTCGGTTTAATGACCGAGAAGCTGAATCTGAATTGCTGGCGATAGGCTCTGCAGCGCCCTTTCCTTCTGGCCATAAACGACCGCTTAAGTTGGTACTTTTAGCCATTAAATTAGCAACCTGTGTTGCTCTGGCTAAAGAAAGATGCCAATTAGAAGGATACTTATCTGTACTAATTGGTAAGTCATCTGTGTGGCCCGTTATAAGCACTCGCCCTTTAGTTCCCTCTAAGCTTAACGCTAACTTTTCTAAAATAGGCTGAAATGATGGAAGTAGTTGAGAATCCCCTTGTTTAAACAAATTTTCACTGTTTATCGTTATGCGGATCCCATCGGAATTTTTTGCAACAGCAACAATCCCCATTTTAATTTCTGTTTGTAGTAACTGTTCAAGTACACGCAGCTGCTGATCTTTTTTATCAACCGTTTGATTAACAGCTAACGGATGAATGCCCGCTAGTTTTTCATTAATCGCAAAAACATCGTTATTTAGCTTCATATTTATTGATAGATAAATCATCAATAATATCAGCCCCAGCACAGAAAATATGACCCACAGTGGCACTTGATTTCTTAGTTCAACACCTGCAGCAACTCTTTGTTGCCAGTTTGGAGATAGTTTATTATTAATCGGGCCATCAAGCTGATTGAGTAAATGATAAAGCTGTGAACGATACTCTTCGACTTTTGTATCGCCGCCGGCATCTAATCGATATTTCCCTTTAAAGCCTAAGTTTAAACAGTGGTATTGCAACTCCAAAAACTGTTTGTTTTTTTCAGGTTGCCCTAACCCGGCATCAAGTAGAGTATAAAAATATTCACCACCAAAGGTTTCTTTGTGAAAAGTCGACAGCAGACTTTCATCAGCCCACTCCATTGAGCTCCACTTTGAATTCAATACAGACTCATCAAGAATAGCGCATAGGCAATAGCGTGAATTATTAATCACTTCTTTTGATAGGTGCTGGTTACGGACTTCCACTTCAAAACGCTTTATAGCCTCAACACAGCGGTGTTTGAGCGCTGCTAGATTGCTCATTTCAAGCGATTGATTTATGGATATCACAAGAGAAAAGCAATCTGTTGCCGCTTCTAACAAGGGATTTTTAAAAATTGATACCTTATTATTGCTCATCGGCTTTGCAGAGGGTGGCTCAACCGACATAACGGTTTTATCAGCATCATTTTGCGCTGCACCACTGCTTGGGGTATTTCGCCCTAGTCGGCCAGGGCGTGGTTTTATAATGGTTTCGTCCATTGAAACTCTTCCTTTTAAAAAGTTAAGTTCTAATAGCCCAAAGGCTTAATTGGAGTTCTGGGTAACTTCCTGAGAGGTGGATAGCAATTCCTCCGCTGGAGCGCAGTTTTTCCCAATGTTCACCATGGCGATTTAATTCAAAATAATGAAAACCAGCATGGTAAGGGATCTGTCTTGGCGCTGTTGGCAAGTTACTAATTGTAATACCTGGGATCTGGTTGTTAACAAGATCACGAATGGTTTCAACGCTGCCAATTTTAATTTGCGAAGGTAGAATTTTTCTCAACTCTTCATGCGGAACGCTTGCTTTAATTGCTAAAACAAACTGCGCTGAATTTAAAATAGATTTATCTTTTAAGGCACCAAACGAAATACCAAACTTACTTTGTTCAAGCTTAATTTCAGTCGCGGTTTGCTCAATTACATGGCTTAATGATTGGTATAAAAAGTTAACCACTTCACTAAACACTTGCCCTAAATTTGTGTGATCATAATTAGGTAATTTAGGCACTCTTTTATTAGCCGTGCTAAAGGTTGATAACTCACCTGCCAGTTCAATTAAGCGGCTATAAAACACGTTCGGATGTAAACTATTAACGCTGAGCAAATTATTAAATATCGCGTCATATTTATTTAGTGTTTGCAGCATTATAAAATCTGCAACTGACGTACTACCCGCATAACCTTGGCACAACCTAGCAGCAATGCTTTCAGCGCGTTGCTTTATCATTGAGCCAATTTCTCTCACTAGCCCCGATAAAGGTTTACACTGCCCTACTTTTAAAGAGGGAGGAATGTACTTTGCATCTAACTTTATTTGCCCTTCGCTGCTCACATCCACTATTCGTGCTAAAGGCAACACGATATACCCTGAATGATCATCAGAAGACAGCATCAACTTACTGTATACTTTTGCAACTTGAATTATTTCTTGAGACTGCGCTCCCAATAAGTCATCACTCACTGCCAAATCGTTAAGCTTATAGCGAGTAACCATATTATCGTCAGTTGACGATATATTAACGCCACTATTTTTTAGCGCAGGAATAGCCAAATAAACAACTTCGTCAAACACATCTTTATTAACCACTAAAGGCTCAGGTAAAGAGGTTGACTGAGGCATATCAATTGGCAGTAGATCCGGGGTAATTGCAGTTAATGAATCCACAGCGAATTGACCACTGTTAAGTAATTCATTATCAATACTAATATCTATTATTCCCCATGGATCAGCAAGGTTTCCACTGCATACTTGCTTAATCACATTTGAAATATATTTATCTGATTGCTGAAAGTGCTGAGGTCTTAAAAACATCCCCTCAGTCCAAGCAACACGAGTGTTATCACTCATTTTAAAAATCCTTTTTTATTGCTCTCTCATATATGTAGCAATCGCTTCTACATTTACATTGATGTCGTCATAACCGGTGGGGTCAACTTCAATAACCGCTCTCCACCTTGCTTGGTCTATATTTCTGTAAGCAACAACAACCCCAACATAACGAGTATTACGATTAAGGCTCATTTTATATTGCTGTACTGAATCAGGCTGAAGCTCTAACTCATCCTTTTTTAATAAATCAGGGCCTAATATCTTTTCTGGCGTATCGTATAAACTAAAAAAATCCTGCGTGTCAAAAATTGTTCTTGAGCTCAACTCAAAAATTTTCATCACCACCGGAGAAGGGCGTTCTGATGTATCCGGATTAACATTTTTAGATACATTGATGATCAGATCTGTAGAAGGAGGTACGATTTTATTCATCGTAGTACATCCCAGTACCAAAAATAGTAAACTAAAACTCATTAAATAGAGCTTAACTTTATGCATTATTTACTTTCCTTTCTAGAGCGTTTCTTTGATTCGATCGTTATATGCTTTTAAAAAATCATCAGACATAGCTATAGCGCCTTTCGCGTTAACTTCCTGAGAAATATCATCATATAAACTTTGATATAACTTCCAGCATTTAGACTCTATTTGGCCTGGAATAATTTTTAACACGTTAGAATTATCGTTTGCCTGTTGATTAATTTGCACGGGAGAAACTTGCGATAACATCCCTTTGAGCACGCCATCTGCACCAGCGAGCAGTGCTTGCTCGTGCTTGCGTGTATCTACAAAGCTTTCTTTAATAGATTCATTCGAAGACAGAAAGCTTGCACTATTTTTTATGAACAAGTTCTGAATAACATCATCAATATTGGCAGAAAACTTCAATGGGTTGTTCTGTTCGGTCTGAAACATTGTATGGTTCAGTCTTAATTTGTTCTTTACAATCGCGCGTTGGCGTAAAGATTCCATGAGCTCTGTCAGTAATAAACTTAAGCCCTGCCCCATCTCAAACCACAGCTTTTCATTATCTAGAGCACTTTTAAGCTCATCCTTAATCCCCAATCCGTTTAAAAAGGCATCACAAAACACTTTATCATTTTGAGCAAAGCTTTTTACAGGCGCTGTTTGTTTTACAGCTTGCTGCTCAGCATTATAACGTTTAGTCGGTGCGCTTTCTTTTATTGGAGCTGGAGTGTCAACTGGCGCTGAAGAATTCACTTCGTCATTACCAAGATCAAACTCATCGGTATTCATAAGGCGAGTTAGTTCATCCCAATCTTCTGGAATATGATTATCCACTGTTGCTTGTTGTGAAATTACAGATACCGCAGGCATAGACTCATTCATAATTGAATCATTGAATAACGGCGCAGACTCTGCAGTTTGACTGCTATGTGAAGCAAATGTATTTGCTTGTTGAGAACTGTTTGAAGTAATAGGATTACTAATATCTGCGTGTGGCTCATCAGCTAAACTAACATCAACCTGAAAATCACCAATAGTTAAGACATCACTATCTGACAAACGTTGTTTATTACCTTGACCTAAAGGCGCCACTGCAAAATTAATAAACAAACCATTGGTTGAATTATCGTATATATAAAAAGAATCGCCTTCTTTTTCAATTCTACCGTGCTTACTGGAGATAATTTTTTCAGGATCGGGGAGATGCCAATCGCATCCCTCAGAACGGCCAAAAGTGAGTGAATCTTTTACCGTTTTGGTAGCTTCGATTTCAGGCGAAAGTCTGTGATAACTAGTGATGTTTAGTATCAGTTCCATTTGATAAGTCAGTCCCTATAGCATTATTGTGAACAGGATAAAGTAGAAGCGAAACTATTGTCAACATTGAAATTAACACAGGAAAATGTCGCATTGTAGATTTTGTCTCTAAAACAATACGCCCTATATACTCATCGACGGCGTTTGTTACTTTTCTTTTTAATGCTTTTTAACTAGGCCAAAAATAAACACTTTAGAGACATCTTCTGGCTTTAAACCGACTTTTTCAATTCACTATAAAGCGAGTTCACCGGCAACAATATGCTATTCAGGCATTGCTATAATTGTATATTTTTGTAAAATACATGCTTATATCAGAGGGAAAATTGATAGGTAAGTAGAGATTATTTACCTTTATAATTATTTAACTAAACACAATAAAAGGATTTTTTAATGAGCAATATTAATGATAACAACGATAAAACTCAGATTGCTTCTCTAGACTCCAGCACAAAAAAAACATCAAGCATCCATAAACAAAACCTCCTCGGCAAAAAGATATCCGATCGCTACCTAATTGAAGAGCTCATCGGGCAAGGTGGAATGTGTTACATATATCGTGCGCGAGATACCTTTTTAGAAAACAGCGGTCGCTCTGAAGCATCGGTCGCTATAAAAGTGCTCCAAGAAGAGTTTTCCAACTCTGAAGAAGCTATTTCATTATTGAAAGATGAAACAGCAAAAACACAACAACTTGCTCACCCTAGTATTGTAAAAGTGTACTCAGCAGACTCTGATGGCGATTTATATTATGTCACTATGGAGCTCATTGAGGGAGAAACTCTAGAACAAATTATTAAGCGAAATAAACCATCAGGTTTAGCGTTTAAAAAAGCGAAAATTATTTTAGAGCAATTAACTGACGCCCTTATATATGCCCACTCACGTGGCGTAATACATAATGATCTTAAGCCTTCGAATATTATTTTTGACTCTAATGGTAACCTCAAAGTGCTTGATTTTGGTATTGCTAAACACAAAAGTTTGGACGACCAATATGCTGTTAAAAACGAAAGTGAGTTTGCAACCATTGGTGGTTATACTCCAACGTATGCTAGCCCTGAGCAGCTAAAAGGCGGCGAAGCATCCATTAAAGATGATGTATTTTCATTTGCCTGTATTGCTTATGAGCTTCTAAGCAGTAAGCACCCATTTAACCGCATTGCTGCAGATAAAGTTCCTAAAAATACTACTGTAAAAAAACCAAGTAATTGCCCTCTCCTTTTATGGAAAAATTTACATAAAGCATTATCTTTAAGCGCCAGCCAAAGACTCGATTCACTAGAACAAATTTCAAAAACGCTAAAAGTAAACTTAAAACCCGCTATTTTTGCCAGTGTGGCTAGTGTGGCAATTATTGCCTTAATCACTCAAAATTATTTTTCAAGCTCAGATAATACCAAGCAATTACAGGCACAACTTGATAACGCCAAGGCAATCAACCAACAAGTGGAAGCATGGATGTCTTGGCAAGGCCCTACTATTTTAAACAAGCTAGAACAAATTCCGCCACAGTATGAGGTGCTTAAACAAGGATTACTCAGATCAAATCAGCAAAGTATATTAGATAGCTTTAATGATGAAGCAAGCCAGTTTAATAATATTGCGGGCCGTAAATTTAAAGATTTTGATAAAATAATAGCGGTCTATTCTAATGCACTGAACTACTATCCCGATTCAGAAAAGCTTTCGATGCAATTAGAAAGTGTATTGAGGGAGCGCCAATCAATTATTTTTGATATTACCGCGAGAATAGATTTATTACTCGAACAATCACGCTACAACGAAGACCAGCCCAATAGTATTGCTCATCTCGTTAAAGATCTAAAAGAAGTAGATAAAACTTACCGTTATCAACCAACGGATCTGCATCTTGATAACTTTACTGTTGCGTTAAACACAGCCATAGAAAGCGATGATGTCATCACACAAAAAGTACTTTTAAATGTGGGTAAAATTGTATTTTCAAATAACAAAAAAGCAGAAGAGCTTCTTGCTAATTTAATGAAGCGTGAGTCTGCAATTAATGCACTAACCGCATACCAACAAAAGATTAATTTAGGCGAACAAGCTGAGTTTCCTCGTGCCGATGCGGTCGTTTTTTATGGTCCAAAGTTTCAACGCTTTTCTGCACAATTAGAAACTATTGAAGATCATAAAGCTTTAATGGAATTTGAAGAGTTTATTAAATCCGAATCGACAGCACTACCCAACGATTTTTCTCTTTTAGTATCGCTTAGAAAAGAATTATCGAGACGTTACATTAGTACAGCGAACGATTTAATGAAAAAAAGAATGTATAAAGCAGCTGAACGTTTGGTTGAAAAAAGTGAGGCCATCACGCAATCGTTAGACAATATGCTTTAAACAACTCTTATTTATTGCTCAAAAATAACACAGATATAATTGAATATAGATTAGTTAGCTATTAGACTAACCCAAAATATACATAATAAAGTCAAGGACGACGAGTGCATTTCCATCATCATACACTCCGCCAAGATTTTAAAATATTTAGACTTTTTATAATTAATGGAGTACCTATGAAAAATTTAAGCTTATTAGCTGCAGCCGTTATACTTACGGGTTGTTCGACAACTTCTAGTGTAAATAAAACAGAGGAAGTAGTTATTGAGCCAACGCCTCAAGTTAGCGAAGAGAATGCGCCAATATCACTGACTGTTATTACTAACCCTGCTGACTCTAGAGTACGTATTATGAATATAGTGCCTGTATATCAAGACGCTATTGAACTAGATGCAGGTAAATATGATATCGAAGTAAGTAAAGCAGGTTATGTGACTTATAGGAAATGGGTAACGGTTGACAAAAAAACCATCTTAACTATTGAGCTAGATGAAAAACAGCTAAGCCAGTCTGCGCAATAAGCGAATGATCAATTTAAAATGCCTTTATTACGCTCAATAAAGGCATTTTAAATACGGTAATAGGCAAACCACGCGTAACTAATTACACTAATATTAACCACAATACATACCCATAGCACTGCAATAAAGACTCGCTTTTGTGACTTATGTCGTAAACTTTGCTGCGCAATAAGTGCACCGGGCCATCCTCCAAATAAAGCCAATAGATGTAAGTGTCGTTCAGGTATACGACTCACTTTTTTATGGTTTGATTGTACCGCTTTTCGCTTATCCCATGCGTAATATACAAATGTAATACAGCTGATCGATGAAACATATATGGGTAAGTACATTTCAACTCCATTGTTTAAGTAAGCTAACCAAAATAAGGCTATAAACAAGCTGGAAAATATAATTAAGCTACTTTTTATCAAAAAATAATCGCCTATAATGAAGATAATTAAAAGAAACACCAAGGTTAAATTATGACATATTTAAAGGCTTCGATGCTGCTGTTTTCACTATGTATATTCAGTATTCAAGCAAATAATAAAACGGATTTACTAGAGCCTGAGCTTGCGGTATTCACTCCTTACTTAGGTACTTGGCAAGCTGATTTTCATATAGATAAAAACCCGCTTCCAACCCAAGATGTGACCAAATGGGAGCGCACCTTAAATGGTAAAGCCATTCGCACTACGCATTCTATAAATGAAGGTGAGTATGGGGGCGAATCAATGATTTTCTATGATCGCAAAAAACAGTCATTAGTATTTTATTATTTTACTACGGCTGGCTTTTATACCAAAGGAGTCATGAAAGTGTTGAGCCCAACACAATTTGTTGCTTATGAAGACGTCACTGGCAGCCAAGAGGGCATCACTAAAGTTAAATCAACTAGTGAATTCAAGGATGAGCAATTTGTTGTTTCCACCAGTTATTTAAAAAAAGGTGAATGGACTAAGCCGCAAATTCGCACCTACCATCGCAGCAATAAAGAAGTAAAGTTTAAATAAGTTTTACTTATTGCCTTGTAATACCTAAAAACGTATTAGTTCTTTAAAAAACAGTGTTCTAGCCATTAATAATTACGATTTTGAACTAGAACACTGATCTTAAGTTACTTTATAAATTTTTTAAACGCATTATCAACAGGCGTATCTGCAAGGTGGTTGGTGTAATTACTCATCACCTTTTGCGCAAGACCCAACACAATTTCAAGAAGCTGTTGTTTTGTATACCCTGCTGCAAAAAACTTTTCCTGCTGTGACTGACTTAACACACCACGTTCTCGTGTCATTTCAAGCGTTGTCTCACGAAGTGTCTCAAGTTTAGGATCAGCAAGCGGGGTTTTATTGACTAATGCATCCACAATATTCTCATCAACCTTCATGGCAGCCGCTATACCACTGTGTGCTGGCACACAATAATGGCACTCGTGCTCAACATTAATTGATTGCCAAACAACCGTTAACTCTTGTGCATTAAACGATGTTTTTTGAAATAACTCATGCAGTACTTGATAACCCTTTAGCAATGTTGGTGCCTCAGCCATCACAGCATGAAGATTAGGCAACATTCCAAAAGCGGCGACAGAGTCTGTTAATAAAGGTTTTGCCTCTGCTGATGCATTTTCTTGCGTGTATAAGGTAAATTCAGCCATAGTTTGCTCCTATATAATAAATAGTATTAAGTCGTGTTGAGAAACATATTATTTGATTTTGAGCGGTCGCTCAAGTTAAAATTGAACAGTCGCTCAAATTAATAGAAACTATTATGGCCAATAAAATTAAATTTGAACGTGAACATGTTGTTCGCGTGGCAAGTCAGCTGTTCTGGGAGAAAGGCTTTCATGCTACTTCTACCCGCGATTTACAGGAAGCTATAAATATGCGACCAGGAAGTATTTACTCTGCATTTGGCTCTAAAGAGGGGTTATACAGCGAATCTTTAAAAGACTACACCGTACAGATGAAAAGCCAAATTGAGGGCTTTATAGCAAACTCTGATTCGATTTTAGGTGGTTTGCGGGCATTTGTTGAAAATGTAATTATTAAAACCAAGGACTGCAGTCCAAGTGCTATTTGTATGTTAGTAAAAGCAAATACCGAATTTGCTGAAAAAGACACGGCTTTAAGTGAGTTAAGCGCAGGCTTACTGACTAAATTTGAATCTTATTTAACCACATTGTTTACCCGCGCTATTGAAAATGGTGAGCTAAGCGGTGATTTAACTGCAACTGCATACGCACAATTTTTCCAAGTGCAATTTACAGGATTACGAGGTTACTTTAATCGCCCTGCAGTCGAGCATTTGGCGATGCCGATGATCAACCAAATGTTTGTACTAATCAAAAAACTGTAATCCTATTGGGTGCTTGTCTTTGCGCTTAAATAAACTCTTTTTATATTCCGTTTGATTATTCAGCGTATAAAAAAGCGGCTAATCTGTATTAAATTAGCCGCTTGTTTAACTCTAAATAAAAAATTTACGTTTTCAACTTATTCAGCTCAGCGTCTTGCTGTGCAACCAACTTATTGAGTTCTTGGCTGCTATCGCCTGCCTGAGCAGATAAATCAGAGAGGTGAGATGCCGCATCAGAAATAATAGTTAAATTACGATTTATTTCTTCAGTGACCAAACTTTGCTCTTCAGCTGCGGTTGCAATATGGGTGATTTGGTTAGTTATTTCATCCACTTTTACAACAACACTGTGCAGTGCATCAAAGGCAGTAGAAGTTTCATCAACTGCATTTTCAGCACGTACAACGCCTTTTTCAATGACAGTTGAGGCATTTCCTACTTCTGATAACAAGCTATCAATTAGGCTGCTAATATCATCGGTGGATGAGCGAGTTTTAGACGCTAAAGCCCTAACTTCATCCGCAACAACAGCAAAACCTCGGCCATGTTCACCTGCACGTGCAGCCTCAATGGCGGCATTCAATGCCAGTAAATTTGTTTGCTCAGAAATAGTTCGGATCACATCCAAAATTTGCGTAATATCATTACTACGTGAGGCCACTTTTTCGACTGCTTGGTTGGCTTCTTTGATTTCCTCAGACATTGTTTTAACTTGGGTCATCGCAGAAGATAAACTCGACTCGCTGCTAACCACTAAGGTATTGATTTCATCAGCTTGTTGCGCAGATTGCTCAGAAGCTTTTGCCACTTCAAGTGCTGTCGCGCTCATTTCGTTCATTGCCGTCACAACACTTTCAATTTCTTTAAACTGTGCCTGAACATTATGCTTGGTTTCTACGGCAATATTTGAGGTAACTTCGCCTTGATGCTTGGTTTGATCCGAGACCGCTTTTAGCTCACTAATAAGTTCACGCAGTTTTGATAAAAACTTATTAAATCCTCCGGCCAAAGCTATAAGCTCAGCATGCGTATCAACATGTAGTGTTTGTGTTAAATCACCTTCAGAGCTGGCTAGGTTATCTACACGTTCTTGTATTTGTTTAAGTGGCGCTACAACACTGCCTACTACAAGCTTCATTACTATAAATGCCAATACCGCAATCACAGTCCCCGTGATCAAAATAATCACACCCAGCTCTTTTGCAGCCTCAGACATCCCAGCAGTTAATTGAATAGGTCCTTCAAAGGCAAGTTCAGCGGGTACTTCAATTAGCAGCATCCATTTCACATCAGCAAGCTTAATTTCAATCGGGTAAGACACCATTATTTCAGCGCCTTGTTTGTTTGTTCCTTTGGTGCCTTTTAGAGCTTTATAACTCTCATAACTTTTAGCGCTAACCGCTTCTTTTAAAGGGCGACCTAGTTTTTCTTTGTAGTGGCTCGTACCTACAATTAAACCTAAATGACTAAGTAACGTTACTTTTGCTTTACCATCGTAAAGCGCTTTTGAAAGCTCTTCTGTCAATTTTTGAAATACAGGTAGTGTAATATCCGCGCCTGTTACCCCTACAAACTGGCCTGATTTAATAATAGGTACCACTAAAGAGGTCATCATTTCAGAATAACCCGGTGTTATTTCATAGAGGTAGGGTTCCATAATGCAGGGTTTTAATTTGTCTTTTGCACATAAGTACCATTCGGCTTCACGTAAACCGAATTCATTAATTTTATCAACATATTTTTCTGAGGCATCTTCTACTACTTGTTGTTCAACAACGCCGTTCGAACTTCTCGTTAGATAAACCTCTAGTGTGCCAGCTCCAGCAACTGAATGATCGTACCCTTGGGTAAAATCACTATCTTTGCCATCAAAGCCATTTTTTTCAAACTGTGAGTAAATACTAGAAATAACATCATTGCTTTCTAGTATTGAGCGATTTAGTAGAACAACAGACTCTCTGTTTATGGATGTTTTATCGGCGTCTTCTAAAATACTGCCAAGAGCGTATGGGATCCGATAAGCTTCATTGATAAATGCCGCAATTTTCTCACCATATGCTGCTGCATTTGCGGTTAAGCGACCATCTACTTCACTGACAATTAATGCTTCTGCCTCTGAAGAGGTTTGTGCATTACTTGATGATAATTTAGACCACAATATTCCTGAAAATAGTACAACCGTTAAAAGTATACTTCCAACACTTATCCACAATAACTTTTTTGCTAACGCTATTTCCCGCATTAAAATTACCTTACCTTACATATGTATTTTTTAGTTTAGACCAATTAAAAGAACATACTATAAAATATTTCAGAAATACCGTTTAGTGACTTATTTTAGTATTTAGTGTTCGGCTAACTTTGTTTAGTTAACCGTTGAGTGAGTAAACAAACGAGAAAAAGTAAGCTAGCGCTTACCCACAAACAGGCCTGCAGTCCATATACTTTATACATAAAACCAGAAAGTACTGTCCCGACCAGTCTTCCTGCAGCGTTAGCCATGTAATAAAAACCTACATCCAGAGAAACACCATCACTTTTAGCAAGGCTGACAATCAAATAACTGTGTAATGATGAGTTAATAGCAAATGCAGCACCAAAAATAAATAACCCAACAATTAGCGTAGTGTTTACAGCTATATTCAACTGCATCAAACAAGCTAATAACAAGGTGACACACGCCAATACTCCCCCCCAGTAATACGCTTTCTTTATCGCATCATTACTGACAAGTGACTTGCCTGTAATTTTTGGTGCTTGAGATTGCACTACCCCATAAGCAATCACCCATAGTGCCATAAAACCACTAACCCACCAGTGTGGCCAATTAAATTGCGAGGCTAAATAAACAGGCAGTGCAACAACAAACCATACATCACGAGCAGCAAATAAACAAAACCGAGCGGCACTGAGTAAATTAATTGCCCTAGACTTAGAAAATAACGCTTTAAATTTTGGTTTATTTTTAGCTTTGCCTATATCACCCTCTAAATACACTAAGCTAATGATCCAAGCGATAGTTAAAAGCATAATTAAAGCAACTAACGCTCCAACAAATCCTAGTAAAGTAAGTAATAGCCCCCCTAAAAAGAAGCCAACTCCTTTTAATGCATTTTTAGAGCCCGTTAATATAGCAATCCATTTGTATAATTGGCTTTGCTGATTGTCACCTTCGGGAACTAAATATTTAATCGCACTTTTAGCGCTCATTTTATTGAGATCTTTGGCAACCCCACTTAAGGCTTGCGCTAACATTACATAACTTACCGATAACCAATCGCTTGGTGCACACAACATAGCTAAAGCCACAACTTGCAACCCTAATCCTATGTTCATGGTTTTATTTAAACCTAAATGCGCACCTAACCAACCGCCAATTAAGTTAGTAATAACCCCAAATAACTCATAAAACACAAACAGCATGGCAATCGCGAGCGCGCCATACCCTAACTGATGAAAATACAGCACCACCAGCATGCGAAGTGCGCCATCTGTTAGTGTAAAAGCCCAGTAATTACCCGTAATAATGCCATACTGTTTTAAAGCCGATGGTAAATTGGCGATTTGCGAAAACATCTTCAATACCCTGAACTAGTTTACTAAATCACTTTGTCCTACTTTGAGCATCAGCTCAGCAGTCCGGTTGGCATAACCCCATTCATTGTCATACCAAGCATAGAGTTTAAGTTGAGTGTGGTTTATAACCATTGTCGAAAGCGCATCTATAATTGTGCTACGAGGGTCTGTTTTGTAATCAATAGATACCAATGGCTTTTCTTCATAGCCTAAAATGCCTTTTAGCTTGTTATTAGCCGCTTGCTTAAACCATCCATTCACTTCTTGTTCGGTTACACCACGCTCTAGTTCAAACACGCAATCAGTAATTGATGCATTGGTTAGGGGGACTCGAACCGCATGGCCGTTTAATTTTCCTTTGAGCTCAGGGAATATCTGCGTAATAGCCGTTGCACTGCCGGTAGTGGTAGGAATTAAACTTGTTCCGCATGAGCGCGCGCGACGTAAATCTTTATGAGGTGCATCTATAATGGTTTGGGTGTTGGTAATGTCATGAATCGTTGTTATGGATCCATGCTTAATCCCTACTTTTTCTTGCAATACTTTTACCACAGGCGCTAAACAATTTGTTGTGCATGAAGCCGCGGTAACAATTTTATGTAACTGCGGATTATAAAGATGATCGTTCACCCCTATTACCACATTTAAAACACTTTCTTCTTTAACTGGGGCAGTAACAACCACACGCTTTACACCTTGCGCTAAATAAGCGTTAAGTAATTCTGTTGTTTTCATTTTACCGCTGGCTTCAATCACCACATCACATTGTGACCAGTCAGTCTCTGCAATCGATTTATTATTCGTTACTTTAACCGTATGCTTTGTTACAGAAAAACTATTATCATCGGCTTGCACCTCATATTTTAGGCGCCCGTGAACCGAGTCAAATTCTAATAAATGGGCATGTGTTTTCGCATCAGCAGCCACATCATTAACATGTACAAATTCAACCTCAGGCCAATCAATTGCCGCTCGTAAGGTTAAACGTCCGATTCGTCCAAAACCATTTATGCCTACTTTAATCGTCATTATAAAATTCCTTTAGTTAGTCACAGCATTTTAAAATTCGCTCAGGACGCTTGCCCATCACATTTAAACGCTGTAATTGATGCTCATAAAATGTAGGGGTGGCATGTAATGTTTTTGTAATTACATCTTTCGCCCAATCAGGTAGTGATTTATTTAAGCTATAGAACACCCATTGATTTTGCTTACGATCAGCAAGCAAACCGCATTGACGTAATACAGCTAAATGCCGTGAAATTTTAGGCTGGCTTACATCAAGTGCCGCCACTAATTCACATACACATAACTCATCTTCATGCGCAATAAGCAGTATTGTCTTTAAGCGGGTGTCGTCAGCGATACATTTAAAAAAATGCAGAGGATTTAGTTGATTCATACAGTGTAGTCTTGTTTTGCATACAACAACAATATATGAAAAGAAAGACATATGGAATAGTGAATATATGAAATTTCATATATTCAGGTAAAGTTATCTATTTTCCGCGTCAACTCAAGTTTGGCTTTTAGAGGTGTGCCCAATAAAAAACACGCAATGATCACTCATGGCGTGTTTTTATAAACAATATAAAGAGGTTAATTAAATAACCGACAGCTCTACTTCAATATTGCCACGAGTTGCATTTGAATATGGACATACTTGATGTGCTTTCTCTACCAAGGCTTGTGCCGCTGCTTTGTCCATATCACCTAGTGATACAGCCAATTTTACAGCAATACCAAAACCGGCATCAATCGCACCAATAGACACTTCAGAGTTAATGTAAGTATCACTTGGTAACGCAATTTTTTCGCTACCCGCTACAAACTTAAGTGCACCAATAAAACAGGCAGCATAACCTGCTGCAAATAATTGCTCTGGATTAGTGCCTTGTCCATCGTCACCACCTAACCCTTTAGGTGTTGATAAGTTAATATTTAAACGACCATCATCCGATTTAGCAACGCCTTCACGTCCGCCTGTTGCCGTTGCTTTTGCTGTATAAGCTACATTTTGTAATACATTCATAGTGAACTCCTAAGATTAAAATTTCTAAGTTAATTACTTTGCATGCAAAATAATAGATCAACTAAATTCCGATTGCAAATACTTTGCATGCAAACTAAAATACTCTGTATTGAAATGAAGGATAAAGCGATGTCGTTTGAACAGTTAAAATTAAAAAATCAGTTATGCCATCGTTTATATATGGCGTCCAACAGCATAGCCCGTGCCTATCGAGAACCTCTAGCTGAGCTTAACCTTACCTATCCTCAGTATGTTGTTATGATGGCGCTGTGGGAACAAGATGAAGTAACTATCGCTGAGCTAATAGATAAAACCGCAATTGATGGTGGCGCGCTTACTCAAATATTAAAAAAAATGACCGACAAGTCATTACTTAACGTTATAAAAGACGAACACGATAAGCGTAAGCGTTTGGTGCAACTGACTCACACGGGTCACTCTTTAAAACTTGAAGCTGCCGACATCCCAAAAAGGATTTTTTGCAAATTTGACAGTATCGACACAACCCAAGCACAACAATTAATGCAGTTACTCGACTTAGTGGTCAATGATCTGACCGACTAAAAACCCAGCTTTACCCAGCTATAACTTAACAAACAAGGCGTTAATTAATGACTCATTTAAAAAAACGACTTATTGCTATTACTTACAGCATTACATTACTGGTAAGTAATGGAGCACTTGCCAATAATAGTGAATTAACCACTGTTGCGACATTTGATGCACAACACCCGCCTGGCAACATAGCCATTACGCCATCTGGCCGTAAGTTTTTATCTATACATGGTTTTTATGGGCAAAATCAAAAAATCATGGAGCTATTAAGTGATGGCACCACTAAACCCTACCCTAATGAGCAATGGGCTTACGCATACAACAAGGGTAAAGGCTTTTACGGGGTACTCGGTGTTAATGTATCAAGCGACGGCATACTGTGGATGCTTGATACCTCAGGGCCTGATCATGCGGGGAGATTAGTTGGTTGGGATACCAACCAAGAGCAACTGCATAAAATTATTTACCTAGCCAAACCAACAATTACCGATACCTCGTTTTTAAACGATTTAGTTATCGATAATAAACACGGCGTTATTTACATTGCCGATACAGCACAAGGCAGTCAGGCTGCGATTATTATAGTAAACCTAAAAACCGGTGAAGCGCGAAGAGTATTACAAGATAGCCAATACACCACCGCCGAAAATATTGATATGGTTATTAATGGCCGAACAATGCGCCTAGGCGGACAACCTGCGCGTTTAGGTGTTAACCCAATTACGCTTGATCCTAACGAAGACTGGCTTTACTTTGGGTCAATGTCGGGGACTTCGGTTTATCGTATTGCCACCAGCGCAATTAACAACGAGCAGCTTTCAGCAAAAGCGCTAGAAGCTAAAGTAATGCGCTACGGCACTAAACCCATTTCCGACGGCATTACGGTGGATGGGGGCGGTAACGTCTATGTGACCGATATAACCAATGGTGCAATTGGCGTCGTAAAACCAAATGGCGACTATGAAGTGTTATTTAAAGATGATCGCCTAAGCTGGCCAGATGGCTTTAGTTATGGTGCAGATCATAAAATATATTTTACAGTAAACGATTTGCACAACTCGCCGGTGTTAAGCAATGATAAAACTCAAAACCCTAATAAGTTTAAAGTGATGTCGTTTACGCCCCTTGTAAAAGGTAAAGTAGGTCGTTAATAACCTAACGCAATTACCCTAGCCCTGTCATGTAATGCAGGGCTTTATAACATCACACCAAAAAAGTGCATATTTTATAATCACTCCCCCAATTTGGTGCCTCAACCAAACTAGGTATTAAAGAAATAATAGTAAATATCTGATTTATATTCATAAAATATTCAATAAACAATTGGCATACTTCTTCCTTATATTTAATTGTCATTAGTTACACCAAGGAAAAAAATTATGTCTAATTTATACAACACTCTTTATTTTTTATGGCGCTTAGATATCACAGTGTGGCAAGTTAATGAGCCAACAAATACGCATACCACCAGTGAGAAAGAGCGTATCTACTCGCGTTAAAAACTATTTTTGAACAGACTTTGCAAGCTAAGTCATAGCGTTGTATTGTAAAAGACTATTTAATTGGTTAGTGGAACGTGTATGCATGCTTTAGAAGTTAATTTTGACGGCTTAGTCGGCCCTACTCACAACTACGCAGGTTTGTCGTATGGCAATGTTGCCTCGTTAAATAACGCGGCGAGCTTTTCAAATCCGCAAGAAGCAGTATTGCAGGGCTTGGCTAAAATGAAAGCCATGCGCGATAAAGGCTTAACCCAAGGGGTATTTGCGCCTCATGCTCGCCCAGATTTAAATGTATTGCGGCGTTTAGGGTTTACTGGCAACGATGCACAAGTCATTAATAAAGCCTTTAAAGCCGATCCTATTTTATTGCGCGCTTGTTACTCTGCCTCAGCCATGTGGACCGCTAATGCAGCCACCGTATCGCCTTCACCTGATACTAACGACGGCAAAGTACACTTCACTGCGGCTAATCTAAATAATAAATTTCATCGCTCTTTAGAGCCAAACACCACTACACGTTTGCTCAAAGCGATGTTTAATAACGAACAATACTTTGCACACCATTCACATTTGCCTGAGCAAGGTTTTTTTGGTGATGAAGGCGCAGCAAACCATACTCGCCTGTGCGACAGCCATGGTGAAACCGGGCTAGAATTATTTGTATTTGGTGCAAGTGCCTTTAACAGTCAGCTTGTTAAACCCGTTAAGTTCCCTGCAAGGCAAACCTTGGAAGCGTCTGAAGCCATTTGTCGATTGCACAATATAAAAGATACCAGCCAAATACTATTACAACAAAACCCTGATGTGATTGACCAAGGGGTGTTCCATAATGATGTAATCGCGGTGGGTAACGCTAATGTTTTATTATGCCATCAGCAGGCGTTTTTAAATCAAACGCAAGCATTAGACGATATCCGCGAAGCCTATGTAGGTAACAAACAGCTTTATATTATTGAAGTGCCAACCAGCAAAGTGAGTATTCAAGATGCCGTTAGTAGCTATTTATTTAATAGCCAACTGGTTAGCCTTAGTGACGATAAAATGTTGCTCGTTGCCCCACAAGAATGCCAGCGTAATCCTGCTGTAAAAGCGTATATTGAAGAAATGATTATTGACGATAACCCCATAAATCAAGTGCAGTTTTTTGATTTACGCCAAAGCATGCAAAATGGCGGCGGACCTGCTTGTTTGCGTTTACGCGTGGCGCTTAATAGCCAAGAATTAGCAGCGGTAAATCCTGAGGTTATTTTAGATGAGCAAAAGTACACCCAATTATGTGATTGGGCTACGCGCCATTACCGCGATAAACTCGGTGCTAACGATTTTGCCGATCCAGCGTTATTAACCGAAAGTTATCAAGCGCTTGATGAGTTAACCCAGTTACTTAGCCTAGGATCGGTATACCCATTTCAACTAGAAGCTTAATTGCTTTCGGCTACTAGGGTTTGAAACATACGTTCAAACCCTTATCGCTAATCTCTCTAAATTCAATTAAGGTTAAGTTTATATAATTATACTTATAGCTTAACTATTCAAAAAAATATGATTCTATCTATTAGGGTAATGAATTACTCCTGATAGCATGCTTAAACGACATTACTGTCACTTAATTAACCCTAACTAACTCATTTAATTGAGTCTATACACTCAAGCTTGGCAGAATTCCAAAAAAGGAGACAAACCATGGCAACACAGAAAGTAATTTTAATTACCGGCGCATCGAGCGGCATTGGCGAGGCAACCGCTAAAACATTAGTTAATAATGGCCACAAAGTGATCTTAACCGCGCGCAGCGAAGATAAACTCAATAAACTAGTTGACGAGTTAGGCCATGAAAATGCATTTAGCGTTTCAGCCGATGCCACTGCATTTAATGAACTTGAGAATGTAGTGAGTAAAGGCGTTGAAAAATTTGGCCGATTAGACGTAGCATTCGCTAACGCCGGCATGGGTGTGTCATCACCTGGTACAGAGAATGGCGATCCTCAAGAGTGGTCAGCCATGGTTGACCTTAATATTAAAGCATTGCTTTGGACTGCTAAACTCACTTTGCCTCATTTACGTGAAAACCAAGGACATTTTATTTTAACCAGCTCTGCAGCAGGACGAAGACCCATTGATGGCTCTATTTATGGTGCCACTAAATGGTTTGCTCATGGCTTTGGTCAAAACCTTGCAGAAGAAATGAAACCTTGGCATGGCCGATGTACAACCATAGCCCCAGGCATGGTGAATACACCATTTTTTGATGAAGCAAAACCAGATAAGCTCGACCCTCAAGACGTGGCCGATGCCGTTTTGTTTGCCATTGAAGCTAATCAGCGTAATAGCGTACGCGAAATCTATTTAATGCCCACCAACTAATAATAAAATATAAAGGCCAATGTTTATTGGCCTTTACTATAAAAGTGCTTACCTGTGCTTTATTCAAATCACTATCTATTCAATCAATAAAAAGTCACTCATTGAAACGCCGCTTACCATGCTAAATCACAACTTTATGTCTATTATATAAAGAAAGTAATTCAATAACTGGAACCCATTTAATGGCTCCCAATAAAACTAATAATATGCCAGCTCATCAATATGTTACTAATGACCCGTTGCATCAACTTTTTGATGCTGTCGATTCTATTTCAGTACAAGGTTACGATGAGCAACGACGTGTTATTTATTGGAATAAAGGCAGCGAATTACTTTATGGGTATACACACCAAGAAGCCATTGGCAAAAAACTCGAAGATTTAATTATACCCGCGCCAATGCGAGAGCCCGTTATTAAAGCGCATAGTAATTGGATTAAGTATGATATTGAAATTCCCGCATCAGAACTCATACTCAGCCATAAAAATGGCAATGATGTAGCCGTATTTTCAAGCCATGTTATGTTTACCAATCAGTACAATACCAAACAAATGTACTGTATTGATATTGATCTGTCTGAGGTGCACAAAGCACAAGCAGAAGCCGTATTTAATGCCACCATGCTCAAAACTTTATTTGAGGCAATTCCTGATTTATTTTTTGTATTAGAGCAAAATGGCACTATTACTGACTACCATGCAAATAATGAAAACGATTTATATATTTCACCTAACCAGTTTATTGGTAAAAAAATGGTGGATATATTACCTGAAAAAGTAGCGCAAAAGTTTCAGGTTCATATAGAAAAAACGATAACACAAGACAGTATGGTCAGTTTTGAATACGAATTAAGCATGCCTGAAGGCGTAATTTATTACGAAGCGAGATTGCGTTTACTGCCCAAAAAAAACCAAATTATGGTGATTATTCGTGATATTAGCGAACCACACCGCTCCGCTGAACTAATTCGCCATCAGGCCCACTTTGATAGTTTAACCGATTTACCTAATCGCTTTTTATCCCTAGACCGCTTATCACAAATATTACTGGAAGTACAAAAGAGCCACGAAAAAGCCGCGGTGTTCTTTTTAGATCTTGATGACTTTAAAAAAGTGAATGACTCTTTAGGCCATGAAGTGGGCGATGAACTATTAATTGCGGCAGCAGCAAGATTACAGCAAACACTTAAAAAAAGTGACACAATAGGCCGATTGGGCGGCGATGAGTTTATTGTTTTAATATCCAATTTAAATGATGAAAACGATGCTTTAGTGATTGCTGAGCGGTTACTTCAAGCATTTAGGAAACCCTTTAAACTTGTAGGTAGAGACTTAATACTGACATTAAGTATTGGGATTGCTATTTCCCCTAAGGATGGCACCTGCGCCTCGGTGTTGTTACGAAATGCCGACACCGCTATGTATCAAGCAAAAACCATGGGGCGAAACACGTCCTCTTTTTTCACCCCACAAATGAACGTCGCCATGCGCCGCCGCTTTGAAATAGAAGAGCAAATGCATGGTGCACTGGAGCGTAATGAATTTGAGCTTTATTACCAACCACAAATAGATGTAAAAACAAACACCATCGTTGGCGCTGAAGCCTTGCTTCGTTGGCATAATATAGTGTTAGGGGAAATCACACCAGATGAGTTTATCCCAATTGCAGAGCAAACCGGCTTAATTACGCCTATTGGTGTATTTGTTCTTCAACAAGCCTTACGCTTTTTAAATGAATGGCAATCAATTAACAAGCAAAACTATACCATGGCGATTAATTTATCACCGCGCCAATTCAGAGACCCTGAACTGGTCAATATAATTAAACACACTCTACATAAAAATAGTATTAATAATGAATGTTTAGAGCTGGAAATTACCGAAGGGGTGCTGATGAATAGCCAAGCGTCAATTCATGATGCCTTATTGCAAATTGATGAGCTGGGCATAAAACTGTCAATGGACGACTTTGGCACAGGGTATTCATCATTAAGTTACTTACGAGAATACCCTTTTGATGTGCTAAAAATTGACCGCAGCTTTATTACTGGCATAACAGATAACAAGGCAGACTGTAATTTAGTGAAAGCGGCCATAGCTATGTCACACAGCCTAGAAATAAAAGTAGTGGCTGAGGGGGTAGAAACCAAAGAGCAGCTAGATTTACTCAACGAGCTAAACTGCGATATTGCTCAAGGATTTTATTTAAGTAAGCCCTTGCCGGCCGCCAAGCTGCTCAATTTTTCATTGCGTTACTTAAAAGCACTTTAGTTAAAAAGTGCTTTTATAGTTATGTTATAGCTCATGATTTTAAAGAGTAAATCGCGCACAGTAGCGGGCTCAAACGGTTTGTCACATATTGCGTCCACACCCGCTTGAGCAATATTAGCTAAATGGGTATCGTTAGCTTCTGAGCTCACCATCAAGATTGGGATATGCGAGTACGCATTCGATTGCCTTACCGTTTCAGTTAATTCTTTACCATCCATTTCTGGCATATTGTAGTCAGTAACAATTAAATCAAATGATTGGCTGTTTAACATTTCAATTGCTTGTTTACCGTCTTCGGCCTCTACCGGTGCTGGAATTCCCATCCCCGCTAGCACTCGTATTATGTGTTTTCGTGCAAAACGGCTATCGTCAACTACAAGCACTCTAAGAAGCGTCACATCAAAGTGCTCTAGTTCCACTTCTTGCTCGCTAATAATATCCAAAGTCGCTTTAAGCGCTCGGGTTATTTCGTCGGCACTAAACGGTTTTGGTAAAATCGCTAATACCCCCGATTGCCTAAGTTGCTCTAAATGGCGCTTATTACGCTCGCTCGATACCAACATAAATGCCTGTTGCTCGGTATCGCTATTACTGCGTATTGCCTGTAATAAAGAATCAGCTGTGCCATCACTTAAGTACATGCTGCTAATGACTAAATCAGGGTGATAATTTGATAAAGCAGCCAGCGCGTTTTCTTGAGTGCTGGCCGTTTCAATTTGTGTAACACCGCACTGAGCCAGTGATTTTTTTATTAGCTTTTGTTGAACTTCAGAAGGCTCAACTAATAAAATAGATAAGTTGGCTATTGCCGTTAAATCACTCATTTCAATCCTGTTAATATTAATTCTATAATTTTTATAACGCTCATTATAAAGTAATAACTTACAAGAAAAAGCTAAAACAGCAACAAAACAGCTTGTTTACCTAGACTCAACACACTCAGCTTAAAAACGGTAGTTTATGCCCGCATAATAACGTCTTCCCGAATAGCTTGAGTTTAATAACCGAGACTCTGTATCGTTACCTAGGCGCTTTACCGACTCAGATTTAGTTAAATTAATAACTGCAGCGGTCAAACTCAAATCCTCTAATAAATTAATCGAAGCATTTACATCAACTTGCTCGTATGGGTCTTGGTATACATTTAAGCCGCTATTTAAACCCAACACAGTTTCACCGCGTTTATTATAAGAAGCTCGAATATTAAAGGCATCTCTCTCATAATATATCGAGGTATTGTATTGATACTTAGCACTGCCTATTAGTGGCGATTTACCAAACTCTTTACCATCCACTTCTACATCGGCTTTATTTGTTTTGTTATAAGTGTAGTTTGCATAAAAACCAAAACCACTATCAAAGGCATGCTGTATAAATACTTCCGCCCCTTTAGATACGGCATCAGTGCCATTACCTACTGTGCTATATGGCGATACAGTAATATTTCCTGCCTCAACTATGCCCTCTTTACCAGCAAAATCTTGTTGTACGTCAATGACTAAGGGTACAACAAAATTATCAACAGTTTTATGAAACAGTGCTAAACCAATGGCAGAGCCTTCGCTGTAATAATATTCAATAGATATATCAGCTTGCACCGACTCAAATGGCTTTAAGTTTTTATTACCGCCACTGCCACTAAAACCCGGAATTTCATTAAACTCAGCTCTATCGTCTGCCCACTCATCTGAGACAAACGTGATGCGTTGTTGTGCGCCTAAATCGGCATAATCAGGGCGAGACATCACTTTAGCAACCGCGCCTCGCACCACTACATCATCACTTATATCCCACGCAATATTAAAGCTAGGAAGAATTTGAGTATCGGTACTCTCTTGAGTAATAAGTTGATAGTCTTCAACAAATCGATCATCTCCCGTTACCGGCTCGCCGCTGTCATCATCAGTATGATCTAATAAATAAGTATATAGGTCGGTTGATGATGTCATGGTTTTCGTGCGAACAACACGTACCCCTAAATTACCGCGCACGCTATTAAACTCAAAGTCACCTTGCAGATAAAACGCCGCTATTTGCTCTTCAATATCATAAATAAAGTTATCTTCTTTGCGTGTATACGGCACATAATGACTGGTCACAATGTCACGATATTTTTGCCAATCAATACCGGGCATTTGGTTTATATTAAAACCACCAGCAATGTTACCTTCGTTAATAAACACGTCTTGTGCTAGTGGCATACCGTTGTTCCACTGATAACTGTCAAAACGTGTGATCCCCCCCTCGCTCGCTTCTCCTGCAGCAATATCAAAATTAGGATCTAAAAAGAAGGTATTACCGGTTTCGCGATGCAACGTAGCTTCTCGGTACTTTACGCCGGTTTTAATTGTTCTTAAAATTCCCCAATCGGTATAAATATCAAAGTCAGCTTGGTAGTAATCTTCTTCGAGTTCACTGCGCACAAAGCTTGAATTTGACGAGCCTGGATCGCGCCCACCGCCCACACCATTTAGTAAGTTAGATAGCGTATTAGGGTCTATATTTAAACTAATATCGTTTTCATTAATTTGCCAACCCGCTGTTTGCGATGCATTTTCTATACGGCTTTCATTTTCACCGGCGTTTGAACTTTTATACGCCGCTTCCCAACTCTCCTTTGGCCCGCCTTCAGAGCGCGTATTGCCCGCCACAAAACGGGCTTTAAAATAATCGCCTTCATAGGTTAAATTAAAATCAAAGGTGTCTGAGGTCGACTCTTCACGCACATAACGGCCTCGCATCCACGGCAATTGCATATCATTCTCTGCGCCACTCGCAGCTGCATCAAATTGCATCCCATTGATAATAGTGCCCGACTCATCCAAACTTACATCGGTTAAAAAGTCAGGATTTAAAGACCACTCAGGTATATCAATCACCGACTCTGTTCTATTTTTATCAAGTGAAAATCCAAAATAGTTAAAGCCAATTTCAACACGGCTGGTTGGACGCCACTGCGTGCTAAATTGCACCCCTTCTCGCTCACGTAATTCGTTTACAATTGAGCCACGAACCACTTGAGGAAACCAAACATTGTCATAACTATTACCCTGAGCATCGCTTATTGAGTCCCACTGATTATTATTATCAACCGGCTCACCATTGGCATCTACCGGGTTATCACCGGCA
This sequence comes from Pseudoalteromonas sp. APC 3250, assembly GCF_030407915.1. NCBI lineage: Bacteria > Pseudomonadati > Pseudomonadota > Gammaproteobacteria > Alteromonadales > Pseudoalteromonadaceae > Pseudoalteromonas > Pseudoalteromonas sp. APC 3250. The sequence goes on from NZ_JASDCM010000002.1 coordinate 210,611, forward strand.
AAGCGCCACACATTTGCATCTGTGCCTCCTGAGAGAGTTCGGTTAGTGCGTTTTTGTGAGGTATAACCAAACAACATGCCAAAGGTATCAGCCTCGTTCTTCCAAGAATAAAGCGCGGTTAACTGCGGCTCAGATTCTTCAGTCACATCGGCATAGGTGCTTTCAATGTTAATTACCCCAGAGTTTGCCTCCATACTCAGCGGTTTACGACTATGCATTAATACCGTGCCGCCTACGCCCCCCTCATCTAAACGCGCTTCTGGCGATTTATACACTTCCACGCTTTCAATCATGGCTGAGGGCAGTAATGTATAATCAAATGAGCGAGACGGCTCACCTGGTGATGACGCAATAAAATTACCATTTAGCTGAGAAAAGGTTAGCTCAGATGATAACCCCCTAATACTTACCGATGAGCCTTCGCCTCCGTCACGGTCAATCACCACGCCAGGTACGCGTTGTAATGAATCAGCGACATTTTTATCAGGGAACTTACCAATATCTTCTGCTGTTATGGCATCAACCACAGAGCTCGATAAACGCTTTATATCTAAATTAGCCGCCATACTGGAACGAATACCACGCACCTCAATGACTTCCATATCTTTGCTTTTTAATGTTTTATCTTCTGCTTCATCAGCATATGCATGATTGACAACAGATAGAATAGACACGCATAGCGTTGATTTAATAAAAAGTGGAAGAGAGTGATGTGCAGCGTGGGTTATCCGATGAGCGGTCATAGTTTTAACAGTTCCATTTAAAATACAGTTAATACTTAAAGATGAGCGTACCGGCTAAAGCTGATACGAAAAAAGTAGCTGTATTTTACACAACCAAACTTAATAGTTTGTTAATGTAAACTGATAAGTAACTGAATAAACCATCAAAAAATAGTCAATTCGAATAAAGGTAGGAAGTTAAGCAGCAAAATTGCTATTTAGCTGCTTATTAAAAGAGCATAAAAAAGGAATGACGCGATTAAACAGCAATACACCGTTATTTTTTATCACTAATAGCCTGAATATAATAGCCTAAACTCGCATGAGAAAGTTCTCCCATATGACTGGTAACTAACTCACCTTGGCTATTATAAAACAAAGTGGTTGGTAAGCCCGCAGCACCTGATTCGCGACTCACATTACTACTTTGATCAAAAAACACATGATTTAGGTCGAGTTGCTGTTCATCAAGGAACGCTTTTACCGTGTGTAAGTCTTCGCCTTGATTGACAAATGCCACCGTGATATTCGGGTTATTTTTTTGAGCCGCTTGCAGTACCGGCATTTCTTTTCGACACGGCGGACACCACGACGCCCAAAAGTTAATCACCACCGGCTTACCTTTGAAGTTTTGTAAGTTAACTTGCTGCCCTTGAATATTATGCACAACAGACTGCGGTAACTGTACACCCGTTTGGTAAATAGACAGCGCAAAGTTAGGAATGATCATTGAACAAAATCCAACAAACCCAGCAATAACGTAGTGTTTCATTACCGCTTTTTTACCACGTGCATAAAATGCTAAAACCACTATACCGCTGAGCCAGCCATAATAACCAATAAAGCCGCCATCGCTAATATTAAAAAGCTGCCACCAGTTACCTTGATAGGCATCCCACATAGTAAACACAAACGCTAAACGCGAGACTAAAAAGCCCACCACAATTGCTTTAAAAACAGTGTCTAAAATCGCTTTTTGTAATGGATGTTGGCGTGTTAATAAATAGGTAAGCCCCCAAAAAATGCCTAACCCTAAAAAAATGATCAACTGAGAAATGGAAATAACTAAAGGCCCAAGAGAAATACTTAACATTGCTGTCGTCTACTTATAATGTATTTTAGTACTTAAAATAACCGGTACATAGTGTGAATTAAAGGCTAACAATAACATAGCCTAAACTGTACTGATTATTAATAACGCATAATAGGTTATGTATACCAGCAGCAATACAAAACCTATTTACCTAGTTAACCTTGTTGCTGTATGTACTCCAACGCAGTCATTTTTTTATAACTTACATTTGAGTGCAATACATGAGTAGGTTCAGGATCAACAATTTCAATAGGAATAGCGTAATTACGTGCAATCTCTAATGCCATTTGGGTAATATTAACGCTGAACGAAGTACCCATAAACACCATTTTATCGGCATCAATCATTCGCTGCTGCGCTTCAGTAATGCGGTATAGCTCGGTGTAATATTCATCAAATAACAACACAAAGGGCTTTAAAGAATGATTAAGCTTTGGCTGATGGTTTTCAATATTGAATAACGCAAGTAGAGAGCGATGTAAGTTGCTCTCATCAACATTACTCCATAGCGTAGCTTGTGGTGTAACGTTATCACCTTGATGATGAAATACAGTCATTTGATCAAGCCGACCATGAATCGCAATGTAATTTTTATTTTCCGCCTTACCATCTAGCCCATCAATATTTTGAGTTATTAAGTTTTTATCACTAAGCCAATGATGCACTTCGTTAGGACCATGATGACGATAAGTTGCAAAGCGATGATAATACCAAGCTAAAAACTCACTTGGATTATTTTCATACATTGCACGTGTCGCCATTTCCATTGGCGTATAGTTTTTACTACCAATAGTCCAAAAGCCATCTTCACCGCGAAAGGTGGGAATACCGCTAGCAGCACTTACACCTGCTCCAGTAATGTATAATGTATTCATAAAGTCATCTCTTATATTCAATAACCCTATAATACTTTATAAGATTGTATATTTGTGACCTTTACTCTTTAGCTATTAAATTATTTAAGCTTCGGCCATTTAGCTGAAAATAAAGTTGGGCACCAAGAAAGCTCTTTATATTTTTAATTTCGCTCAAGAGCACTTTAAATCCTTTTTTAATTGTATGTGGGAACTATGCCAAAAATAAACAATAACTAATTAGTTACAATGCACTTAGCTTTCTCAGAAAAACATATAATTAATCTACATATTAAGTAACTAACCCATTAACCTCACATATTTTTCTGCCAGCTCATCTATAGTTTCTCGGTGATTAGGGTCGGGCTTTATACAATCAATGGGGCATACGCTCACGCACGTTGGCTTGTCGTAATGACCCACACATTCGGTGCATTTATCTGAATCTATTTGATAAATTTTAGCGCCCATATAAATGGCTTCATTTGGGCACTCGGGGTCGCACATATCACAGTTAATGCATTTATTATTTATTAATAAAGCCACTTTCTAACCTCATTGCTTATTACTAGCATAAAATTACAGTCGTAAATTATGCACTTTATTCTTTGTTACTTTATTGATCTCAAACAATAAAAAATTTTGAAATTACTCGACTAATTTCATTCATGCAGCTATTACTTTTTTGGCAAACACTCGACGACTTAACTCGTTTATATGACTTAACAAAAGTGCCAACTCAAGGCAAGAATGCGCCAACGTCTATCGAACAGGTATTAAAGCGTTATTAAATAATATCGATTCAAAGTTTATGGTAGTTTGTGTTTTTAATTTTAAGCTTTAATTATGATCTCGATTTAACGCGACAAGTTGCAATGTGTTACTTTTACCACAGTGATAAACCCCTTCACTTATTTCTCGCTCTACTTCATGAAAAATAATAAATGAAAGTGCTGAAAAATCATTAATAAACATTGGTTGAGTATATAGAAGCGATTCGTCTTTTGGGCCACCGGTGTTGTTATTAAGTTGCAAAGGCGTATAACCTTCAATTATAAGTACACCATTGTCTGATAATCCAGACACACACTGAGAATGCACCTGCCTTCTAATTGCTGGTGGAAGGTGTGCAAATATCATAATAATTGCATCCCAGCTATTTTCAGCTATTTGATACTGTGACAGATCACTTTGAACAATTGTTATCTCAACTTGTTGCTCTTGTGCTAAGGCTTTAGCCTTAGAAAGGGCGGCACTTGAAAAGTCAACTAAAGTAACTTCGTAACCTAGCTTGGCTAGATAAACAGCATTACGCCCTTCCCCTTCAGCTAAACACAATATTTTTTCGCCCGTAATGTAATGTGTATTTGCTTTTAAAAAATCATTAGGCTCTTTGCCATAAGCATAGTCACTTGATGCAAATCGGTCGTCCCAAAAGTCAACAGGATTATTCATTATTAAGCCTTATTGTTATCAAAGTTAGTAGGGTTGCTAGTCTGATTTATCTGATAACTTCTCTGGTTTTGCCATCCACTCTCTGCCTTTTAACATGCCTAACCAATAAATAGGCGGCAACAACTTTTCTTTTAGTCGCCAAGCAAGTCTAGATGGGCGTTTACCATTAATAATCCATGACGGAAAGCTATTCATTACTTTACCACCATAACCAAATTCAGCTAATACGACTTTGCCAAGTTCAACAGTCAGTGGACAGCTACCATAACCGTTATATATAGCTTGATATTTAGATAATCCTCTCGCATATAAAAGATTAGTAGCAACAACTGGTGCCTGCATTCTTGCAGCAGCAGCCGTTTTTGCGTTTGGCGCATTAGTAGCATCACCTAATGCAAAAATATTACTAAACTTTTTATGCTGTAGTGTTGATTGGTCAACATCTATCCAGCCATTTTCATCGACAAGTGGGCTCACTTTAATAAAATCTGGAGCAGATTGAGGGGGCACGACATGCAACATATCAAATTTAACTTTTTCCACAGATTCATTTTCGCCATTAACCACTTTAAAAGTCGCTATTTTTTGCTTTCCATCAACAGCAATTAACTCATGATTGAAATTCATATTGACATCGTACTTTTTAATATACTCTAGTAGAGCAGGTACATACTCTTTAACACCAAAAAGAACTTCGCCTTTATTGTAAAACTCCACATCTATATTATTAATTACTTTGTTTTTAAACCAGTAGTCGGATGATAAATACATGGCTTTTTGGGGAGCTCCGGCACACTTTATCGGCATTGGTGGCTGAGAGAACACCGCCTTTCCCTTCTTGAGGTTTTGCACCAACTCCCAAGTATAGGGTGCTAAATCGTACCTATAATTTGAGGTTACGCCATTTTCACCTAATGTTTCGCTGAGCCCATCAATTTTATGCCAATCAAGCTTAATTCCAGGACATACTACCAAATGTTCGTACTTAACCGTTCTACAACCGTCAATTATTATCAAGTTTTCATCGGGTATAAATGCAGCTGCTGCACCTTTAAGCCACTTTACACCATCAGGTATTACCGACGCTGTAGTTTTAACCGTTTGTTCAGGAGTAAAAACCCCTCTGCCAACTAATGTCCAACCAGGTTGGTAATAATGTATTTCATTGGGCTCAATGATAACTATTTCACTCTCTGGTGAACGTGACTTAATACTCGCAGCAACAGCGACACCACCTGCCCCAGCACCTATTATTACAATAGGGTAAGCAAAATCAGCTTTACTGATTTGCGTTTCACCATTATTTTTTAAACGTCTAATAACACCACTTAAATCATAGCCCGCTTTTTGTGATAAATTTAAAATCTCTTCATGAGAATATGTTTTTGGTGCACTCATGGCCCATAGCGTGATTGAGCGAGTACCTGTTCTACAATAAGCTAAAATAGGTTTCGGTAAGTCTCTAACAATATTTTCAAAGTTTTTAATATCATCATCGGTCACCTTACTACTTACAACAGGTAAGTAATGGCAATTTAAGCCTAAATTATTTGCTTGTTTTTCTATTGCAGCAAAACTAATTTGATCAGCCCCCTCACCATCAGGTCTATTACAGACAATAGATTTAAAGCCTTGCTCTTTTATATGCTGCAAATCGTTCAGCGTTATCTGTGCTGATACAGATAATTCAGGTGTTACTCGCTTAAAGGTCATAATCGTTCACCCTCACTATTTGCACTAACCATTGAATAAAGAATCCCTGAACGAGTGCCCGTTCTGCAATATGCAAGAATAGGTTTTGGTAGCTTACTAAGGGCAAACTCGAATTCTTGCTTGTTTTCTTCTGTAATAGCACCGCTAATGACTGGTAGATAATAAGTTAATATACCAAGCTCATGAGCTTGTTCATTAATAGAAGAAAATGAGGGCTGTGTTTCGCACTCACCATCGGGTCTGTTACAAATAATGCTCTTAAACCCCATTTTTAATATTTCCGTACAGTCTTCAATATTTATTTGGGGTGAAACTGATACATCATCAGATAACTTTTTAATATTCATAACATCTCTCCAACTATATTGAATTAACAGGAACTCTAATAAAAGGTTTGCCTGTCTGTTCAGATATTAAAAATTGGCCATTTCTCAAGTTACATTGAATTGCTGGTAGTAGTAATTTAGGCACTGCTAATGTCGCATCTCTTTTTTCACGCTTGGTAATGTATTCTTGCATTGTTACACTTGGCGAGACTTGAACATTTTCAGATTTGGCTTGAGCAATTGAAATACAAGAGAGTGGTGATGAACCTTCTTTAGGGTAATCATGACCTAAGTAAACCTTTGTATCATCACTCAAAGTAAAGAATCGCTGGATTGTATTATATAAATCTTTTGCACTACCGCCTGGGAAGTCACATCTAGCAGTCCCAAGGTGGGGTGCAAACATGGTGTCACCGACAAAAATTGAGTTATTAACTAAATAGCTTGCGCAAGCAGGTGTATGACCCGGTGTATGCCAAACGGTTACATTAAGATCACCAATATTAAATGTATCACCTTCTTCAAATAATACATCGTACTGACTTCCATCGCTTGGCGTGTCATCACACATTTCGAATACAGGTAACCAAGTATCTAATACTTCTTTGATACCGCTGCCAATGCCTATTTTTCCTCCAACCTTTGTTTTTAGATAGTGGGCAGCTGTTATGTGATCTGCATGAACATGAGTCTCTAAAATCCATTCATTCTGTAAATTGTTGCTATTAATAAACTCAATCACTTTGTCTGCATTAACAGTTGATGACTTTCCTGAAAAAGCGTCATAATCAAGTACAGAATCAATAACAGCGCACTTACTTGTTGCTTTATCAACAATAACATAAGTAAAAGTAGCGGTTGTTGTGTCGTAAAATGTTTCAACGTTCATAGTTTTTTCCTTCTAGATTAACTCTTTAGAAATAATAAAAATGGCGATTATCAAAGTGAAAAAGGCAAAGAACTTTTGCAATGAAGCACCGTCTAATTTACTCGCTACTTTTGTTGAAATAGCCATACCGATAAAGGTGGCAACGAGCATAAGTGGAAGCAACGGCACTTCGAGAGAAATACCTGCTTGTAAATCGCCAACAAATCCGAGTAATGATTTAAGCGCAATAATAAAAAGTGAAGCACCAACCGCGTTTTTCATCGGCATACCTAAAAACAAAACAAGTGCAGGTATAATTAAAAAGCCACCTCCAGCCCCTAAAACACCTGTCACTAAACCAACTACAGCGCCTTCAGTCATTATTAAAGCAACTCTAGAACTAGAGTTTGAGATAGCAGGTGCGGAGTTAGTTACAGTTTGAGATTTATACGCTTTACGTAACATCATTACAGCCGATGCCAACATTAAGATGGCAAATAAAACCATAATCGCTGTATTTTTAGTGATATGTATGGGCGACAAAAGTATGTCGTCAGGGATATTTGGCATTAAAAAAGCACGAGTAAGATATACAGCTACAATTGACGGTATCGCAAAAAGTATTGAAGCTTTTATGTCAACTAGCCCTTCACGAAAATATCGAATTGCTCCAAATGCAGCTGTAGCTCCAACTAAAAGTAATGAATATCCAGTTGCGATATCTGGTGAAATTCCCATTAGGTAAACAAGTATAGGAACTGTAAGTATTGAACCCCCTCCCCCTATAACACCAAGAATTAGCCCCATAAAAACGGCCATTAAATATCCAAGAATAACCATACCGCAAACCTCAAACCAAAAAGAATATAATATAATTAAATGTTATAACAACTGAGAGGGAATATGTCTAATTAAAAAAGGTGAATCACGCAATCTATTTTTAAGATAATGGAAAATCAGCCAGCGAAATAATTTTTATCAACATTAAAGCCATTGATTTATATGAATAAAAATCAACATTAGACAACACTAATGTTTAAAACAAACAAACCCAACCTTGTCAATTTAATTTTTAAGATATAATATAACATCTTACTTTTTGTAAGGGCTAAGTATGAATCAAATTAAATTGATATTTTTTTTACTGCTGTTTTCTAATTCTTTATTTGCAAATCAAGACAAGCATAGTTATTCAGAAATAGACCGAATAACTGTAACCGCTTCTCCTTTCGCTACTAAGGTTCTTGATTCTGCAGCAGCAATAAAAATACTAGATGGGCAAGAAAAGAGCTTAAAACAGACTTTATCTTTAGGTGATTCATTAGCCAGTTACAGCGGTGTTAGCTCAATATCAACAGGCAGCCAGTCTGGGAAGCCAGTGATCAGAGGTTTGAGTGGAAATAGAATAAAAATTTTATGGAATTCAGTGGCGCAAGACTTTTTACAGTTTGGTGTTCGTCATCCTCCAGGTTTAACACCTGTAGTGGCCCAAAGAATAGAGTTAGTAAAAGGGCCGATGAGTGTCTTATATGGTGCAGATGCAATAGGTGGCGTTGTTAATTTAATAAGCAGCGATATTCCCATTGGCGCAGATAACATTATTTCTGATGCTAATTTAGGGCTATCGTATCAAACGAATAACTCACAAAAAGATTATAATATGAGTTTGTCAGGTGGCTCAAACCGATGGGGCTGGAACGCAGCTTTAACTGAGTCTGCGGCTGATAATTTCAAAACACCAAACACTCAATCTTATTACGATTCACAAACACTAAATGCTCCGAAGTTTACCGGTAAAATTCCTTTTACAGACTTCAATATTAAAAATGCTGATGTCGCCATAGGGTATTCCGCCCACCACTTAAATGCGGACTTTCGCATAAACATTTGGAATAACGATCAAAACTTCTTACAACCGAATGGCCTTCCTACAGGTCAAAAGTTACGTAACGAAAACTTTGCAGCAAACTTAAATTATGAGTTTTTATCTGAGTGGTCAGCTAATATTAAACTAAGTCTACAAAAGAATGAGAGGGATGCAGTAACAGGCGCTTCCTATCAACAATTAACGGAATATAATAAAGATTTAGCTATCTCTTTAGAGCGAAAGCAAGCCACTATTTCACTCAATCACCCACAAGTACATGGTTGGAAGGGCCAATTTGGCACTGAGCTTGTTAGTAAAAATCAGAATACCTCAATCGGCACACTTGTACCGGATGCTGACTATAATTCCAAAGCGATATTTTTATATGAAGTATTAGACTCAGATCTATATATAGCTGAGTTCGGTGCTCGCTATGACTCAATAAAACAACAAGCTATTAATAAAGAACAAGCATGGGTTAATGATTTTACAGAACACCAATGGCAGGCACTGAGTGGATCAATTGGTATAACATGGAAGCTTGACAACCAATGGCTATTGATGAACAGGATTGCACGAGGTTTTAGAGCTCCTTCAATATTCGACCTTTACGCAAATGGTGTTCATGGTGGTGTGGCTGCATATCAAATAGGTAACCCTGAACTAAAAGAAGAATATTCCTTAAATAAAGAAATTGGCTTAACTTATTTAGGAAATAAACTAGGTAGTACAATAACCTATTTCCATAACAAAATAGACGACTATATATACCAAGCAAACTCCTTATCGTTTGATCATAACTCTTCGCTCCCCATATACGTTCAAAAACAAAACAACGCCACTATAGATGGTGTAGAAGCTGAACTAAATTGGAAGATTAATGAAAAAACGTCCGTCGAAGCAAACTATACATGGATCAATAGTGAGTTAGCGCAAACAACTGAAGAACTTCCTATGATGCCTGCGGATAGTGGCTACATTGCAGTGAATTATTTGTTTGACAATACAAAGCTAACAAAAAATCTACAGCTCAACGCTAACTATTCTTTTTATGCAGATAAACAATCAGCTGGGGCTTATGAGCCATTCTCCCAATATGATGATTTACCTTTTGGAACCGCGTCAACTAAAAGCTATGGGCTTTTTGGGATTAGTGCATCGGCAGATTCACTGTTGCTTGATAAGCCTTTTTTTATTCAACTTAAAATAGATAACCTTTTTGATAAATCATATCGAAATTTTTTAGATACTTATAAAGGTTACACATTAGGAATGGGGCGAAATGTTCGTTTATCTGTATCCATTCCTTTGGTATAACCCTGTGGAGATTAAAATGAAATACCTCGTCAAGCTCAGCTTTTATTCAATTATATTAGGTACTCTCGCAACTGCAATGTTAGATACTTGGAATTGGAGTCGACATTACCTATTTGATACCCCGCTCACCAAATATGAATTTATAGGCCGGTGGATGCTTTATATGCTTGATGGTCAGTTTTACCATGCTTCTATAAAAGCATCTCCAGCACTGCCCTATGAGCTATTAGCTGGCTGGTTAGGCCATTATTTTATAGGTATTGTATTTGCTGCCCTTCTACTCCTTGTATTTGGATTAAAATGGCTTGAAAAGCCAATGTTTAAACCTGCAATAATCATAGGTATGGTTACCGTTGTTATTCCTTATTTAATCATGCAACCGGGTATGGGAATGGGTATTGCCGGTTACTTAACTCCCAACCCCATGTTTGTTATTACAAAGGTAATTGTGTCTCATGTTGCTTTTGGGGTTGCACTTTACATCGGTGGAATATTAATCAAAAGCGTTAAAACTAACAGGTAAAACCAATGCAATAAGCTTCACACCAGCCGTATTACCGTGAGCTGAAAATTAAAAGCGAGTGGCTTTATGAAAAATATACTATCTAATATTTTTAATTTACTACTTTATAACCAAAAGGTGACCTATGAAATACACTGAAAAATTCCAAAACTTGGCAAATATAGCCCAAACTCAAGTCGAAAAAGTAGAAGCCAATACGGTCAACCAGTTGATTGCATCGGGGGCAATAGCACTTGATATAAGAGACCCTGATGAACATGCAAATGGCCATATTACAGGCTCATTAAATATAAGTCGGGGAAAATTGGAAATGCTCATAGAATCTAAGCTTCCAGATTTAAATACTGAAATATTATGCTACTGCAATGCTAATAACCGAGGGGCATTATCGGCGGCCACCCTCAGGTCTATGGGTTATGTAAATGCAAAATACATTGCAGGCGGTCTAAATGAATATAAAAAAGTAGCATAAAAATTATAGATTCTTGTTACAAATGCTTGTCCTGTCCAACGAAAAGGACCGGGATTAGAGCTTAGGTTAAAAGTAAGTACTAATTTAAACTTACTTTTAACTATATATTATTAAAGCCCTCACTTAACTCTAAAAAAACAATTTTTGATATTTAGTTTTTTCATATTATGAACGAAGAAAAGCTAATTACGTTAGGGTCTGTTGATCTTTCAAGGTTAAATTTGCAGCAGTCTGTTTGGTATTTAGGCAAGGCAGAGCCTATGTGGTGTGGTTATTCCCCATAAATAGGCGATAACGCAGCATCAATGCCAAACAGGCGCTGCGCGAAGGGATCTGCCTAGAAGCGATTTACTCTTTGTTGCCTACATGGATGTAGGTAAGGGGAGTGAGCAGGACGCGGAAGCTTTGCCTGGTTTTTACTTAGCCCACTAGGTTACAAACCTCGCGCCGCGATTAAACCGCCCCTAGTTTGAACAAATTTTAATCCGCAAAGGTCAACAGACCCTAATATCTAACCTTGAGTTATAGAGCATTTCGACTTATTTAATTAAATATTAACTTTAAGTATAGACTTCATTCAAAACTTATACTTGTCAGTCATCAAAAATCAACAAGTTAAAATTTACATAAATTAATCAAGCGATATTACTAAATCAGCAGTTTTATTCCTTAAAAATTGAGGGGTTTCATGAGTTAACAACACAATTGTTTTTTTAGCTAACCAAGGAGCCATATTAGCCCATACTCGACACGCCATTGATTCATCAAGATTACTAAAGGGTTCATCTAAAACCACTAATTCAGGGCTTCGAAGTAATAATCTTGCCAAACAAATACGTCTTGCCTGTCCGCCAGAGACAATACCTCCGGTTTCACCCAACCAATAATTTAAACCATCAGGTAAATTAATCGCCCAATCGTATAGCTCTACTGTTTTTAGAACTGACCAAATATCACCCTCTGAAATGCCATCTAAACCTAATATTAAATTATAACCAAGTGTTCCTGAAAAAATGGCATCACTTTGAGGTAGGTAGCTCACTTTTTTATACCAACTATTAGATGCTATCTCTTGCAGGTTTATTTGGTTAATGTAAACACCTCCATGAGCTGAATCAATGCTTTCAATACCCATTAACAAATTAGCAAACGTTGATTTACCAGTACCAGAGCGGCCAATAATTGAAACACACTGGGTCTGTTTTATAGATAAACTAAGAGGCGTATCTAAGCTTTTAGGTATTTTATTATGATTTTTTATATCAATTTTAATATCGCTTAGGGGCTTAATCTCTTTGTATTTACTTGATGGATTAGAACGGGATAAAGCTGCTAGTTTTGTCGCTGCAAAAGAAGTCTGCCCCCAAGAGCTAAAATGATTAGGTAAACTTTGAACAACCTCATAGGTACCTATCAGCATCATTACGAGCATAATTGCTTGTGCTTCACTTATGAGCTGTTCATTAACTGCAAAAAAAGCACTCACAACCACAACAAACAATGCAATATTTAATAATGAATCAAAAATTAGCTGAACATTAGCAATTCTTGCATTCAGCTGTTCTTGCAGAGAGTTAAATAACGCCAATTCGTCAATAATAATCTGCTCATGATGTTGCATTAACCCTATTGACTTTAGCTCAAAGGCGCCACTTAAGTGCTCAATTATTTTTTGCCTAAACTCGTCCATCATACTGGCATATTTATATGAAAGCTTAGCTGTAAACTTGGTTGTTATTGCAATTACTGAGGTAATACCAAATAATAAAAACAAAGCAAAATACAATGCAAAGTCCAACCAAATAAAGCCGGTAAATACAGTTAATATAGTGATCAGTAATACTGAAATAATTGGCGGGACAATATAACGAAGAAGTAAACTATCAAGTGCATCTAAGTTAACCGTTAGCTTACTAAGCCATTCGCTATCAGAACGAGCTCTCAACTGCTCTATGGTTGATTTTGAAAGATTATTAAAAAGAGATAATCTAAAAACAGATATTAATCTTAAAATAGTATCGTGGTTGTAAATTCTTTCTATATACCGAGAGATCGTTCTACTTAATGCAAAAAAACGAATACCGGAGCCGGGTATATATAAATTTAATATAGAAGTAATGCCCAAGCTTATTGCAATACCCGTTAATGCTGTAGCTGTGATAAACCAGCCCGATACCATCAATAAACTCACACCTGAAATAACAGTTAATAAAGCCCAGAAAACACCTAAAAAAAGACGTTTTTTTTGACTTTGGTATAAAAGTTTAAACCAATACTTCATTGTCATCCTCTGTGCTTGTTATTGATAAATCTAAATGGGCATCAGCAATATTCAAAAGTAATGGGTCGTGCGAGGCAACAATTAATATACGCTCTTTTTTAAGTATTTTAAGCGCACTGATAATATATTTTTTACTCAATCTATCTAACTTAGAAGTGGGTTCATCTAATAAAATCAATGGTGCTGGATTTAATAATACTCTTGCAATACTAATACGCTGAATTTGCCCGCCAGATAAACCTTGCCCATGTTCGCCAATAAGAGTATTTAAACCCGTGTGTTTTTGTAATAACTCTTTATCAAGACCAACAATTCGAAGCGCATCAAACATCTGCTCTTTTGTGGCATTAGGTGCTAACACTTTTAAATTATTAAAAACGGTGTCATTTTTTATCCACCCTCTTTGAGGCAAGTACGCAATGGGTGCTGCTTGCGGATAAATACTCATAGTGCCCGCTATCGGTGCTGTATATCCTGCAAGTGTGTTTAAAAGTGTTGACTTACCTGCACCCGAAGGCCCCGTAATACTTAACATTTGTGCTTGTTGTATATCAATATTAATTGTATGAGGAAGTGGTAACTTCTGGTTGTATCCAATGACTAAGTTTTGCAATCTAACCGCAATGTGTTGCTCTGAACCACTATCAGGTACACTTAAATTATAATACTTTTTACTTGTAGTGCTTTTTTCATCACATTCATCGCTATCAAGCAATAAGACGAGGTTATTAGCAGAGCCTAAAGCAGTCGCTCTGTCATGGTAAAATGCAGCTAAATTTCTAAGTGGTTGAAAAAATTCAGGTGCTAAAATAAGAATTGCTAACCCTGAAAATAAAGTAAGTTCGCTTGCGGGTCCCCAATCGATTGACCCATATAAAGAAAAACCAATATAGATTGCCAAGCTAGCAATCGCGACACTTGTAAAAAACTCTAATACCGTTGAGGATAAGAATGCGAGCTTAAGCGTTTTCATTACAACGGTTCTGTAACCTTCACTATTAACTTTAACCTCGTCATAAATTGCGCTTTCTGAGCGCAATAATTTAATATAATCAAGATTTGCCACTCTATCTAAAAAGTGACCAGCCAAACGCTGACGGATCAATGAATACTTCTGATTAACTTTTTCAGCGCCCATTCCCACCAAAATCATAAATAACGGAATAAGAGGCGCAGAAATAAGTAAAAGCAATGCCGATAGCCAATCAAGCCAAGCAATAACGCTTAATATTAAAATAGGAGATATAATAGCTAAATTTTGCTGCGGCCAATATCTAGAGAAGTAGCTATCCATAGATTCAACTTCTTCTATCCATTGAGCTGCAGAGGCCCCTGCGGAGTGTTTTTTTAACACCAAAGGGCTCGACATCCGCCATTTAGCTAAAATTGATAGCCGAATATCATTTCTGATTCGCACACTGGCTTTTTGACTCAAATTAACTTGCAACCTTATAAATAAAGGTTGGCCAATTAGTGAGGTAAAAAGCACGATAAGGGAGCCATATAAATCATTTAATTGTGCTTTTTCAATGAATAAGGAGTGCGCCAAATAGCTAAAAGTAACCCACTGAATTAAAAGAAGTAACGTGGAGGCTGTTCCTGACAATACAGCCGCATATAGTAAAAATGACTGTTTTTTACTGTAGCGTTTTAAAAACAGCTTGCCAGTGAGAGCTGCACTCTCACTGGCGGGTTTATTTTTCTTAAGCATCTAGTGGTAACCAGTATCCTTAACTTTCCCTCTAAATACCCAGTAACTCCAGCTTGTGTAACCTAATACAATAGGGATAACAAAAAGAAACCCTATAAGTAAAAATAACTGAGAATTATACGACGAAGCAGCGTCCCAAATAGTAAACTTAGGTGGGACAATATATGGCCATTTACTGGCTAATAAGCCTATGTAACTAAACAAGAAAATACCCATTGTTGCTACAAACGGCATACCGTCACTTTGCTTTTTAACTGAACGATAAACAACGTAAGCACAATAAATCACTAAAACAGGAATTATCCATAACAAGCTTATCTCATCAAACCATCTGCTCATAACGCTGTCATCGATGTAAGGGGTATAAACACATACAATTGCAAACATAACTAAAAATGCGACTAGTAATTTTGGCGTAATTTTATAAGCCCACTCTTGTACTTCACCATCAGTTTTCATTATGAGCCAAGTACTTCCCAATAATGCATAACCTACAACCAATCCTAATCCGGTCAATATGGTAAATACACTTAACCAATCAAGCGGGCCACCAGAATATACAAAACCCTCTGTTTCAAAGCCCTGTATATAAGCACCAACGACCGCTCCTTGAGCAAATGAGGCAACAATAGAACCTACTGAGAATGACCAGCTCCATAAATGTTTTGACGTTTTTGCTTTAAAACGAAACTCAAATGCAACTCCTCTAAAAATCAGTCCAGCCAGTAATAAAAAAACACCTATATATAGTGCAGGTAAAAAAACAGAATAAACCAGTGGAAATGCCGCAAGTAAACCCGCACCACCAAGTACTAGCCAAGTCTCATTTCCATCCCAGACAGGGGCGACTGAATTCATCATTTTGTCGCGTGCTTTTTCGTTTGGGGCAAAGGGAAATAAAATCCCCTGCCCTAAGTCAAAACCATCCATTAATACATACATCATGATCCCAAAACCAATAATGCCTGCCCAAATAATGGTTAAATCAAATGGTTGTTCCATAATTTATTCCTTTTCATCGATAGCAACATGTGCTGCAGAAAACGGACGCATAGGGCGCTCAATTTCATCCATCTCATGTGGTGCACTCGCCTTTTCTATTCCGCCTTTAAACACTTTTAATAAGTAGTAAACACCAGAGCTGAATACGAGTGAATAAACGATGATATACCCAACTAAAGTAAATAGTGCCATACCGCCGGTTAGTGAAGGGGTTAGTCCTTGAGCATGGGTCATTTGACCATAAATCAACCAAGGCGCTCTGCCAGTTTCTGTTACTATCCAACCAGCTAAAACAGCAAAAAACGGGCTTAAACTCATTAATCTTAAGCCATTTAAAAATAAAGGCGATTTATAGTACTGTCCTTTTCTTCTTAAGATTAAGCCCCACAATGCAAACCCTATCATTAAAAAGCCAAGCGCAACCATGATTCTAAACGACCAAAATACAATAAATACTGGTGGCTGCTCTTCTTTGGACACTTCTTTAAGGCCTGGTACTTCACCATCCCAGTCATGAGTTAAAATGAAGCTGGCTAGTTTTGGAATTTTTACTTCAAAATGATTTGTTTGCTCTTCTTTATCAGGTATTGCAAATAGTAACAGTGGAACACCTTTTTGTGTTTCCCAGTTACCTTCCATTGCAGCTACTTTCATAGGCTGATATTTAAGTGTGTTAATTCCATGAAAATCACCTACAAGCGCTTGTGCCGGAGCTAAGAAAAGTAAAAACCATAATGCGATTGAAAGCGCTTTTCGGTTAGCTTCAAACTCTCTGTTTTTAAGCAGGAACCATGCGCTTACGCCTGCTACAACCAATGCCGCAGTTAAAAAAGAAGCCAAAGCCATATGTAGAAAGCGATATCCAAACGAGGGAGTAAACAATGCCTCAGACCATGAAGAAACATGATAAATGCCATTTACTAATTCTAATCCCTGAGGCGTCTGCATAAGGGAGTTAGCTGCAAGTATCCAAAAAGAAGATATAAATGTACCTAACGCAACCATACAGGCGGCGAATAGATGAACACCTTGTGGCACTTTATCTCTACCGAATAATAGTACACCTAAGAAGGCAGCCTCTAAAAAGAACGCAGTCACAACCTCGTAACTCAGTACTGGACCCAAAAAGTTTGCGGTTGCATAGGAGAAGTTACTCCAGTTAGTTCCAAACTGAAAGGACATGACGATACCGGATACAACACCAATACCAAATACGACTGCAAAAACTTGAATCCAAAATTTAGAGAGCCTTTGCCATATTGGATTACCCGTTTTAAATGATAAGAATTCAAAGCCAGCAATTGTGCTTGCCAAGCCTATAGTGAAGACAGGGAATATTGCATGGAAACACACAACAAACGCAAACTGTATTCGGGATAGTAAAAGTGGATCTAGTTCCATATCCATTCCTAATATTTTAAAAATTACGCTCTGATCTATTGACCTTAGCAGAATAAAATTTATTTAACTCACCAGTAATTCATAACAGTAAAAGGCTTTTAACAGCGCTTATTCCATTTTAATATATGCACCTTAAATTTTAACATAAGGATTATATTTCATCTGATCAAAAAATCAACTCTCAAATAAAATATATAATAAAAAATTCATTGTGCTAATACTAAACTCAGTACTGTTTACACTAATTAGTTGCTTTTAGTTGTTTTATTAGTGTAAACGCGCCACGAATATCACCCACATTAAATCCAATTGCTTTATCTTCAGGGTAATAATGCTGAATAACTTTTTTGACTTCAGGTGTGACTGAGGAGCCATGACAAGCTAAGCACAAACCGCCGGTTGGTATCGCTTTCATGTAACGAAAACTTTGTTCATCGTAATTCGACTTTGCCAATGTATTAACCTCAATGCCTTGTTGTTTGAGTTTTTCAAAATCAACCAGTGTTTTTAGTTCCCATTGATCAGCCGTATTGCTGGTGTTTCTGGTGCGTAAGCTAGTACGACCAACAGACCAACCGTCAGTTGACAACTGCTCAGCTATTTTTGGTGCCTGCTCACTACACACTTTAACACCAGCGCTGAGCCCTCCTTTATTGATAGCTGACTTTAACTGCGACTTTAAACTGCTCGAGAATTCTTTTATTCGCTTTTGTGCTTCTTGCTCCAATACACTTTTATTATTTTCACCAAGTGATGTTGAATTTACAGCTAAAGGAGTAAAACCCATGATTAAAATTAAAACTAAGTAGTTTTTTAACATTACTCTTCCCTCTGAGCTCTTGTAAAATAGATTAACTATAAAAGTAGCTATAATTTTAAAGCTGATTTAGTGGTACTTTTAAATAACTTACACCGTTATTATCTGCAGGTGGAAAATTACCAGCCCTCACATTAAGTTGAATTGCAGGCAAAATAAGGCGCGGCATAGATAGCGTTTTATCACGTGTTTCACGCATTTCTATAAATTGCTCTTTTATTACGCTATTGTTGACATGGATATTAGACTCCTTTTGCTCTTTAACCGTTACGCTATGGCGATAATCTCGATCTTCGTTTGGGTAGTCATGGCATACTTGAATCGTTGTTTCATCCGGCAAAGCCAATACTTTTTTTATCGAGTCAAAAAGCTGTGAACTGCTCCCACCCGGAAAGTCACAACGCGCAGTTCCAACGTCCGGCATAAAAATTGTATCTCCAACAAATACAACACTTTCATCAATTAAATACGCCAAGTCGGCAGGTGTATGCCCAGGTGTATGCATTACTCGGATAGTAAGTTCACCTATATGAAATATTTCACCATCTTTAAATAATTTATCGAACTGAGTTCCATTTGGTAGAAATTCTTTTTCTAGGTTAAATAACGTTTTAAATGTTTTTTGGACCGTTTTAATATGTTCACCAATCCCAATTTTTGCACCAAATACCTTTTTGAAGAATGGAGCACCTGAAATATGATCAGCATGTGCGTGGGTTTCTAGCACCCACTCAAGATTTAGCTCATTTTTCTTAATATAATTCGCTATTTTCTCAACCCCCTCCTCAGAAGTGCGGCCAGATTTATAATCGAAGTCCAATACAGGGTCTATGACTATAGCTTTCTTTGTCTGTTTATCAAAAATGACATAGCTAAATGTTTCACTGTCTTGATCAAGAAATTCTTGTATCTCATAGTTTGTTTTCATAAATATTCCCTCGAAGTTAGCCCTAGGAGAAATCCTTGGGCTAACGTTTCATTAAACAGTATTAAAGAGATTTTTTACTAAAGTACCAATCAACATAATCGTATCCTTTATCTTTACGACCAGCAGCGTCTTCAACGGTATGCGGTGGAGGTACAATAACTGGTTCGCCTTCTACCCAATTCTCTGGTGTAGCTACTGAATTTTCATCACTTGTTTGAAGTGCTTTAACTAAACGTAAAAATTCATTTACTGAGCGACCATTACTCATTGGGTAATAAACCATCGCTCGCATTACCCCCTCAGGGTCAATGATAAACGTAGCTCGTACAGCTGCAGTATCGCTTGCACCAGGTTGAACCATGCCATAAGCATGAGCCACTTCCATTGAAAGATCTGCAATAATTGGGAAAGGTATATTCACACCAAAGTTTTCTTCAATGTTACGTACCCAAGCAATATGCGCATGAATACTGTCAATCGATAAACCTAATAATTCAGTATTCATCGCTGAAAACTCTTCTGCTGCATTTGCGAAACCCATGAACTCGGTAGTACATACCGGAGTAAAGTCTGCTGGATGCGAGAAAAGCACTAACCACTTACCTTTGTAATCTTCAAGTGTACGATTACCATGAGTTGTCTTCGCATTAAATGCAGGTGCTGGCTTGTTTAATTGTGGGAACTGTAATTGTCTTTCATTTTGTTCAGTCATAACATTCTCCTAATTGATGTTTATCGTTTTGACAAGATCAATATCGCATAAGCATATAACTAAAAGCAATATCAAAAAACAGATTAACTTAATCAATATTATCGATGAAAAAGTAAGCTTTAAGAGTTAAAAAAGATTACCAACCTCGAAAAGTAAAACTCAATTTTATAAATTTAGTAAAGTATTCACCTTTTATATTAGAATAATCTAATATAAAGTACAGCTTGTTCTAAATAATTTTATTTCATGAGGAAAATAAAAAATGCAACCAAAAGAAATATCTGCAAATGAAGCTTTCATGTTAATTGAAAGGGAAGATGTAGGAATAATTGATGTTCGTGAACCAGCAGAACACATGACTTCACACATAGAGGGCTCTGAATTACTCCCTTTGAGTAAACTAAAAGGAGAAGATATTAAACATGAGAAAAGCGCTTATATAATATATTGCCAAAAAGGCGGTCGTGGTAAAAGTGCGTGTGAAAAGTTACTTGCCCATAACCCAGATTTGAATATATACAATATCAGCGGAGGCATAAATGAGTGGGTCAATGAAGGATATAATGTTCGTAAAGGTGAAAAATCAATTTTGCCACTAGATCGTCAAGTTCAATTATCTATAAGTACTCTAATTTTAGTGTTCTGTGCTCTTTCTTTAACAATTTCGACCGCTTTCATTTGGCCAATAATATTTATTGCAGCAGGCTTGTTTGTTGCTGGCGCAACCGGTTTTTGTGGTCTAGCAAGAATTATAGCGTTGATGCCGTGGAACCAGAGAGTATAATTAAAAACAAGTGCCCTCAATTACTGAATTAAAAAAGGTAAATTTTATGCGAATATTAACAGTCATCTTATTATTGGCTTCTACTATTAGTTTCAGTGCTTTTGCAGACGATAATAAGGCAGGCACTAAACCTAAGCTTTTATCATTTATAACATCTGACAACACACAAACTCAGTTAATGGGTATGGTTTTATCATCACAAGCTTTAAAACAAGGTGCTGAGGTCAATATCCTTTTATGTGGGCAAGCCGGCGATATTGCACTGATCGATGCTCCTCAATCAGTTTTAACACAGCTAAAGCCTAAAAATATGAGCCCACAAAGCTTAATGAAAAACATTATAAAAATGGGGGGAACAGTTCAAGTTTGCGCTCTTTATCTACCTAATAGAGGTGTTAAAAAAACTGATTTGATTGAAGGTATTACCCCTGCTTTACCTCCCCACATAGCTAAAAAAATGCTTGATGCTGAAACAAAAGTCATATCATTTTAATCACTGTGAGTAACTGATTCAGGCATTACGATTCGTATTGTCCTGAATCAACATAAATCTAGAGCGTGTAGATCCCCCAAGCTCTATTCTATTAGAAGCTATTCATGCTAAGTGTGTTTAGCTTTTTATACTGTTCTAATATGGTTATGTGTTTTCAAATTTTTTAGTTAGTGCAATTTGCTTTTTTGAGCCGTTTTTAAGATACTAAGTAAGTGCTGACGAGTTACGTAAAATCGTAGCACAAACCATAGCACGACAAAGTAACAACCTGTTTTTAAAGACTTTAATTGAAAACCTTATAACTGTCACAGTTAATGCATTTGCTGTTTATAAGTAAAGCCATGATTAAACTCTCTATTATGAAACAGCTTGTTTGAAAGGATTGCGGGTGTCTTGGTTTTCATCTAGGTTGCGCATCAGTATCGCGTGCTCTAAATCAATGTTGTCAGGCAGTGGAATTTTTACGATATGGCCTGAGCCTTTAGCATCAGTAATGCTTTCGCCTTTTTTATTTTCCATACTTTCTAGGGGAAAACTAATATTGCCTTTCGGCGTCATTAGCTCTAATGAATGACCAACACAAAACTTATTTTTTACATCTATTTCAACCAAACCATTAGCATTACGCCCTAATACCTCACCCACAAATTGCTGCTTGGTAGATACAGAGTGACCGTATTCGTAATTTTGATAATCTTGATGGGCGTGGCGTTTTAAAAAACCTTCGGTATAACCGCGGTGTGCAAGGTTCTCAAGAGTTTTAAATAAATCAGCATCGAATGGTTTACCTGCAACCGCATCGTCAATCGCTTTACGGTATACCTGTGCGGTACGGGCAACATAATAAAATGACTTAGTACGCCCTTCTATTTTTAGGCTATGCACCCCCATTTTTGTTAGCTGCTCTACGTATTGCACGGCGCGTAAGTCTTTTGAGTTCATGATATAAGTACCATGCTCGTCTTCAAATGCAGGCATATATTCACCCGGGCGACCTTGCTCTTCTAGCATAAATACATCATTACTTGGTGCGCCTTCACCTAACGTAGGTATAACCGTTTTAGGGTCAATTTTATGTACCATTTCACCGGTTTCGTTTTCTGTACCAGGTTTAACATCATACTCCCAACGACATGCATTGGTGCAGGTGCCTTGGTTGGGATCGCGTTTATTAATATAGCCTGAGAGTAAACAACGCCCTGAATAAGCCATACACAGTGCGCCATGCACAAATACTTCTAGTTCTGTTTCTGGGCACAGAGCACGAATTTCGCTGATTTCTTCAAGCGATAGCTCGCGAGACAAAATTACCCGCTCAATACCTTGTTTTGCCCAAAACTGTACGCTTGCGTAGTTCACTGCATTGGCTTGTACTGAAAGGTGAATAGGCATATCGGGCCATTTTTCACGTACTAGCATAATTAACCCAGGATCTGACATGATCAATGCATCCGGTTTCATAGCAATCACCGGCTCTATATCACGTAAATACGACTTAACTTTTGCGTTATGCGGGGCAATATTCGACACTACATAAAACTTTTTATTCAGCGCATGTGCTTCGTTAATCCCTATTTGTAATGTATCTAAATCAAATTCGTTATTGCGCACTCTTAAACTGTAACGCGGTTGGCCGGCATACACAGCGTCGGCACCATAGGCAAAGGCATAACGCATGTTTTTTAAGCTGCCTGCAGGGCAAAGTAATTCAGGTACAAATAAGGTTGAAGAAGAAACAGCTGACATGTGCGCTCCATACATCGAACCGGGTTCAAGCCGGTTGCATGAATAATTAAGGGAAATAAAGCGCGCAAGTATAATGAGATGGCAAAAGAGAAACCTTGATCAAGATCATCAAAATTTCTCTTCTGCGCTAATAAATGAAGAGCTGTAAATTTAAGTTATTTTTTACTGCTTAATTGGTTCGAGAATTGACTAACGGCATCAACAACTTGTTGCGCGCCTTTTTTAATATCACTCATTACATCACCAGATTCTTTGGAGAGCGCTAGGCCTTGTTGCGCTTTATTTTTACCTTGCTCAATTACTGCAACGGTTGATTGAGTTAAATTTTGGTTTTGCTGTACAACGTCCACTATTTCTTCGGTAGCTTTACTGGTTCTGGAGGCAAGTAAACGCACTTCATCAGCCACCACCGCAAATCCACGGCCTTGCTCGCCTGCACGCGCGGCCTCAATAGCCGCGTTAAGTGCCAATAAATTAGTTTGATCAGCAATACTGCTAATGCTCTGCACTATGCTCGCAATGAGTTGCGACTGTTTATCTAATGCTGAAATTTCTTGAGCAGCTTGCTCCATTTGTACCGACAGTTCGTTCATAACCTGAACTGTTTTTTGTACCACTTCAGCACCTTTATCAGCGTTATTATCAGTTTCGATAGAAGTGCCATGCGCAATACTCGCCGCTTGCTCTGTAGCCAGTTCTCTTTCTACTTGGTCAGTGATCACTGTGGCAAATTTAACTACTTTATAGAGCTCATTTGCTTCATTAAAAATCGGATTATATGAAGCCTCTAACCAAACTACATGGCCGTGTTTATCAATACGTTTGAACCTACTCGCAATAAACTCACCATTACGCAAACGTTGCCAGAAGGCCTGATACTCTTTACTACTCGCTTCTTGTTCGTCACAAAACATACCATGATGCTTGCCCACCACGTCTTGTCTTGAATAACTCATACTTTTTAAAAAGTTGTCATTAACACGTAACACCATACCTTGAGTATCAAACTCAATAACCGCTGTTGAACGATGCAATGCTTTGATTAAATCTTCGTTCTCTCTTGAACTCTCAATTATTTGTGTAAGCACAGTGCAATGCAGGGTTAAATACTCAAGCTGACCTTGCTCGTTTTTTATAGGATGTAAAATGCAGCGTAACCAATCCCCTTGTCCGTTTGAGTGGGATACTTGGATAGCGCCGGCAAAATGTTCTGCTTTACTTAGCGCTTTTTTAAAGACATGAAAGTCCGCGTTATTTCTAGCATTTTCAGGTATGAAGTCTAAAATGTTTTTATTAATTATTTTGTTATTTGAGTAGTTAAACTCTCGCTCAAAATTTTTATTTTGTCTTAAAATAGCACCTTGCTTATCAAGCTCTAACACCAGCATTTCACTGTCTAAGCTTTGCTTAACCTGCTCCCTTACAGAGAGCTTACTTTGTAAATCAGCGATTTGATTTTTTAAAGATTGGTTAAAAAACATATTGTTACCTTAGTGTTTAAATGTATCGGCATGCATATTGAGTCTATAAAAAGTGTACTATGAATAAAAAGTCTCACCACTTAAACAAAAGTATAGCTCATGTTTATAAACACATAGTAAACGTAAAAACATTGTTTTTAGTTCATAAATCGGGGTTAGCAAATTAAAAAAAGCAAGCAAGGTAGAATAAATTAGGTTTTTTTGACTAAAACGCGTATAATTCGCGCCCGTTAATATTCAACCTTTTATTTAAATTATTGGAGCACAAAGATGGCTTTAGAGCGTACTTTTTCAATCGTAAAACCTGATGCAGTTGCTAAAAACCACATCGGCGCAATCTACAACCGTTTCGAAACTGCAGGTCTTAAAATCGTTGCAGCTAAAATGGTTCACCTTTCACAAGAGAAAGCTGAAGGTTTCTACGCTGAGCACAGCGAGCGTCCTTTCTTTGGTGCTTTAGTATCTTTCATGACTTCTGGCCCAGTAATGGTTACCGTTCTTGAAGGCGAAAACGCTGTTCTTAAAAACCGTGAAATCATGGGTGCTACTAATCCAGCTGAAGCACTAGCGGGTACTTTACGTGCAGACTACGCTGATAGCATCGACGAAAATGCGGTTCACGGTTCTGACGCTGTTGAATCTGCTGCTCGCGAAATCGCGTACTTCTTCGCTGACGAAGAACTTTGCCCACGTACTCGTTAATTCGAGTTCACAGCTAACCCTGTGATGCAAAGTATGAAAAGGGCTTTCGAGCCCTTTTTTAGTCATTACGTAAAGTATTAACCGTTTATTTATGATGTTTTACTTAATGATTATAGTGGATGAATTGTGTACAATTCGCCCTTGTAAATTTTTACCATCACCGCCACCGATTGAGGTTGTTACATGACCGAGCAAAAAAAGATTAACTTATTAGATTTAAACCGAGATGCAATGCGAGAGTTATTTGTATCATTCGGTGAAAAGCCATTTCGTGGCGATCAGGTGATGAAATGGATTTATCATTTTGGCGTAGATAATTTCGACGAAATGAGCAACGTAAACAAAAAGCTAAAAGAAAAGCTTAAAAATGAATGCGAAATTGTTGCACCTGAAATTTCAGTTCGCCAGCAAGCCAGCGACGGTACAATTAAATATGCACTCGTACTTGAGGGCGGCCAAGAAGTTGAAGCTGTTTGGATCCCAGAAAAAGATCGCGCCACATTATGTGTATCGTCTCAAGTGGGCTGTGCACTGGAATGTACTTTTTGCTCAACGGCACAACAAGGCTTTAACCGTAACTTAAAAGTGTCTGAAATTATTGGCCAAGTATGGCGTGTAGCCAAAGACATTGGCCTTGATGGAAACAGCGAAAAGCGCCCTGTCACTAACGTTGTAATGATGGGTATGGGCGAGCCGCTACTTAATGTTAAAAACGTAGTCCCGGCGATGGAGCTGATGATGGACGACTGGGGCTTTGGTTTATCTAAGCGCCGCGTCACATTAAGTACCTCAGGTGTGGTACCTGCCCTTGATTTATTAAAAGAAAAAATAGACGTTGCACTGGCTATTTCGCTTCACGCACCTGATAACGCCCTGCGTGATATTTTAGTACCGATCAATAAAAAATACCCAATTGAAGAATTTTTAGCGGCCTGTCGTCGTTACATTGACGGTTCAAAAGCCAATAAAGATGTCACCATTGAATACGTTATGCTTAATGGCGTAAACGACAGTACCGACCAAGCACATGAACTGGTTAAAACGCTAAAAGGTACGCCATCTAAGGTAAACCTCATTCCGTTTAACCCATTCCCAGGTAATGAGTATACGCGTTCAAGCAACAGCCGAATTGACCGTTTTTCAAAGGTATTACAAGCTGCGGGGATTACCTGTATTGTTCGTCGTACACGAGGGGACGACATTGACGCTGCCTGTGGTCAGTTAGCTGGCGATGTGGTTGATAGAACAAAACGTATGGCTAAAAAGAAAATGCGTGATGACAATGCAATTGCAGTAAATATTCACCAAGCCTAACTAAGTAACTCTGTGCCTTTGTGATAAATTGTTTATTTTTAAATAAATGATGCAACACAAAGGCTTTGAGGTAAGATAGAGGCTATGGAAATAAATAAAGAGACAAGGTAATGCGATCTTTACTTGCTTTAGCACTATCAACACTACTTTTAAGCGGTTGTGTGACTGAAAATAGTTACAACGGCAGTGACAAACCCGTCGTCGAAAATAAAATAAACAACGCAGGCGCAGCACGTACCCGCATTGCTTTGGCATTACAATATTTAAACACCGGTAATAATTCCCAAGCAAAATACAACCTTGAGCGTGCGAGCGAATATGCACCAAATCTTCCCGAAGTTCATTATTCTTTAGCCTATTACTACCAACAAGTTGGCGAAAATGCATTAGCCGACAAAGCCTATCAAAAAGCGTTGGCGATTAAGCCTGACGATCCGAACACCCTAAATAACTACGGTACGTTTTTATGTAGTATTGATGAGTATGATCGCGCGACCGATCAATTTTTAAAAGCGATTGAAATTCCTAGCTATATTCGTGTAGCACAAAGCTATGAAAATTTAGCCTTATGCGCCATTGAATTTAATGACTTTACCAATGCAGAAAGCTACTTTCAACAAGCGCTAAACCACAGCTCGCAACGCGCTTCTACATTAATAAGCTTAGCGGCTTTGTATTACGCCAAAAGTGACTTATATAAAGCCAGTACTTTAATAAAACGTTATGACGATACTGCACAGGTTTCTTCGCGAGCATTGTTACTCGGCTACTTGGTTAAACAACGCATGGGTAGAATAGAAGATGCTGAAAAAATTGCAGCTACCATTTTGCAAACGTACCCAAATAGTGTTCAAGCTAACGCCATTCGTGACAACCAATTAAGGCAAACAGAGTTTGAAGTGCTGCGAGAAAAGTACCGTCAAGCACAACTTGATGAATTGCAAGAAAGCAGTAATAACAATCAAATTATTGTGGAGCCAAAAATAAAAATTATTCGTAAAAAAAGCCCAACATCTGCTGTAAACTCTGATGATTCAGTAAAGTAAGCTGCATAAAATACAACAGAGACACAAATACCTTTTTAAATTAGTATAAATAAGAGTAAAAACGAGTGTATCGCTTGATATCGCTCGTTTTACTGTAAACCAATTTAGCATTTCAGTGTAATTCAATGCTAAACTGCTATATGTTAGGTGCATTAAAGGGCTTTAAAAATAAAAACAGCAAAAATTTTAAAAGGGCGATACTAACGTTTTTATAAAACCGCAGCTGATGATACCCTTTAAAAGCGTGCATTCTAGTAGCAAGAATAAACGAACACTAAAAAATAAAAACAAAGTCTTACTCTGGTTATTAAGCCAAAACATTAACTTTTACTCGTGGATCCAGACTCATACATATTATGAATGAAGATAATACACAACCGCAGAGCGACGAACCCTCTGTAGGACAAATACTAAAATCGCATAGAGAAAATGCAAATATCAGCATTGCTGAAATCGCCTCGCTATTAAAGCTAACAGAATCACAAGTTGAGCATATTGAAAGCGACGAGTATCATTTACTCGGTGCAAAAACGTTCGTTAAAGGCTATATAAAAAACTACTGCCGCACACTAAACATTGATAGCACAGCTATCTTAGCGATGCTGCCGGCTTTTAGCACATCAGATAAACCGGTCGATATGCAAAGCTTTTCAAGGCGCACAGAAAAAGAAGCCCATGACAGCCGACTTATGACCGTAAGTTACTTAATTTTAGCTATCGTTATTGGTTCTTCTGCAGTGTGGTGGTGGCAAAATGCAATGCCTATTGATGAACAAACTAAAACTATTAATGCTAATAACTCGCTCATAACTCAACAACAAGAAAACACCAAGCTGTTAGCTGAAGCCGCCGACGAGGCACTATTAAATGACATTGAATCTACAGAAGAAGTAGATTCTGCATTACAAAATGAACAACAAACAATTCAAGCTGCGCCAGTTAATAATGCACAGAGCACCAGTGAGCCAAAAAACAGTGATTTAAGCACCATTTTTATGATGTTTAACGATGAGAGCTGGGTAGAAATTCACGATGCCAATGATGAAAAAATTGCTTTTGGTGTAAAAAAAGCAGGCTACGAAATGACCCTAACCGGAGTAGCGCCTTTTTCAGTGGTATTAGGCAAGCATGATGTTGTTCGTATTACCCTAAATGGTGAGCCAGTTGATATTTCGGCCTTTCCTAAAAACCGTTTAGCTAAATTTAAATTACCCTTAGCAGAGTAGTCGCTATGTTTTCAGAATCTCCTATAAAACGCAGAAAATCCACACGCATAAATGTGGGTAATGTTCCTATTGGTGATGGTGCACCTATTGCCGTGCAGTCGATGACCAACACAGATACGATGGACGTTGATGCCACTGTAGCCCAAATTCAAGCTATTCAAGATGCCGGTGCAGATATTGTTCGCGTGTCAGTACCGACCATGGATGCCGCTGAGGCATTTAAAAGTATTAAAGAGCAAGTGTCGATACCCCTTGTCGCCGATATCCACTTTGACTATCGCATTGCATTAAAAGTAGCAAAATACGGTGTTGATTGTTTGCGTATCAACCCAGGCAACATTGGCAGTGAAGAGCGTATTAGAGCGGTAGTTGATTCAGCGCGTGAGCATAATATTCCTATTCGAATAGGGGTAAATGGCGGTTCACTTGAGCGCGATTTACAAGAAAAATACGGCGAACCCACTCCAGAAGCCCTATTAGAATCGGCTATGCGCCACGTAGATATATTACGCCGCTTAGACTTTGATCAATTTAAAATTTCAGTAAAAGCATCAGACGTATTTTTAGCGGTAGGCGCGTATCGCTTGCTCGCTAAAGAAATCGACCAACCACTGCATTTAGGAATAACTGAAGCTGGCGGCATGCGCTCTGGCTCTGTTAAATCGGCCGTTGGTTTAGGGATGTTATTAGCAGAAGGCATTGGTGATACGCTGCGCGTATCTCTCGCTGCAGACCCAGTACAAGAAATAAAAGTTGGCTTTGATATATTAAAATCACTGCGTATTCGCTCGCGCGGGATTAACTTTATTGCTTGCCCAAGCTGTTCACGCCAAGAGTTTGATGTGGTGAGCACCATGAACCAACTTGAAGAACGTTTAGAAGACATTATTGAACCGGTTTCAGTGTCTGTAATTGGCTGTGTTGTTAACGGCCCAGGCGAAGCGCTAGTCAGTGATATTGGCCTTGCCGGTGCAAACCGTCGCTCAGGCTTATACATAAATGGCGAACGCCAAAAAGCCCGTATTGATAACAATAATATTGTTGATCAGCTCGAAGGCTATGTGCGCGATTTTATCGAGCAAAAGCAGCAACAAACACCAATCGATATAAAAATCGTAGAGTGATTTAAACGCCAGCAATATGCATTCAATTGACTTTTTTAGTAGCGGCATTCACAGCGCAGTACAAATTACATACACACCGCTATACTCGCAATTACCTTGTAGTTAGGGTTATAATGCGCGGTCGATTTTTTTAGTTTTACGTGGTTGCAGTCTAAGACTGCACATAAACAGATTTAGGATTTATCAGTGGCAAAACAAATTCAGGCAGTTCGCGGTATGAACGATTGCCTGCCAGGCGATACGCAAGTTTGGCAGAAAGTAGAGCACATTTTACGCGAGACCGTATCATCGTTTGGTTATCAAGAAATTCGTTTTCCAATTGTAGAATCAACCGACCTATTTAAACGCTCTATTGGTGAAGTAACCGATATTGTAGAAAAAGAAATGTACACCTTTGCCGATCGTAACGGTGATAATTTAACTCTGCGCCCTGAGGGTACCGCGGTGTGTGTACGTGCAGGTAACGAAAATGGCCTGTTATACAATCAAGAACAACGCCTTTGGTACATGGGCCCTATGTTTCGCCATGAACGCCCACAAAAAGGTCGTTACCGTCAATTTCACCAATTTGGTTTAGAAACCTTTGGTATTGCCAGCGCCGATATAGACGCTGAAGTTATATTACTCACGGCGCAACTTTGGGAAGCATTTGGCATAAGCGATCATGTACGCTTAGAGCTTAACTCATTAGGCTCAAATGAAGCTCGCGCGCAGTACCGTGATGCCTTAATTGCCTTCTTAGAACAACATACCGATGTACTAGATGAAGACTCTAAGCGTCGTATGTACTCTAACCCGCTGCGCGTTTTGGATACTAAAAACCCAGATATACAGGCAATATTAGTGGATGCGCCAAAATTATCTGAACATTTAGATACTGAATCAAAAGAACATTTTGAAAATTTATGTGAACGATTAGATGCCGCAGGCGTCAAATACACGGTTAATGAAAAGCTAGTTCGTGGCTTAGATTATTACAACCGTACTGTATTTGAATGGGTAACCGATAGCTTAGGTGCACAGGGTACAGTATGTGCCGGTGGTCGTTATGATGGCTTAGTTGAGCAATTAGGCGGTAAATCAACCCCAGCAGTTGGTTTTGCGATGGGATTAGAGCGCCTAGTTTTATTGCTTCAAGCACTTGAATGTGTAGGTGACATACGCCGTAGTGCTGATGTATATTTAGCAGCCATGGGCGACAAAGCCAGCATTCAAGCGCCTATTATTGCATCTACGTTACGTCGTGACGTACCTGGATTACGCGTTATGGTGCATGCTGGCGGTGGTAACTTTAAAAAACAATTAAAACGTGCTGATAAAAGCGATGCATTAGTCGCGGTTATTATCGGTGAAGATGAATTAGAGCAAGGCGTTGTGACCATAAAGTATTTACGTGAGCGTAAAGAACAAGTCACATTAGAACTAGAACAAGCTAAAGCGCTACTTGCAGAACTAATTAATAGTTAAAATTACATAAAGCGCAGCGAGTAAAGCGCTTTAATAGAGGTAAGCATGGAAATTTATTCAACTGAAGAACAACAAGCAGAAGCGATTAAACGCTTTTTTCGTGAAAACGGCCTATCACTTGCTTTAGGTGTAATTGTTGGCTTAGGTGGTTTGTACGGTTGGAAGGCCTACAACCAAAACCAAATAACAACAGCAGAGCAAGCATCTGATGCTTACACTAAGCTTGTTGAAAGTGATGACGTATTAGCCTCTGCTGATGCCTTCATCAGTGAAAATAAAGACACTCAGTACGCAACTTTAGCGGCATTTGTTGCTGCAAAAGAAGCGGTAGATGCACAAAAATTAGATGTAGCGAATGAAAAGCTAAGCTGGATTGTATCAAATGTCGATAACGCGCAGCTAAAAGCCATTGCCACTACGCGTTTAGCGCGTGTGCAAATTGCTCAACAACAATACGATGATGCATTAACTACATTAAATTCACCATTGCCAGAGGCATTTAATGCAAATGTTGCTGAGTTAAAAGGCGATATTTACACTCAGCAAGGCAATAAAGAACAAGCACGCGTAGCCTACCAAGCTGCGGTTGATGCCGGTGGATTAACCAGCAATCCTCTATTACAAATTAAGTTAGATGACCTAGCAGTAACTAGCCCAGCGGCATAAGGTTTTAGGCATGAGAAAAATAACAACAGCAACGCTCGCCCTTTGTATGGCAACACTTATGGGCTGTTCATCAAGTGATGATGAAGAAGAACTGGTACTTCCTGAAATAGCCAATCAGTTTGAAACAGAAGTTGTTTGGCAAGAATCAATAGGTAGCGGTGTAGAGCATTACTTCTCACGCCTATCACCAGCTGTTTATAAAGATACTGTCTATGTAGCGAGTCGCGAAGGCCAAGTAGAAGCGTTATCACTTGCCAATGGTGATACGCTTTGGGAAACCGATGTTCGTCATGATTTATCGTTTTGGCCTTGGAGCGATAACGATAGTGCAAAATTATCAGGCGGAATATTACAAGCTTATGGTAAAATCTATTTAGGTTCAGAACATGGCTATGTCATTGCCCTTGATCGTGAGACAGGTAAAGAGGTATGGCGTAAAAAAGTGCCCGGCGAATCACTGTCTAAACCTGCTGCAGGCGATGGTTTAGTGTTTGTTAATTTAGCATCAGGTAAGTTACTGGCCCTGCATCCTGATACGGGTGAAGAGCGCTGGAGTTTTGAGCAAGAAGTGCCAGCACTTACCTTACGCGGTCAAAGTTCACCAACCGTCGCTAATGGTGGTGTGTTGGTTGGCCTTGAAACAGGTAAGCTCAGTGTTTTAATTTCTGAGAGCGGCTACTCAGCGTGGAGCGCAGAAATTGCAGTAGCAAAAGGCGCATCAGAGTTTGAGCGTTTAGTTGATGTTGATACACAACCACTTATTAGTGGCCCGTTTGCTTATGCGATTGCATACAATGGGAACTTATCAGCAGTTGATATTCGTTCTGGTAATGTTGTATGGAAACGTGAATACAGCAGCTACCGTGAAATTGCCATGGATTTGCAAACAATTTACGTTGTTGATAGTAACGGCGTTGTTTATGCACTTGATAAAGATTCAGGCATTGAACGTTGGAGCCAACCCGCTCTTCGTGGCTGGTACTTAACAGGCCCAGCGGTTGCCGGTAATTATTTAGCGTTAGGTGACCAAGAAGGCAATTTGCATTGGTTAAATAAAGACACTGGCGAGCTAGTATCTCGTGAAGACTTTGACAGCTCAGGTTTTTTTGTTGAGCCTGTTGTTGCTGACGATAAGTTGATTTTATACACCCGTGATGGTGAAGTTAGCGCGGTAAAAATACCGAACTAACTGTCTACTATTAGTGTAAGGCACTAATAGTTAATTATTTTTTGTAAGGCTTCGCACTGCGAAGCCTTTTGTTGTTTTTTAAAGAGGTAGTTTATGCTTCCCGTGATCGCTCTTGTAGGGCGACCCAATGTGGGCAAATCCACATTATTTAACCGTTTAACACGTACTCGTGATGCACTCGTTGCCGACTTTCCTGGCTTAACGCGTGATAGAAAATATGGCCAAGCAAATTACGACGGCTTTGAATTTATCGTGGTAGATACGGGTGGTATTGATGGCTCAGAAGAAGGTATCGAAACCGAAATGGCTGATCAGTCATTACTAGCCATTGAAGAAGCGGATATTGTTTTATTTTTAGTTGATGCCCGCGTGGGTATGACAGTGGCTGACCAAGCTATTGCTAACCACTTACGTAAGCAAGAGAAAAAGTGCTTTGTGGTAGCCAATAAAACAGACGGCATTGATGCTGACTCGAACTGTGCTGAGTTTTATCAACTTTCACTTGGTGAAGTTCATCATATCGCTGCCGCTCATGGTCGTGGTATTACTTTACTGCTTGAGCAAACACTTCAGCCAGTTATTGCTGAACTTGCCGCACTTGATGAAGATGTAGCCGATGACGATGAAGAACTTATCGACTTATATCAAGAAGGTGAAGAAGATGACACCGATCACCAAGCGTTTGCCGACAAGCCGGTAAAGCTGGCTATTATTGGTCGTCCTAACGTTGGTAAGTCAACCCTTACTAACCGTATACTGGGTGAAGATCGCGTTATTGTATACGATATGCCAGGTACAACGCGCGACTCTATCTATATTCCGATGACCCGTAATGATAAAGAATATATTCTTATCGATACAGCCGGTGTGCGTAAACGCAAAAAAGTAAGTGACGTGGTTGAGAAGTTCTCAGTCATTAAAACACTACAAGCAATCGAAGATTGTAACGTTGTGCTATTAGTGGTTGATGCCCGCGATGGTATTTCAGATCAAGATTTAAGCTTATTAGGCTTTGCCCTTAACTCAGGGCGCTCATTGGTTATTGCCGTGAACAAGTGGGATGGCCTAGATAACTACGTTAAAGATCGTATTAAAACTGAGCTTGATCGTCGCTTAGGCTTTATTGATTTTGCCCGCTTGCACTTTATCTCTGCGCTACATGGTACGGGTGTTGGTCATTTATTTGAATCAGTTGACGAAGCGTATGAGTCGGCAACTAAACGTATAAGCACCGCTATGTTACGTCGTATCATGGATATGGCACAAGCAGATCACCAGCCACCGCTTGTTCGCGGTCGTCGTGTTAAGCTTAAATATGCGCATGCTGGAGGTTATAACCCACCGCGTATCGTCATTCATGGTAACCAAGTTCATGATTTACCTGATAGCTACAAACGCTACCTAATGAACTACTACCGTAAAGCACTTAAGATTATGGGTACGCCAATCAAAATTGAATTTAGAGAAGGCGATAACCCATTTGCAGGGCGTACTAATAAAGTAACCCTGTCGCAAAAACGTAAAATTCGTGCGTTTAGTAAAGAAAACCGCAATAAGTCATAACGATTTTGATTAAGTCAGTTTAATAAAACGGCGTACTTTATAGTACGCCGTTTTTTATGATTCAAAATTAATTAATGCTAATTGCACCAGCCGTTCAACTGTGGTGCCTTGAACATTTTTAGGCGCTTTGGGGTAATATTTTGATTTTGGCGGCTTAATAGTTATAAACCCATGATTGGTGGCCATTTCATGGGCTAGCAGTTTTCGTTCTTTGGGTGTTAAATGGTTTTCGTGTATTTTGCTTAATTCGCCACTATCAAGCCATATTCCTGCACAGCTTGGGCATTCATCTATTTCAACTGCTTTTAGCGGTGAAAAATACCTACGCATCATCACTATGCTTGGGCATTTAGGGCAATTTACTCGCATTGCGACTTCACCCTCACCTTCGGCATAATTACTCAAATACTTAAGTAAAACCTGACCATGTTTTAACTCTGGCGAGCTAAATTTAAAAATTTGGCTGTTATCGAAAAAAACGCCGCCTAACGACGATGTATAAACAGTGATACCGCCAACTAATATAGGCTCCAATGGTGTATTTGTTCGAGGGCACAACATTTTCAAAAATCCTTTTTATTTTAATACCTAAAGTTAAATAGTTATTCTAACGCTTTGTGTATCAGGCCAATTAATGGTGTGTGACCTGCCAATACAAACTCATGTGCATTATCTGACATTTTTTTCCAAGTACAGCGAGTAATCCCAATCCATTTTTCTTCATCATAATCGGATTTCGAACCTGCAAAGCTAAGCATGAAATGCTCAATAAATATTTGGGTGTTGGCTATTCGCCTTATCGGTTAGCAAAATACGTTATTAAATATCGCCACCCCAATATGTTTTATTTTAAACACCAGTAAAACAATAAGCTAGACTGCTGTTAAAAACCAACGCATTAATTGAGTGAACTTGTTATTATCATAAAATCAGCGCGCATAAATAATAATTAAAATTTTAAAAAGTGAAATTCAACATGCTAAAAAAAACAATTTTAGCTATTGCCTTAGCAGCCACCTCGCTGCCAAGCTTAGCCGACAGTAACAGCGATTTAAAAACCATTATTGATAACCACTGGCAAAACGCCAAAGCTGAGAAAATATTTTTTAGAACTGATCCTGATGGTTGGAAGCCCAACGGCCCCCTACCCGATTGGAGCGAGCAAGCCATTGCGAAGCGCCAAGCTTACAACAACAGCGTACTAAAAAACTTAGCCAGCATTGATCCTAAAACGCTCAATAGCGAGCAGTTAATGAACTACCGCTTGTTTAAATATGAGCGAGAAACCGAGCAGCAAAGCTACCTTTACCAAGATAAATACTTTCCGGTTAATTTTTTAAGTGGCTGGCATACTTACTTTGCAGAAGCGCCGGCTAACATGGCCTTTTTAACCGCCGAGGATTACGATGCCTTTTTAGTGAGCCTTGGTGATTACCCGCGCTTTAATCAGCAAAACATTAATTTACTGAAGCAAGGCATTCAAACTGGTTTTACCCACTACTGCGAAACGTTTAAAAATTATGGCCAAAGTATTAGCGCCCATATAGTTAAACAACCTGAGAATAGCGCCTTATATGAGCCATTTACTCGCATCCCTAATACATTTACTGCAGCGCAAAAAGAAACTTACCAAAATAAAGCTAAAGCGTTAATTGCCTCAAAAGTCGTGCCTGCTTACGAGCACTTTTACGACTTTTTTGAAAACGAGTATATGCCACATTGTAGAGCGCAGCCCGGTATTGCAAGCATCAAAGGGGGCCTTGATTATTACAAATATACAGTAAATTATTACACCACAACAAATGCGACCCCCAAGCAAATCCATGAGCTTGGCCTTAAAGAAGTGGCACGCATCAAAGCGCAAATGCAAAGTATTATTGATGAAGTTAGCTTTGATGGCAGCTATAGCGAGTTTTTAGAATTTTTGGCAACCGATGAGCAATTTTACGCAACCGATCCCCAAGACTTGCTCGAAAAGACCGCTTTTATAACCCAAAAAATGTATGGCAAACTCCCCACTTACTTTGGCCATTTGCCGCGTAACACCTTTACTATAAAAGGCTCAGCGAGTCGCGGTGCGTTTTATATGCCACCTGCTGATAACCGCTCACCGGGGACTTACTTTTTAGCCTCAACTCCAAAGCTACAGCCTTTATATAATTTAGAAGCACTTAGTCTGCACGAAGCCATACCTGGGCATCATTTACAAAACGCCATTGCAATGGAATTAGACGTTCCTAAATTTAGACGCACACTTAGTCACTCTGCTTTTGGCGAAGGCTGGGCACTTTATACAGAGCGTTTAGGTAAAGAAGCGGGCTTTTACCAAAGCCCATACAGTGACTTTGGCCGTTTAGGCTACGAAATGTGGCGCGCTGTGCGCTTAGTGGTTGATACCGGTATTCATGCCTTTGGCTGGAGCCGCCAAAAGGCGATTGATTATTTGGCTGATCATACCGCTTTGCCACAAAGCGCAGTGGAAGATCAAATAGACCGCTATATTTCTTGGCCAGGCCAAGCGCTTTCATACAAAATGGGCGAAATTAAAATACGCGAACTACGTGCCAAAGCAGAAAAACAGCTAGGCGCAAAATTTGATATTCGCAGCTTCCACGATACCGTTATTGGTCAAGGTTCACTCCCTATGGCGGTACTTGAAGATGTAATTAATGACTGGATAGCACAGCAAAAATCAGCTATTTAAAATAAAGTTAGAAAAAAATGAGTGGCGGTATTGTTGCCGCCTCTTTTTAAAGCCCTATTAAACACCTCAAAACTAATCCCTACCCACTTTTGCTTCGTAAAGTTAATGATTTTAAAAACCAGAGCTTAAGTATGAAAAAACGTATTCTGTATTGGCTGCAAAATGATTTGCGCATTGATGACAACCCCATACTCAATGATTTATCACAACAACAATGTGAACTTGATATCGTATTTGTGATCAATCCTGCTTGGTTTAAAAGCAATAACCATCAACAAAAACCCTATGGTGTACATAAACATCGCTTTCTAATGCAAAGCCTATACGAGCTACAGGAGTCTGTTTTAGGGCTTGGCCAAACCTTGCATATTTTAGAAGGCGATCCGGTAAGGGTATTAACACAGCGTATTAATGAGCTTGGCATTGATGAAGTTGTTTATAGCGAGCAAATAGGCGTTTATGAGCAACGCCAAATTACCGCGCTTAAATCGAAATGCGCTACTGTGGTATTTAAATCTGTGATGCAAGATACCTTATATCAACAGCAACAACTGCCCTTTGAACTTGCTGATTTACCAACCGGCTTTACCCCTTTTAGAAAAAAAATCGAAGCCACTGGTATCAGTTTATCCGCAGTGCCGTTCTCAGCAAAAAGACTTCCACCGCCTATTATTTTATGTGCTAAACAGCCTATATCAGAGCCGCCAACAGGAAACCCTTTACTCCAAGGTGGACACAAAGCCGGCCTTGCGCATTGTCTACAGTACTTTTCATCAGCTTTACCAAGCAGCTATAAAATCACCCGTAATGAGCTGGATGGCTTTGATAAATCAACTAAATTTAGTAGCTGGCTGGCTTTTGGTTGTATTAGTGCCAAGCAAATTTTTTGTGCAGTAGATGCTTATGAAGCGCAGCATGGGGGA
This sequence comes from Pseudoalteromonas sp. APC 3250, assembly GCF_030407915.1. Taxonomy (NCBI): domain Bacteria; kingdom Pseudomonadati; phylum Pseudomonadota; class Gammaproteobacteria; order Alteromonadales; family Pseudoalteromonadaceae; genus Pseudoalteromonas; species Pseudoalteromonas sp. APC 3250. The sequence continues at coordinate 249,101 of NZ_JASDCM010000002.1, forward strand.
AATGAATCAACTTACTGGATCAAGTTTGAATTACTCTGGCGTGAGTATTTTAAGTGGCATGCAGTTAATGTGAAGCATCAGTTATTTACTTTTAAAGGTAAAAAACAAAGCCCGCCACTTACAACCTTTAGTCCAAATCGATTTGCAAAATGGTGCCAAGGCAGTACCCCTTATCCGCTGGTTAACGCTATTATGAAAGAGCTTAACGCAACGGGCTTTATCACTAACCGTTCACGACAAATTGCAGCCAGCTGTTTGGTCAACGAACTACAACTAGACTGGCGCTATGGCGCTGCTTACTTTGAACAACAACTTATTGATTACGATGTAGCCGCTAATTGGGGCAACTGGCAATATATTGCTGGGGTTGGGGTCGATCCGCGCGGTGGGCGACACTTTAATTTGGCAAAACAAACCCAGCAATACGACCCACACGGTGAATATATTGCCAAATGGCAAGGGAATGAGCACTGCGATGCACAGTTAGATGACTTAGACGCCGCCGACTGGCCTGTGTAATAATAAAACCTCGAACATAATACTGGCTATAAGCCCAAGGTCAAATCTTGGGCGAGAGTGCCGCTGGGTTTTTCTACTACGCGGTTAATTTCAACCCCGTTATGCTTAATAATAAAAGTGGGGGTATATTGTAAGTCATGCGCTAGCGCAATACCTGCCTCATCACGTTTGTCATAACCTACAGTAACAAAGGTTATTTTCGAAAGTTCAACCTTAGACTCATCAAGTAACTTTATTAATCGAGGTACTTCGCGAGCACTGTCATGACACCAGCTACCTAAAAGCACTAACAGCTCTTTACCTGCTAATTTTTGCATCAATGCAACGTCTTGCAATGTGGGCGAAAATGCTTGGTATTGCTTAGCAAATTTATCGTGTTCGCTTAGTAAACGCTTAGCAGTCATAGCGTCTGAGTGTGGTTTGAGCGTTGCATTCACTGCCAGTGGTAGAGTCAAAATAAAGAGTAAAATTAATTGTTTTAACATAATCTTATACTTAAATAGCATTTTAGCTACTATACCCATAATCGAACTGAAGTGAATAAAATTTATTTACTTTTATCCATAAAATCATTCACTTGCGATAAAACCGCTAAGTACTCACGTTTGGCTTCTTTGTTTTGTTCTAATTTATCTAAATCACCGATTAACGTCACTAATTGCGTATGTGAATAACTCGATGTTGTTCTAAACTCATTCGTCGCCCCCACACCACTGAGTCGTTTTCTTTCATCCATACGATGACTATCTTCATTTTTCTCGAGCCAAATATCGTTAATAAGACGAATATTGCTCTCACTGGTGGTTGTTTCTTTTAATTCCTTTTTTAGCTCGTATTGAGATATTTCGGGATTAAACTGATACACTTTTTTATCTACATCCACCTCATGAGCCTGATCAACGCCAACCAATTCGTTATTTTTTACAGCCGTGCCAATAGTGTAATTTTCTTGTTTATCATAATAATCAGGGGGGATGTCAGAGCGGTTACCTTCTTCATAATTAAAGCGGGTGCTCGCCGCTTTATCTTGAGTAACCCCAGTTAATCCTGCTGACTTTTGGTGTTCTGTATTTTGACTCAGCTTTGTGGTGCTTGTTGCTATGTAATCACCTTGATCCATTGCAAAAGAAAATTTCGCATCAAAATCAGCTAACTTAGAAATCCCGTCACCTAGGGAATTTTTATCACTACTTCCTAGTCCTTGATAACGTGGATCACGGGTGATCATATTGTCAACCAAATCAGCTACTAGCTCGCGTCCGTTAGTAAACTGCTGTGTAGCTACTGACTCTATTTGACTATAGCGCTCAGCGGCTGATGACATACTACTAAACGCACTTTTAAATACAGCCAACCCTTGTTTCATTACTTCATCACTTTTTTGGCCAAACGCCGAACGTGTACTTTTCTCAGAGCTATTGAGCTGGCTATCTTCTAAACTTTTATCAAGCGCTTTTATGTATTGCTGCATTTGGCTTTTGTCTTGAGCGCCAATGGTTGACATATCAAGCGAAAAATCAATATTGTTTTGTCCGTTTACCGATTCGAACTCCAGTATTTGCTGCTCAGAATCTTCATCAAGGGTATAGCTTAAATTAAGCTCATTATCTGTTCCGAGCATCGCTCCATCAGCATCGACAGTATTTCCCTCTGACGTTGAAAAATACAAATCAAAACCCGAAAGCTGTTTATTATCAAAATTGCTTAAAAAGCTTAAATCTAAATCAGTTTGGTTTGCGGGTACGTAACGACTGTAAGCGCTTTGTTTAGCCTTAAAAAATTCATCCGCCATTTCACCAACACCAGAAAGTACTTGCGTTAATGCTTGGTGTTCAGTCTCAGATAAGTCGCCATCTACTTCATAACTTACGCTAAATTCGTCAGTGGTTTCTCCTGTTTCCTCATCATAACCTTGCGCAGAATGAAAGGCGATATTGATAACATCACCTTCTTTGGTTTTTACCGAAAGCTCAAACCCATAGTTAACATCGTCTTCAAATCGCTCGCGATTAAAGCTTTCCATGAAAGGATTAAGTGAGCGTTCAACACGCTGTTGGCTAGATGCTAAAAACGTTTTTTGATTGAACCCAAGCTGCCCCAAGTTTGATAAAATATCGCTAGTGTTAGCATAAGCGCCTTGAATATTTTTTACCGAGCTGTTTAAACGCTCAATTAACTGATCACTACTTTCATTTTTTAATAGGCCCTCTTGCTGAGAGCTGATAACCGTTCGCAGCGCAACCTCTTCACTGGAGAGCTTATAATTTGAGCCACTGGGTGCGCTGGAAATCGTGAGTAACGAGGATAATTGCTGATTAAGTATTTGATCGACTTGTTGGTCACTAAACTGACTGAGCATTTCATCAGTGATTGTTGCCGTGCTTGGCGCTAAGTGAGCTCTCGATTGTAAGCCTGTGGACACATTGCTGTGGTTTGAATTATTGACTGATTGGGCAAGCAACGCATTTAGGTTAGCATAATTGCCTTGTAGTTTATTAACCATGATTATCCTTAATCTTCAGTACAATTAAGTACTTTGTCGGCCATCTAATTAAAACCTTTAATTCTTTTTTTATTATTCAAGCATAAAATATTTTAATAAAAACGTTAGTTTAAAAGTAATTAACACGTTTTGGCGAGCAATGATTTGAGTATATCAGGTACAAATTTGCGCTGTGCGGTAATGGCATAAAAGTGCTCAAATGCATCAGGTAAACGTTGGTATTCAACTAATAGGCCTTGTTCTATTTCATCTTTTACGACGACTGAGGGCAATACCGATAGTGCACCACTATCACGAGCAAGTAATCGCAGCATAGCCATATCATCAGCCTCTGCTTTTATTTTTGGCTGATATTGCCAGCGGGCACACAAAGCATTAAATGAGTCTCTAATCGCGGAGGTTTTACTGGGTAGCACCCATTGTGCATCTGTGTAACCGGTAGGAAATTGACCGCGTGTTTTTTTATCTGCAGGGCCCACTATGGCTAATGGCTGGCGAGATACCAACTGGCTTTGCCATAGTTGATCGTAATGCTCAAGCCCGATTGGTTTATTAGTTAAAACTAGATCCAGTTCGTGCTCTGCCAAACCATTTAACAGCCCATCCATACGCCCTGCAGTAAGCGAAAAGCGTACTTCGTCGTTACTCATTAAAGGGTTTATAAATTCCTCGATAAAGTTACGAGAGAGCGTATTAAGCACCCCGATTGATAAATGCTGAGTTTGGGAAATCATCCCTTTATGAATAAAAGACGACAGTTCTTCGCCCTTAGTGAATATATCGTTAGCGTACATTTGCACCCGCTTTCCCATATCGGTTAACGCCAAGGTACGTCCTTTACGTTCAAATAACTCAATATTAATGGTGTGCTCTAGCTGTTTAATTTGAGTGGAGAGCGCTGACTGCGATAAATGCAGCTCTTTAGCGGCTTGGGTTAAGTTACCAATTCGGGCAACAGACCAAAAATAATACAAGTGATGGTAGTTCAAACGGCTCATTATAGTTCTCTTTTATAGAACGTTTATATGCATTATATCTATTTTTATTTAGTTATCTAGTTTGTCATACTCCAATAACTAAATAAGGAGCACTGAATGAGCGAGTATATTATTTCGTTGTTATTACTAATGATGCCATTGAGTACATTTATAGCAGCGTGGCTAATTGGCCGACAACCTTGTGCCTCAAATGGCAATGTACTGTTTAAAGTGATGCTATTTAATAGTGTTGCATTTATCAGTGCCGTTGCACTTTATCGTATTTTTGCCTTTGATTTACTGAGTTTCTTATCGCTCTCAGTGACCCGCGCTATTATGCTAGGACTAATCCTGTTCATAACGCTAATATTAATTCGGTTTTGCAAACACTATATGCAAGGTGAGCCACGTGTAAACTACTTTTGGCGCTGGCTGCTATTAACCGTAACCGCAGTGCTGATTGTAGTTATGAGCAATCACTTAGCGCTATTTTGGCTAGGCTGGGTGGCAATTAGTTTAGCACTGCACAAGCTATTAATGTTTTATCCTGAGCGCCCTCGTGCGGTACTCGCCGCTCATAAAAAGTTTATTGTGGCACGCGTAGCCGAATCCTTATTACTCGTCGCATTTATTATTTTATCGGTTACTCACAACAGCCTATACATTAGCGATATCACTACTTTTTATCACACCACCACACTACCGCTATCTTTGGCTGAACAACTCGCGGCCTTTTTAATCGCTTTTGCAGCTTTAATCAAATGTGCTCAGTTGCCTATGCATGGCTGGCTAATCAAAGTGGTTGAGGTGCCTACACCCGTCAGTGCCTTATTGCATGCTGGGGTGATAAATTTAGGTGGCTTTTTATTAATTTTATTTGCGCCTTTGTTTATTCAAGCTGCGGCTGCACAGTGGTTAATTTTAATTATTGCTGGTTTAACTACGGTGATCAGCGCTTTGATAATGACTACCCGAATAAGCGTTAAAGTAAGGCTTGCTTGGTCTACCAGTGCGCAAATGGGATTAATGCTCATAGAATGTGCGCTGGGATTATTTGAACTGGCTCTGCTTCACCTTGTTACTCATTCAACCTATAAAGCCTTTGCATTTTTAAACTCAGGCAACGGTGTAAACGAAGATCTGATTCGCCGCCACATTCCAAAACAATCACCCACGTGCTTTGCTTGGTTAACGGGGGCATTGGTGTCGATTACCCTAGTTAGCGCTGCATGGTTCATTAGCGGCTATCAAGGCGCGGTCAGTGTGTGGCTACTTTTAGCATCGGCTTTAACTATTTTACTGGCCAACCAACATGGCGCTTCTAGCGTGCAAACTCACAGTAAAAAACTGCTAGTCGCACTATTAGTTGTTATTAGTTATGTGGTTGCTAAAAATATATTTACTTTAGCACTAGAGCTTGAGCAGTGGCGCGAAGCTGCATTTAGCCTCGCCGATAGCTGGGTAATAGCCCTTATTTTAACGTTAATGATTGCCAGCTACTTTTTACGCTACCAGTCTTGGCGACCACAGGTTAAATCACTTTCCACCCTATTATTTGCAGGTTTGTATTTAGATGAGTGGTTTACGCGGTTAACCCTAAAAATATGGCCGATAAATTTACCTAATAATGGCCACACCGATTTAAAAAATCATGCAGCTGGAATCACCGTTGAGGAATCAAAATGAGCAATCAAACGCATTCAAATCACACGGCATTATCGTTAAGTGACACTGAAAACAACATACTTAATAAAGTATGCGGTTACATAGCACCAAACTGGCCTTTAGATCAGATGATTGCCGTTAACCCATTTTGGGAAATGCGCCACCTGCCTATTGAAGATGTAAGCGCACGCATTGATACCTTATGTAATGCCAATATGCTCATGCCTAAAGACTTTTATCAGCACAAGTACGACAACGGCATAATTACTGATAACCACTTAGCCGATGCAGCCAAGTTACTTAACAGTGACTTTACGCATGAGCAACTCATAAAAACCCTTCACATTGATGTTCCTTTAGTGGATTGGCACAACATTGCAGATTTACTCGACCAGCAGCGCAATAAACATAAAATGGCTTGGCATGATGAAATCACCCATCAACTGAGTCAGTTTTGTGCCGCACATTATCAGCAGCTTGGCCCTATGCTTCATGGTGATGACACATCATCACAATCACCTTTATATCGCCATTGGTTAACCGTTATTCAAGCGGATAAAGGCATTAGTATTGTAATGGATGAAAAACATTTAAATGGCTACTTTAAACGACTGCCCACTTGCGCTGATGAACTGATTGCACTAACACTCTCAACCCTTAATATAGATAACGACTCGTTAGAGTTATATGCTCATTCGCTGCTTTTAGATATTAATGGTTGGGCATCGTGGTTGGCGTATTTGCGATTCCAAGGCCAACTTTACGCTAAACCCAAAGATGATATGAAACAGCTACTGGCCATGCGAATGGCATGGGACTTGGTTATTTGGCAGTATCTGGCAGATCATGATAGTGCTTCATTTAAACAACTACAAAGTCAGTGGCAGCAAGAAAAGTCACTCGTAGTTGAGCGCCTGCATGCACACAAATTAGCACAAAAGCCATTATGGGTGTGGGCAAAAGCACTGGAGCTGAGCTATCAATACCCGCTTAATCATGCACTGCAAAGCGCCACTAAAACCCCAGTGAACAACGCTCAATTACAAGCGGTGTTTTGTATTGATGTACGCTCAGAGGTTATTCGCCGCGCGCTTGAATCGCAAAGTAAAAATATAGAAACCTTCGGCTTTGCCGGTTTTTTTGGCTTGCCACTAGAATATCAAGAAAATGGTAGTGCAATTACTCGTCCTCAACTACCCGGGCTACTCAAACCAGCTATACATGCCACACAAACACGCAAAGACGCGGCGCTTGAAGCATCTCGTCAAAATAGTGCTACATGGCAAAGTTGGTCAAAATCAGCCCCCTCATCGTTTTCTATGGTTGAATCAGCAGGCTGGCTGTATGCATTTAAATTAATAAAAAATACCTTTTTATCTAAAGGTAAAGCTAAAAAGTGCGCAACCACCGACTGGCAATTAACACAAAACCAGCAACAACTGACACTAAAAGACAAAACCGACTTAGCTCAAAAAGTGCTTAACACCTTAGGAATAAAAGAGTTTGCGCCGCATGTTATGTTGGTAGGTCACGCCAGTCATACAACTAATAACTTGCACAGCGCTGGCCTAGAATGTGGAGCCTGTGGAGGGCAAAGTGGCGAAGTTAATGTACGCGTGCTGGCTAACTTACTAAACGATACCCAAGTGCGCCAAGCGCTTAAAGAGCGAGGGCTAACACTGGCACATAGCACGCAATTTATTGCCGCTATTCATAACACAACCACGGATGTCATCACCGCTTACGATACCGAGCTTAATGACAATCTGAAAAAATGGCTAACTGTTGCCACGCAAACCGCTCAGCAAGAACGCTTAGTAAATATCGACCCGCAGTTAGTTAATAAAACCGCGGATGAAATTAACCATGCTTATCATCAGCGTGCCCGCGATTGGTCGCAAGTACGCCCAGAATGGGGGCTTGCTAATAACGCCGCCTTTATTGTTGCACCACGAGCATGGACTCGCAGTGTTAACTTACAAGGACGCTGTTTTTTACATGATTATGAATGGGAAAACGATAACGAATTTGCGGTATTAGAACTGATCATGACCGCACCCATGATAGTAACCCATTGGATCAATAGTCAATATAATGCCTCGGTTACCGACAACCATAAATACGGCAGTGGTAATAAAATACTCCACAATGCAGTCGGCGGTAATATTGGATTATTTGAAGGTAATGGCGGTGACCTTCGTATTGGCTTAGCCATGCAGTCACTGCACAATGGGGAAAAATGGATGCACGAACCAATTCGCCTTAATGTATATATTGCTGCGCCGCAATCGGCAATCGCGGCAATTTATAACAAACATGTCATGGTGAAGGAGCTGATTGATAACCATTGGCTCACTCTCATTCGCTGGGGCGATGATAATACCCTAGAGCAGTTCGAAAATGGACATTTCTCAACTATTTCAGCCTCTAATGAGCCAATATAAGCTATGCCAAAGATAGTCATTGCCACGAAACATAAAAAGGCGCCTTTAGTAGCTCCCGCTTTGGAGCCACTTGGTTTTGAGGTATTCACTACTGATTTATTTGATACCGATACACTTGGGATGTTTAGTCACGAAGTACAACGTCATTGTAGTGCCAACACAGCGGCACTGACAAAAGCTCAGCGCGCATGTGAACTCACAGGCGAGCAATTTGGGCTTGGCAGTGAAGGCAGTTTTGGGGGTGGGCCGTATCCGGGTTTAATGAACTGGGACGAAGAAGTTATTTGTTTTTATGATAAACACAATAACAATGCTATTTATGGATACTCTGGTGGGCCATTTTCGCCGAGCAGCTTAAGCATTAGCAGTGAAACCAGTGCTGAATCAATCACTACTGCATGTCAGCGCTATGAAAACCAGCATTGGATACTTGACGACACCCAAACGCTTCATAAAGGGCTTAGCATAGAAGCGCTTATTGCTTTGTATACAGAAAAAACGCCAAGCACAGGTACAATCACGCCTGATCTGAGGGCCATGTATAGCCCGCAACGCCAAGTAATTATTAGCCGAGCTGCAGAAGATCTTGCAAGGCGATTATCATCAACATGCCCACAGTGCCAAAACCCTAACTTTGTTGCTAAACAGGTCACAAAAGGCTTGCCCTGTGAGCTATGTAATATGCCAACAGAACAAATGAAATCAACTACTTCAGTATGTGATAGTTGCGGCTTTAGCCACATTGAAACGAATAAAAAACGCGTTGCTGATGCAACATATTGCCAGTTTTGTAATCCTTAAGAGTTATTATGACATCATTACAACCCACTCAATTTTTGAATACTGAAGAGCGTATTAACCAAGCCGTGGCACTATTAAAAGCGGGCGAATGCGTTGCCTTACCCACAGAAACTGTGTACGGCCTTGCTGCCGATGCGAGCAATAGTGATGCTGTAGCAAAAATATTTGCCGCTAAAGGGCGCCCAACAAACCACCCATTAATTGTGCATATTCCTGAACTATCACATGTGCACTACTGGGCAAAAAATGTAAATAAGGCAGCGATTACACTTGCTGAAGCCTTTTGGCCAGGCCCGCTCACACTTATTTTAAATACAAAAGATAATTTAAATAGCCCTGTAACAGGTGGCTTGAATAGCATTGGTTTACGCGTACCAGCACATCCGCAATTTTTAGCCGTTTTAAAACAATTAAATACTGGGCTTGCAGCTCCCTCAGCTAATCGCTACAAACAACTAAGCCCAATAAACACAGCCCATGTTATGCGCGATTTAAATGGCCGAATTAGCGCGGTATTAGAGGGCGGTCAATGTGATGTGGGTATTGAATCAACGATTGTTGATGCCACCACTGAGCAGCTTCGCATTTTACGCCCAGGACCTATATCCGCTGCAGATATTTTGCAAAAAACCGGACTGAATGTCACTACACCGCTTTCACATAATGAGGCAGTGCCTGGCAATGTAAAGGCGCATTATCAGCCCCATGCTCCTGCAATACTTATTAATAGCGCAGACTTTCAAAGTGTTTTGAGTAACACTCCCCATTTGCAAACACATTATTTAATCTATTCAACCAAGGCAGAGCAACAGTTATTAGCTAATCACATTTCGCCTCAGTACATTACTAAGCTAAGTGCTTGCCCTGTTGAGTATGCTAAAAACATGTATAAAACGCTGCATCATATCGATGAGACAACACCGATGAATATTTATATCGAAAAGCCGCCAGTAAGCAGTGAGTGGGGGGCTGTGAATGACCGCCTTAGCCGTGCCACCACAGTATTTGCAGGATAAGTTAATTAACCGTTAGGTATTCAATAACCGTTGCTGCTGCCACTGGTTTATAAAAGTAATACCCCTGAAAACGTTTACAGCCAATATCAACTAACATATCAAACTGTGCCTGTTCTTCCACGCCTTCAGCTATAACACTTAAGTTATGGCTGTTGGCAATGGCAATAATACTTTGCACCATACTATTTGATTTAGAGTCCACCAAAATATCATCAACAAAGCTCTTATCTATTTTCAGTTCATCTATCGGTAAGTTTCTTAATAAGCTTAATGACGAATATCCGGTGCCAAAATCATCCATTGAAAAGCGTATTCCACGTGACTTTAAGCTCTTAATCGTATCAATCACATGTTCAAGATTATCCATAAAGAGGGATTCTGTTATTTCTAAAATGATACTTTGCGCAGTAACATTGTGCGTCTCTAAACTGTGTAATAATGTAGGAATAAATACACTACTTTGAAATTGCATTACTGAAATGTTTATTGCCAATTCAAGAGGGGTATTGCTGTGTTGCTGCATTTTTGCAAACTCACCAATAGATCGCGCTAAAACAAAGTCACCAATTTTAAAAATTAAATCACTTTGCTCTGCAATAGCAATAAACTCAGCGGGTGATACCATACCAAGCTCACCATCTTGCCAACGAATGAGTGCCTCCATAGCATGGATTTTACCCTGTTCATTTACTTGGCACTGATACGCCATAGACAATGACTGCTCGTTTAACGCCATATTAAGCCGCTCTTCTACTTTTAAACGACGTAAGTAAGCTTGTTTAATATCAGCATGATAATGACACAGCCATTGGCCGGTATCTTTTGCCCACTGGTTAGCTAAATGCGCACTTCGTACGAGCTTACTCTTTGTTATACCATGCTCTGGATAACAGGCTATGCCCACACTTATATTAAGTAATCGTTCACTATTGTTGGTTTCATATTGCTGGATTGCTGACTCTAAAATATGCTCGAATGCACGTCTGTTTTGCTCATCAAAAGTGTGAGGTGCAATAATACAAAATTCATTCCCACTATTTCTAAATACTAAATAGGGTGATAAAAATGTTGTTTTTAAAAAGCCAGCAAAGGTTTTTATCGCTTTATCGCCAAACTCCATGCCAAAGCGATTATTCATAGAACGCAAGTTGGTAATGTTAATGATTGCTAAGCTAAACGATGTTTCTTTTTTCTCTTCAAAGCTATCTCGTAACGCTTTTCGATTTGGGAGTTTGGTCAAATCATCATGTCTTGAAAGATGGAATAGCTCATCAATACGCTTTTTTTCAGCACGTGCAATAAGCCTAAAACCAAAAAATAGCACCATACAAATAAACACATAAACTAGGACATACAAGCCAACTTTCCAATAATACAGATTTTTTATTGGTTGCATCGCCATTTGTGACAGAGTCCACAACTGATAACGGTTATCAAATTTTGCTGAGGTGATATACGGTTTGCCTTTTACCGTCGTTTCTATGCTAAACACTTCCTCGGAAGATTTAAGTGTTTGCTTTGTTTTACCTGTTTGCTCTATCAAAGCATTACCCGATAACCCCAATGCCTCTTTAGTCTGGGTTTTTATATAACTTGCTATATCTGCATCTCTAACCGAGCTGTATTGAATAAAGCCATCTATTTCTCTTGCTAGCATGATGTAATCATCACGATTACTTTGCAAAATATTTAAGTACTTAGTCCCTCTCGACACCGCCATACCTGCCGTCATAACCGCGATTACTGTGCCGCTCTTATCGCGTAATGCTTTTCTTATTGGGATGACCCACTCTTGTAAAGATTCATTAAAGTAAGTCTGTCCTAATACCATTTTGTCTGATACGAGGGTTTGCGCAAAGCTTTGGCGTGTATTTTTATTTTCTTTCAGGTTGATCATGGTTGAAGCGTTTAAGTTTGAGCTGTAATAAATAATCTCGCCTTGCGGATTAAACAGTCCAAAGCCTAATAACACGGGATTTTCTAGCAAAATATTATCAAGAAGTTTAATTGTCGACGTTTTTTCATGTAAATTATTATTAGAGAGAATATCTCTACCAATTAAATCTAGCATCAGCTCTTTATTTCTAAGGGTGCTTTTAAGTGCTTGCGCAGAAAATTCCACACGATTTTGGGAGCTCGTGCGGTAATCTTTTTTGATGTTTTTCCACTCGTAAACCAAAAGCACGCTTAATAAAATTAAGCCACCCAACAGCAAAAAACAGAAGAGTTTCCATAAATTATTTTTTATTAGTGCCATCTAATTCTCACAACCCCGCCACAACCTGTTTGGTAGTGTGTTATGTATTTGGGCTCTTAAAAGCACTTTATGGCTAGCTTGGTTTTTTTTCAAGCTATTTTATTGCAAAATTAAGAAAACACACACAAATAAACACCTTTAATTAACAATAAAGGCAACATTAATTAACAACCAGCAAGCTCGATAAAAGCATTATTGTTATTGCTAAGCTAAGGCCTCGTTGTGTCCTTGCATTTAATAAACGATATTATTAAGCGACCATTGTAGTTTATTTATTAAATATAATATTGATTTAAAACAATAGCTTTAGTTGTAAAATGTAATTTAAACCAGCTCATGTATGAAGTCGTTTTGTTTAGTCATAATTTTGCAATAATGATCGGTAATAATAGCTGCATTATTAATCAAAAATAGCATTTGAAGCCCCTCATGAGCGAATCTATAGTGCAACTTACCTTTGCACTTCCGTCATTTGAAGATCCTATGTCTGCGGCAATGAGTCACAGCATGGAATTTGAAACGCTATCGCAGGATGCTAACAGTCAGCATCAAATCACACTGCAATGCGTTTTACCTGAGGCTGCTCATGAAAGTGATATTATTTCACTCAGCGCAACTGAGCCAAATGCACGAGCGGCTCAATACTACACAGAAAAAACACTCAACCTATCTGATCTAGAACAAGGGCGAGTCAACCTAACTTTGAGTCAAATAGCACATAGTCATGATTTTGTGATGCAAATGATTTTGCATGGTAAGCACGGCACGTTAAAAAATAGTTTGCAGTTTGATATGCATATTAACCAATTTGGTAGTGGTTATACTGCACCTGCAACTTATATAGCGCCGCCTAGGCCGCATCGAGTACGTCAGTATTTCGCTAATATGGGAACAGCTTTACTTTCGCTTTTTTAGTTATTGGCGCACACTTTTCCACTGGTTTTTTATTACTCAATCAGCAAAGCTCACTTTACCCATAGTGATATCTAAAATCCCTTGGTTGTTATTATTTAAGCCTTGACGTTGCCCTGCCAAACATTCATTTGCCAAAATAGCAAACAGCACGGCCTCTTTGGCATCAGGATTTACGCCTAAATTCTCGGTGTTTTTAAACGCCTTAATGTTTGGGCAGTGCATCAGTAATTGCTCCATTAATAATGGATTATGAATACCTCCACCACTGGCATATACTACACAGTCTTGAGTATGTTGAGCACAGTCATTTAACGCCTTGGCAATCGTAGTGGCAGAAAGGGCATTTAAAGTCGCTAAAACATCTTCGTGGTTTAGTCTTTGTGTCGTTGAATGCATTTGTGCCGCCCGTAAATAAGCTAAATTAAACACCTCAGGTCCGGTTGTTTTAGGCAGTGGTAATTTAAAAAACGCGTTATCGGTAAGCGCAGCAAGAAGCTTTGTATTCACTTTACCAGCTTTGGCAAGTTTAGCTCCCTCATCATAATGGAGCCCTTTAAAATAATGCTGTACATAAGCATCCATAATAGTATTGCCAGGGCCAATGTCAGAGCTAAAGACCGCTCCAGTATCGCCGTTTTTAGGTAAAAATGTTAAATTAGCAATGCCCCCCATGTTGAGTAAAATACGATTTTCATTTGGGCTGGCAAAAAACAAATAATCTCCATACACAGCTAATGGTGCGCCTTCACCACCAGCAGCAATATGCTTTTGCCTAAAGTCACCTATCGTGGTAATGCCTGTAGTAAACGCTATTTGATCGCTGTCGCCAATTTGTAGCGTGCCATTTTTAAAATCGTGGTGGTTATGTTGGGATTGCGGGCAGTGATAAATAGTTTGCCCGTGACTGGCTATTACATCAATATCGGCTGGATTTACTTGCCACAGTGCTAAACACTGATTAACCATAGCACCATGGAGCTTACCTACCCACGGATGTAACAAAGTCAGCACTTCTAAATCGCATTCGCGCTTAGCAAACACCTGTTTTATTTTAGTTTTATACTCGTCGTTGTACTCAACCGTGGTGAATTTTAATACCTCTATTTGGGTATGCAAACCCGCTCCGGTTATTTTACATAGCGCCACATCTAAACCATCTAAAGAGGTGCCACTCATTAGGCCAATAATTAAACGACTGGGCTTTTTAGCGCTATTATAAAGGGCGGCAATGTGTGGGTGCATAGTGACTCTGTGTAGGTACTTTTTATTATATTTTAAAAGAGTTTAAAGCAAAGTTATAGCTGTATACACTTTAATTTTAAAAAGATAGTTTCATTGTTTAAACGCCTAAAGCTTGCTAGGTTATTGGTTGATAATAATAAACTTATTTACCATATGATGATTTTACGTGAGTTCAAGCAACACGATACCTTTCAAATAGTAACCATTTTGAACGATAAGCAAGTAGCACGCTATTTATCCTCTAAAATTCCATTTCCGTATACGCAGGCAGATGCGAATTGGTGGGTAAACGAGGGAGCAAAATGTGGCATCATTAAAGCCATCGAAGTTGATGGCCTGTGCGTTGGGTGTATTGGTATTACTCCTGGTGGATTTGAGTATAGCCGCAGTGGCGAAATTGGCTATTGGCTTAGTCAGCAATATTGGGGGCAAGGAATTATCACCCAAGCCATTGGGTTGATTATTAGGGTCTGTTGACCTTTCAAGGTTAAATTTGCAACAGTCTGTTTGGTATTTAGGCAAGGCAGAGCCTATGAGGTGTGGTTATTCCACATAAATAGGCGATAACGCAGCATTAATGCTAAACAGGCGCTGCCCTTCGGGTTCTGCCTAGGGGCTATTTACTCTTTGTTGCTCGGTTTTGACTTAGCCCACTAGGTTACAAACCTCGCGCCGCGATTAAACCGCCCCTAGTTTGAACAAATTGTAATCCGCAAAGGTCAACAGACCCTAAAGAAGTGTTTAAAAGTACTAATTTAAACCGTATTTATGCGGCTGTATTTGCTGGTAATGCGGGCTCAATAAAGGCGTTGCTTAAAAGTGGCTTTAATACCGAGGCTATTTTAAAACAAGCAATTTATAAAAATGGTCACTATTTTGATAGCCATATATTTAGCATGCTAAAAACAGAGTAATTATTCTAATTAAATGTTTGCAAAGGTTGAATTAACCCCCTCTCGCCCAAAGCTCGTGTATCAAGGTACAAATTTTATCTGCCTATCCGCGCATTATTGTTGAGCCGTGTATTGTTTTAAAGCTTAAACATTCGGTAATAGGTGGTTTTTTCACTTTATTTTGGAGATTTTTATGTCTACAACTAGCCGTCAATTTACTTTAGCCTCGCGCCCACATGGCGCCCCTACCAATGACAACTTTGAATTTAAAAGCAAAGAGCTTCCATCGTTAAAAGAGGGCGAAGTACTGTTGCGTACAATTTACTTATCATTAGACCCCTACATGCGTGGACGTATGAGCGATGCTAAATCGTATGCCGACCCTGTCGAAATTGGTGATGTAATGGTTGGTGCAACGGTGTGCCAAGTAGAAACATCTAAAAACGATAAATTTAGCGAAGGCGAATGGGTATTAGCGTACACAGGTTGGCAAACTTACGCCATCTCAAATGGCGAAGGCTTAATGTCATTAGGTAAAGAACCAACAAACCCTTCATACGCATTGGGTATTATGGGTATGCCTGGCTTTACCGCCTACATGGGTTTACTCGATATTGGCGCCCCTAAAGCAGGTGAAACCGTGGTCGTTGCAGCAGCAACGGGGCCTGTCGGTGCAACGGTTGGCCAAATTGCTAAAATTAAAGGCTGTAAAGTGGTTGGAGTTGCCGGTGGCAGCGAAAAATGTGCTCATGCCGTTGAAAAGCTAGGCTTTGATGCCTGTATTGATCACAAAGCCGATGACTTTGCCGAGCAATTAGAAAAAGCATGTGACCAAGGCATTGATGTTTATTATGAAAATGTGGGCGGAAAAGTGTTTGACGCCGTATTACCTTTGCTTAATACCTCAGCGCGCGTGCCTATCTGTGGTTTGGTATCGCAATATAATGCGACCAGTTTGCCTGAGGGCCCAGACCGAATGGGCATGTTAATGGGACAATTACTAACTAAGCGCATCAAAATGCAAGGCTTTATTATTTTTGATGATTATGGCCACCGCTATGACGAATTTGCACAAGACATGCAAAAATGGCTACAAGACGGAAAAATTCAATACCGCGAACATCTAGTAGAAGGCATTGAAAACACCATCAGTGCATTTAACGACATGATCAGTGGGAAGAACTTTGGTAAAACCGTAGTAAAGATTAACAGCCCACTATAATAACATTCAGGCTGTGTTGTAATTCAACACAGCTCAATAAGGAAGAAAATGATTAAACTACACCATTTAAATAAATCTCGCTCTAAACGTATTATTTGGTTACTAGAAGAGCTTGAGGTCGATTACGAAATTGTTGCTTACCAACGTAACACTGAGACTTTTTTAGCCCCTGATGAGCTTAAAAATGTGCATCCGCTGGGTAAATCGCCAGTTATAGAAGATGATGGCTTAGTGATTGCCGAGTCTGGCGCTATCACAGATTACCTGATCACTAAATATGGCAAAGGTAAATTTGCCCCAAAAGCAGGCACCCCTGATTACGTTGACTACCAGCAATGGCTACATTTTGCAGAAAGCTCAGCAATTTTACCGCTTTTACTCAAAATGTTTGTGCAAAAAGATGGTGCTAAAACCCAGTTTTTAGAGGGCTATGCTGATGCAGAAACCGCTAAAGTGATTAGCTATTTTAACAGCCGTCTTGAAGGCAAGCGTTATTTAGTGGGCGAGACCCTAACCGGTGCCGATTTTATGATGTCGTTTATTGTTGAAATCGTTAAAAATGCAGGCCAATTAGAGCACTTTAAAAACCTGGTTAAATACGATGAGCAATTACAATCTCATGAAAAATTTCATACCGCTAACGAGTTAGAAGCCAAGTACGACTAACTTACCTTTCGCTTTGATTGTGGTTTCACAGTCAAAGCGATACCCGCTTTTCTACTCAGGTCTATCAAGATAAATTTGTTTAAAATCATTAAAATGTGCTTCAAAAAGTGCAACTAAGTTTGGATCAAAATGATTACCTGCACCTTTAATTATTTCCGCTTTTGCGTCATCCATACTCCAAGGCTCTTTATAACAACGGCGACAACATAACGCATCAAACACATCAGCAATCGCAGTAATTCGTCCCTCTAAACTGATTTCTTGCTTTTTTTTTGCGTGCGGATAACCGGCTCCATCCCAACGCTCGTGATGATCAATCGCAATGTTTGCAGCCATATCAATAACAGGATTAGCTGTCCCTTTGAGAATTTCCCAGCCCTTAGTGGTATGCTGTTTCATAACTTCCCACTCGTCAGCATCTAATTTTGCCGGCTTGTTTAAAATGAGATCTGGTACACCCACCTTTCCTACATCATGTAATTGCGCAGCTAGACTAATTTTATCGCAGTACGCTTGATTTTGATTATGCAGCTGCGCGAGTAATTTTGCATATAAGCCAACCCTAATTACGTGAGATCCCGTTTCCTTGGAGCGCGACTCCATGGCACCTCCCATCAGTGAGATAGCCAGCTGCTGGGTTTCTTCAATTGAATTAGCTAATAATAAACTTTCAAATGTGAGAACAACATTGCCCAAAAACAAGTCAACAAGCTGTTGCGCTTCTTTTTTAACCGGTTGCAATGATTGAAATGCGAGTATTGAATCTAGACCTTTTTGTGAATGATGAAAATAAACATAATGATCTTCTGCAATAAAATTCTGCTTGGTTTGTTTCGCCCTTAAAAAGTACTCTTGATGCTTTTTCGGAATACTATCAATACCACTTCCCGTGAACAGATGTATACCTGAGACTTCCCCTTCAATCATTTGCAACTTTTCATCTAACTGACAAATACCAAATACTTTAGGCGCATCTATATATAAATTGGCCGAGCTCATATTCAGTACAAGTTTTAACTCTTCCATGACAACAGAGGTAAACTCTACCAAGTCACCAATTTGGGTAATGGTAGAGATAGCTTTTATTAGTCTTTTTAAATTATAGCGGTGAGTTTGTAGCATACAAATATCGCGGTAGGCTCGTAAAGAGGTATAAAAAATCAATTCAAGATCTTGGCTTTGCAGTTGGCTCTTCGCTTTATAGCCATCAATATCATAATCGCGAATAACACTGCGCTCAGGCGCAACCCCAGGCTGACCTGTTCGCAAAATAATTCGACTATAACCATTTTGTAAGTCTTGGCGAATAAATCGCGCAAGATCTAATCCTGCATGTTCTGTTTCCATTACGACATCTAGTAAAATTAATGCGTAACGTTCTGAGCTTTGTAGTTTCTCTTTCGCCTCAGATGCACTGTAAACACTGTGTAGTTCAACAGGGCGTTGCTCAAATTCAAAGCGCTTCATTGCAAGTTGAGTTACCTGATGCACCGAGTCATCGTCATCAACAATTAAGATTTTCCATGGCTTAGCATTGCTGTTGGCAACCGCTTTATCTGACACTACATCATCTTGTAACCACTCCATAAACACACCCTGCTATTAATTAATTCGGTGGCGTTACCGGAAATTGAATGAAAAAATAAACGCCTGTGGATTCTTTTTGCTTTACTGCAATTTGCCCTTTCAGGCGGTGAACTACGAGGTTATAAACAATATTCATCCCCAAGCCACTGCCGCCACCCGCTCTATTTGTGGTGTAAAACGGGTCAAACACTTTTTTCTGAACTTCATCTGTCATGCCTTGACCACTGTCTTGATAATGAATACAGACAGAGTCTGAGTACTCAATATGAACACTTATCTGCCCTTTTTTTCTACCATTTTGAAAACCGTGAATAATTGAATTCATTACTAAATTAGTGAAAATTTGCGCTAAGGCACCAGGATCAGAATACACTTCTGGCTCAGGCTCCGTTGCACTAATGGTAATATCAACCGGTGTTGCTTTAAGGGTATGATAGAGGCTTTTTAGCACCTCATTAAAATAACTACTTACATACAAATTACGTAATTCTTCGGTTGTTTGATCAACCGCTACACGTTTAAAACTGCTTATTAAATCAGCGGCACGTTGCATGTTTTTTAGCAAAATGTCACAGCTTAAATCAACTTCACTAATAAACTCACTAAACTGCGTTTTACTTAAGGTGCCAGAAGCCACTTTGTTTTTAGTTTCGATTAACATTTCTCGCAAATGAGATGTCGCTGTCACACAAACACCTAACGGTGTATTCACCTCATGTGCCACACCACTGACTAAACTTCCAAGTGAAGACATTTTCTCTGCTTCAACAAGTTCCTGCTGAGTGCGACGAAGCTCTATGGTTTGCTCAAGTAGAGCCTGCTCTGCCTCATGGCGTTTACTCGACATTAAATTAATAGAATCACTTAAACTGTCATAAGGGCTGCGCTTAGAAACTGTTTGAGAAAAATCCCCAGCTGCAATCGCAGAGCAAACCTGATCAATATCTTTACTGGCTTTAATTAAACGCTCAAAGCTTCTAAACATGGTGCCAAGCTCATCCTTTTGAGTCATATACTTTTGAACATGAATAGATAAATCTCCATTAGCTAGCTGTTCAACAGATTTAATCGCAATATTAATACGCTTGGTTGTTCGGTTAATAAAATACCAAAAGAGTAAAAACACCAGTAATACACTTGCAAAAGCCGCTGCCAATAATGGGCTAAATTGCGCTTGAATAGGCCCAATAATATCGGTTTCAGAGCGACGCACTATCACTGTCCAATGCCCAGTGGCAACCTTGGCTTTATCAAAATAGAATATTCCAGAATCAAAAGGATCGTTAGCAGATAATATTTCTCTTGCTTGCCCCTGTGATTTTAGCTGTTTGGCTATACTTGCATAATCTGTGTCTAAAATGGCTTTCGTTTTTAGTCCTGAATGATTTAATGTCGTGGCAATCACGTTGTCACGTTGGCTGAGTAACAAAACATCAATTTTTAGTTGCTGCTTTATGGTTTGTAAGAATTCCGTTATATCAGCAAGTGCTCTATCTACACTTGCCATACCGACAAATTCGCCATTAATAATAATTGGCGAACTTTGTTCAACCAGCATTCTTCCCTCGTAAACATAGGGCTCAGTGATCATCGTCTCGGTATTACCATCACGTAAAAACTGTTGACGTACTCCCTCATAATAAAGACTTGATTCCATATCGACCAAGGGCTCAAGTAACAAACGTTCAGAGTCATTAAAATCACGATGCCAATAAGGTAAAAAACGGCCAGTTTGGTCTACATAAACGCCCTCTTTTAACGGTGGAGCATTAATATAGGCTTGATCTTGATTATCGGCATTAGGCTCATAACCAAACGAAGCCCCCACAAATGAAGGGGTCATTTTAAGCACTGCACGAACAAAATTAATACTTGCCTCTCTATCACCAAACAACCCATTTTGCTGTGCTAAGGCCATAATCTCTGTAGTGCGTACCGCTAATTGCGTTTCTTCATTTACCTTCGCGGCAATCGTATCTGCCGTCTGGCTTAAATTTAGTTTTGCTTGTATAACAGCCTGATTAAGGCTAGTTGAATACCAATAACTCAAGATACTGGCAATAATGAGCATGACGGGCAATGCCAAATACAGCAGCATCTTTCCTTGCAAAGAGTGTATGAGTGGTAGTCGCATAATTTTAGGCTTGAACAAGCAAGCCAACATCCTGAGGATCTGAAGTATTAAGCTTAAAAATTAGACTATAAAAACTTTCTAGGCAAATCAATTGTGTAGAAATTAATGCAGAAGCGGGGTATTAAAATACCCGCTATATAACGGACAAGGTTGTTAAATAACCTGAACTCCGGATAATAAATCCATCTCAAGCAGCTATTTTCAGCGCTAACTGCGTTGAATTTACTTGCAATAGGCTAGCTATTGACGCGTAATTTCGCCTTGTTTTCACTAAAAATCTCTAGCTTGAGAAAATAAAAATAAATATCATTTTGATTCAATATGTTAGTAAATCTCTTAACCAGAGTTCAGGTTAAATAGAGTATCGCTTGGAAACAAAAGCGTTATTTATATAATTTATCAGACTCGCTGAGTTGTAGAGCAGACTGTAAAGTTCTTATTGTTTAATCGACCAACCGATAACCCACAGCGGGTTCAGTTAATATGTATTTTGGACTAGCAGGGTTAGCTTCTAGTTTTTGTCTGAGCTGCGCTACATGTACCCGCACATATTCAGGACGATCTATGTACTGCGCTCCCCAAATATGGCTTAAAATTGCATTATGAGTGAGTACTTTATCTTTATTTTGAAACAGCAATAATAATATTGCGTACTCTTTTTTAGTCAGTTTTATCTCATTCCCCGAGGTGGTTACTATGTGCTTTTGTGGATCTATTTTTATATTCCCACAGGTAAACGCCACACTCGGCTGACTTTGGGTGCGCAATAACACCCGAATTCTGGCGAGTAACTCATTCGCGCTAAACGGTTTGGTAATATAGTCATTTGCTCCATTATCAAGCGCGGTTACCTTTTCAACTTCGCCATCTCGCGCTGACAGCACCAAAACAGGTAAGGCACTCCATTGTCGAAACTCAATCAGCCAGTCTTGACCGTCCATATCTAACAAGCCTAAGTCTAATAACACAAGATCATAACTTTGCTCACTTAAACGTGCAAAACCATCTAAGCCTTTATCACAAATACTTAGCTCGTAACCACTGGCTTGCAACAAGGTTTTTAAAAAGCTTTGTAAAGGGGGAGAGTCTTCCAATATTAAGATTTTAGTCATTGTCTTTTTCCCAGATCAATTTTGCGTACGCCATCTGTGTCTCGTTGTTAATTGTTAATGTAAATGTACCTTGGTGAAATTTAGCCACCACATCACAAATAATACTGCCCAGCCCAACGCCTTCATCGCTACTTGTTTGCGCTTTAGTGATCACGTTATTAGTGAGAAGTAACTGATAACATACCTTTTGCTGATTGCTACATTGAGTAAATTCAACGCTCACCTTCCCATCACCATAACGCCATGCATTTTCGAGCATATTAGCTAGCGCAATTTCTAATAAAGTCACATCCCCTATGCATTTTGACTGAGCGTCTATATTGGTATCTATAACAAAATGAGTGAGTTGCTGCTGTCTGCGAGCTTTGGCTTCACTGAGTAATGCTTGTAAGTTTATTGTTTGCCAACATAGGTTTTCACCCATTTTATTAACTCGGCTTAACTCCATGACTTTATCAAAGTGCTGATTAAGTATTTTACTTTGCTCATAAATATTACTCGCTTGCTCTTTTATCACGCTGTCGCTGAGGGTAATTTCATCATCTGCAAGCATGCTGGATGCGCCCATAATAGTTGCCAATGGTGTGCGTAAATCATGTGACAAACTACGTAAAAGTGCATTTTTAGCGCGTTCTAATTCCGCTTGCACCGAAATAGCAGCCGACTGCTGGCGTAATAACGTTTTTTCATGTACTTGATAAAGCAGCGAAATAGCGGTATCAGCAAAGGCTTTTTGCCCTTGCGTTAACCGTTTAGTAAAATTAAACCCGCCCCAGCTCGGGTTAGCCTCACTAAGTAATATAAATTCACTGTTGCCTCGCGGTGCTGCAGGCATAAATGTGCAAGATGCATTTAAATGCTTACCGATCCGCTGTACAAAGTACTTTTTTTGTTCGTCCAGCGTATCTAGGCTATTTAGGTCTTTTGCCAGTTCATACAAGGTGCGGCTATTACTTGCGTGTAATTGCACATCTCTGACTTTAGTACTGAGCTCCCCCGCCAATTGACTGATCACAAAACCAACAATTAGCATAACAATAAAAGTTACTAAATATTCTATGTTTTCAATATGAAAAGTAAAATTAGGGGCAACAAAAAACCAATCTGTACATGCGACACTTACTAAGGTGGTCAGTATCGCAAGGCGACGGTTACTACGTACAGCAACCCAAGTCACCCACAATAACTGAAGCATTACAATATCGGTAGTAGTAAACCAGTTACGAACAGGGAAAATGGCCATAACCACAATTAATGGCATTATTACCGCCAAAAAAAATGCTTTATACCACCTTGGTTTGGCCTCGACCTGATTCATTAATTATTCCTCTAACATTTGAGCACTTAGGTTACTGCCTTTTCGATATTGCCTCTATAAAGTTTTTATAAAGTTTTTTATCTCGTTCGTTAAATCTTTATAAAGCTTTGCAGTGCAGCGCTGACTTTAGTATTTGATCCCGTATATTCAACTCAACTTTAGTGATTGCGTGTTACCTGCAATAGGTATTTGATAAGGCGTATTGATGATAAATTGGAAAATCACCTTAAGACTACTCGCCTTTCCTATTATTTGGATGGGAGTGGTGCAACTAGTATTCGCAGCGCTTTCATTATTTATTTTTAAAGATCGCGTTATTAGTGCGTTTCTTATTTCTGGCGCAACGATGATCTCAGTCGCTTTAGTGCTACTTATCAATTTACGTAAAACAGATTATACCGGCGCAACATTCAGAGATGCACTCATTTACGCCACAGTAACGTGGATTATAGCCGGTGTGTTAGGCGCTATTCCCATTTTGGTTGTCACTGGCGTTAACTTTAGCGATGCAGTATTTGAGTCAATTAGCGCCTTAACTACCACTGGTGCAACCGTGCTATCAGGGCTCGATAACATGCCTGCTAGCTTTTTATTGTATCGACAATTTTTACAATGGATGGGCGGTTTAGGCATAGTAATTTTTGTAGTGGCTATTTTACCTATGTTGAATATTGGTGGCATGAAATTACTAAAAGCAGAAACCCCAGGCCCCATTAAAGACGAAAAATTAACTCCGCGCGTTGCCAGTACCGCGCATTATTTATGGGGTGTTTACTTTGCAATCACGCTACTTTGTATTTTAGCCTATTACGCTGGCGGAATGAGTTTATACGATGCGATTGCACATGCCTTTACCACAGTTTCAACTGGGGGGTTTTCAACGCATGATGCCAGTATGTGGTATTACCGCAGCCATTTACTGCTGTGGATAGCTAATGTCTTTATGCTTGCAGGTGCGATTAACTTTGCCTTGCACTTCAAAGTGGCGCACAAAAGAGCCATTACTAGTTATTATCACGATGATGAAACACGTTATTTTATTTATATCGTCGTATTTTTATCAGTTCTTTTAACCACCATGTTGCTGCTTAAAGACAGCTACTCAAATGTACTTGAAGCATTTAGTTTCTCCACATTTCATATTATTTCTTTTATTACCAGCACCGGTTATGGCGCAGCAGGCTTTACTGACTGGCCAGCTGAGGCTGGGTTTTTGCTGGTTATTGCTGGCTATCTTGGTGGTTGCGCAGGTTCAACCGCTGGCGGAAATAAAATAATTCGTAACATTATTGTTGGCAGAATGATTAATAACAATATTAAACAGCTACTTCATCCAAGAGCGATATTTACACTTAAATATCAAGGTTCGCCCGTTAAAGAAGATGTACGCCATGCAATTATGGCATTTATGACCTTTGCTGTTGGTACAAGCTTACTGTTTACAATGTTGCTTATGGCAACGGGTCTTGATTTTTGGAGTGCATTTACTGCGGTAGCTGCTTGCGTCAATGTACTTGGCCCTGGGTTTGGTGAAGTTGGCGCTAACTTTCAACCCGTTTCAGATACCGGTATTTGGATACTCTCGGTCGCTATGATCGTGGGCCGGTTAGAATATTTTACTGTTTTTGCACTTTTTACTCATAGCTTTTGGAAAAAATAACGAGGAATAATATGGCACATTTTACAGTGATTGGTTTAGGTCGCTTCGGCATTGCAGCAAGTCTTGAGTTAATTCATTTAGGGCACACAGTGACTGGCGTTGATAGTAACCCAAAACTCGCCGAAAAGTATGTTGAGCATTTATCTGAAACCGTCGTTTGCGACTCCACCGATGAAGCCGCGCTTAAAGAGCTTGATTTAGCGAGTAGTCAGGCTGTTTTAGTGGCGATTGGGGAAGATATGCAATCGAGCATTCTGTGCACGCTTGCATTAAAAAACTTAGCTGTTGAGCAAATATGGGTAAAAGCGAGTACTAAAGCCCATCACACTATTATCTCTAAATTAGGTGTAACACGCATTATTCACCCTGAGGAAGAAATGGGGGTGCGCGTTGCACAAGCGCTTAATTACCCGATAGTGAACGACTATATTTCATTAGGCAATGGCTTATACGTTGTTGAAGTAAGTATAAAAGCTCACCTACATAAAACAAAACTAGGGCATCTACTCAGAGAAATAAAAGGCACTGTAGACCCTCTATTGGTAAAGCGCGCCAAGCAAACGTTTGTCAAACTTGATGACGACTTTGAGTTACATACCCACGACACCTTACTGCTATCAGGTAGCCGAGTCGAATTAAACTATCTAGCTCCAAGGCTCTTATAATCATGGTTTTATGGCACCCTCTCAAAACGCCTATTGAGCGCAAAGTCAGTGGGCATAAAAAAATCAATGCGGCTCCGCCTCTTATTTTATGTTGCAGTTTTTTAATATTAATAACGCTAGGAGCATTGGCATTAAAACTGTCTTTTGCAACCTATGAGCCTATTTCATGGATACAAAGTGCGTTTACGGCAACCTCTGCGGTGACTGTAACTGGACTGGTTGTAGTGGATACCGGTTCAGTGTTTACCCCTTTTGGACAAGGCGTTATTGCGTTATTAATTCAACTGGGTGGTCTGGGGTTAATGACCTTTGCGGTTGTAACTTTAATGGCACTGGGTAATAAAGTTGGCTTTATTCAAAAAACAGTCACCAAAGCTGCTTTTAATCAAACAGATACATCTACGTTGGTCAATACCGCTAAGTCTGTTTTACTGTTTGCACTAATCGTAGAATCCATAGGCGTTGTTATTTTAACGCTGTATTGGCTACCTGAAATGGGTTTACAGAAAAGCTTTTTTCATGCTCTTTTTTATACCATTAGCGCTTTTAACAATGCAGGGTTTGCATTGAGTCCTAACAGCTTAATGCAGTATGTTGATGACCCCGTTGTGAATTTAACTATTACCGGTTTGTTTATTATTGGTGGGCTTGGCTTTACCGTATTAATGGATTTATATAAATCAAAGCGTTGGGCAAAGCTCAGTCCCTACAGTAAATTAATGTTGATCAGCACAGTTATTATTAACGTTATTGCATTATTGCTTATTTACGCGATTGAATACGATAATCCAAAAACACTGCAACCACTGTCTGAAGTAGGTAAATGGTTAGCTGCTTGGTTTCAAGCTGTCACTCCCCGTACTGCGGGATTCAATACCATTGCTATTGAAGAATTAAAAAATGCCAGCACCGCTTTAACTATGATGCTTATGTTTATTGGTGGCGGCTCTTTAAGTACCGCAAGTGGCATTAAAGTCGTTACGTTTATCGTTTTAATTTTAGCAACCTATAGCTACCTAAGACGTGACAAAGGCGTCACTGTGTTACGCCGAGAAATAGACAAAGAATCTGTGTATAAAGCATTAGCTTTAACCATTATTTCAGCAGGAGTCACTTGGTTAGCTATTTTTACCTTACTGGTCGTCGAAGATGCGCCTTTTTTAGATGTTGCTTTTGAAGCGGTATCTGCACTGGGGACGGTAGGGCTTTCACGTGGTTTAACATCCTCGCTATCACCACTGGGAGAGTTTATTATTATGTTTTTAATGTTCATGGGCAGAATAGGTCCGCTCACTATCGCCTATTTTTTAGCAAGTCCACGCACTAAAAAGCTAAGATACCCAAGCGCGCAACTCTCTATTGGCTAACAAACATTCACGCGGGTTAATCAGCCCGCGTTTTAAATACCCGCTAGCTCCCGCTCAGTAATACACTCACCCGATGCCATTTCAAATTCTCGACACGTTAATGGGCGATTTTCGTAAATAGTACACATGAGGGTATTTCTATCAAGTGCTTCGCACCAGCCATCGTCGCCGCGCTTCATGACCTCACTGCCCCATTTGTCGTAATCAATATATCGAAAAGGAACACCGGTATCAGTGACAATACGCACTTCTAATTGGCAGCAACACGCTTGGCAGTTAGCGCAAGTGACTGGTTGGGTATTGATATTTTCAACAGCAATGATTGAGTTTGGCATACAGACTTTTGATAAATGATATACAAGCTATAGGATACACGAGCGAGGCAAGGGTGACAGTAAAATAACGTCAGATATTAAACATCGTTATATTGTAATTAACTAATCACTAAAAAAGCGTGCTGATTAACCAGCACGCTTATTTAAGATTAAAAATTGAAAACCACTTTAACGTTATCCGATACAGCTGATGAAGAGACAAAGCCAATGGTGTCAGGGTTAGCTGCGACCATTTTGATTACTTCACTGTCATTTTCTAACTCTTTAGGTGGTGTGCCCTTTCCTGTGAAAATTAGTTTTGACCAATATGCTTTTAACTGAGAAGACGTTTTATTAAGTAATTTACTATTAAATTGCTCGGTTGCAGCACTACTTGGTTCTTGAGATATTGGAATGATCTTATTGCCATTGCTAAATGACTTTTCTTTTCCTGTATAAATTCGGCTGATAACAGACTCATCAAAGCTACTTTCATTTGAAGGATGCACGATAATAGCAAAATCTGCATAGGCGAAGTTCGTAAACAGGAATATTACACTTAATATTAATTTTTTCATTTTACTTCTCCTTAAAATACAACATCGACACCAAGCGTGATAGCTTTACTATCACCGGCCACAGCTAAATCAAACGAGTCATCTTTGACTCTATCGTATTGCACTTTAAATGCAGCTGACGGATGAAAGTCCCACCTCACACCAACAGCAAATGTATTATGCTGCTCTGTATCACCTTCACCTTCTTGTTCGAAGTCTGAAAACATGACATAAGGTGTAATAGAGTCAAAACGATAGCCCGCACTGATCATATAAGTGTCGAGATTACCATCTAAGTCTAAGCGGTTAAGCTCACTTAAAACGAAAAAATCACCAAAATCAAGATTTGCAGCTAAACCATAAAATTTACCATCTCTGCTATCTTTGCCGTCCCACAAAACCGGTTCACCCGCACGAAAACGCTTGTTGGTGTATTGCATGTGGGTCACTCTTAGTTCGAGCCAGTCACGATTTAGTAACAGTACGCCGCCTAACATATCTTCCCAAATTTCTCTTGTTGGCTCTTGAAAGAAGAAGTCTGATAATAGCTTGTTATCGTCATCGTCCTCTTTACCGGTATAAATATTCGCAGACACTCCCCAGTCACCTATAGAACCTGAGTAGAGTAAATTAACGCCCTCGTAGTTAAATACTTGCCATGTATAGTTATCTGCAGGGGCTCGCATCCATACATATGCATAACCTACATCGAAAAAGTCTGAGTAGTAAAATAGTGGTAAACGCTTCTTACCTGCTTGAATAGTCCAATTATCATTAATATCGTAAGAAATATAAGCCCATTCAAAATTTGCCTCAAAGTCGTTGACTCCTCTGGCAACTAGCTGACCTGTTACAGAAAGACCTTCACCCAAATCGCCTGATACCTGTAATCCAATCAAAGACTCTGGCGAAAAGGATAAATCTTCAGTGTATGCACTAACATTTGGATAGTCCGCAAGAAATGTTGGTTCAACGCCATATTGCGGGACACCTGTACCGCTCAGTACCTTACCTGCATTAATACTTGCAAAACCCGAAATATTAATTTCAGCATAACTACTTGCTGATATAAATGCTCCCAATAGTATAATTTTTTGCAGTTTCATTGATCACCTCATTATTATAATGGCTGTCATAGCCAACTTGAGTATAGTAAAGCAAGAAAAAGAAACAAAAAATTAACACTCTTTTATTTTTATACTGATTTCTAATATTATTTAGCCATCGACCTTGATAGCAATGTCCCTTTAATTTCGCTGTAGCGCTGTTGCTCGCACAGTGCAAAACCACTTAGTTGACGTACTTTATTACGCGCAAACAGTGGCACGCTCATTCCCGCTAAAAACCGGCATTGGGTTTCAATACCTACATTGTGTACACCTTTAGTTGCCATGTGCGCTAAAAACTCATCGACCTTTTGATAAATAAGCGCTGTATCAATCGTTGCAGGGGGAATTGAATATTCAAGCTTAACTGAATGCCCACGACACACCGAGCAATGTCCACACTGCTGTGGCGCATTCGCATCATCAAAGTAACGGGCTAAGTTATAGCTTAAGCAAGATTGCAGCTCAAAAAAGCGTACTAAAGCAGCAATCCGTTTTATTTCCGCTTGCTCTTTATCGGTAAAATAATCGTGTAACTGCTGGGCAAGTGCAGGATTATTAATCACCTCGCTATGCACTTTGTACACGTGAGTAATACGTTTGGTTTCAAGGGTGATAAGGTTTTTTTCAGCCAAATAGTCAAGCGCGGCTACCACACGTTTACGGTCAACCTGCGCGGCTTGCGTTAGGGAGTCAAAATTAAGTGTGCCCCATATTTTTTTAAAGTCGGTATGACTAAATATTTGTGTTAAAAAAGCTTGGCGCTGCTCATCAAACTGGCTAAGTAACTCATTTTTATCAACCAAAAATTTATACTTAAAATCGGCATAATAAGCATACTGCGGGGTTATTGCGCCTTGCATTTCAAGCTGTACCAGCAAGGTTTTAAGGGCAAGTTGGCGAATATTACTCTCGCTTGAAAGGCTATATTCTTGCATTTCCCATTGCTGTTGAGCTTGGCGAATATCGTTAATAACATATTCAATACCGCTGTACTCTGGGGTATCGCCGTAAATAAAGTTTTCTACTGTATTTAAGCCATCTAAATTAGCCAAGGTATAACAATTTGATGGGTTGCCGTCACGCCCTGCGCGGCCAATTTCTTGGCTGTAGTTTTCTATTGATTTAGGTAAATCGTAGTGAATTACAAAGCGTATGTCTGATTTATCAACCCCCATACCAAAGGCAATGGTAGCAACCACTACATTTATTTTGCCTGCCATAAAATCGTCTTGAATTTGCCCGCGTAGGGTGTCTTCAAGCCCGGCATGATACGCCAGCGCTTGCAGGCCCTGCGCGCTTAACATATTAGCCACTTGCTCAGCACTTTGCTGCAGCGTGACATACACAATACCGGGGCCGGTTTGCGCACGGACAATTTTAGTAAGCTCATTGTTTTTATCCGCCGTTTTAACACTCAGCACATTTAAATCTAAATTAGCGCGATAAAACCCCGTTTGCACAATACATTGTGGCTCAATAGCAAAGCGCTCGGCCATATCGCGTTTTACTTTTTTAGTGGCGGTAGCGGTTAATAGTAGCACTAACGGAATATTTAGCTCTTCACGGTAACGAGGTAGTTTTAAGTAATCGGGTCTAAAGTTATGCCCCCATTCAGATATACAATGCGCTTCGTCAACAACCAACATAGAAAGCGCCACTTGGCTTATAAACTCCCTAAAGCGTTCGTTTTTAAAGCGCTCAACCGACACCATTAACACTTTAACTTTACCACTTCGTACGTCGTTCATTACAGTGCTACTTTGCATTTGGTCTTGGCTTGAGTCGAGGCTGGCGGCATAGATCCCTTTGCTATTTAAAAAGCTAATTTGATCTTTCATCAAGGCCAATAACGGCGATACCACCAGCGTTAAATGCGGTAAATGTAACGCGGTGAGTTGATAGCACAACGACTTACCCGATCCTGTAGGAAATATTGCCAGTGATGATTGGCCATTTAGCAGCTGCTCTATGGTTTGTTGTTGCCCTGCTCTAAACTGATTAAAACCAAAATGTTGCTCAAGAGACTGAACTAGCGAGGTACTCATAAAAGCGTCCTTTTTATGTCGGTGCCCATAAATGCTGTAAATGCGCAGTAGATGAAATATTTGCATATCAGTATACATCAAATGACGTGATTTATTGCTGACATATCCTTTAATTAGGCGCACACTATAGCCCCATAAAAACGTGCTTTGCCAAAATAATTTTTTGATACCCAAGTCATTTTAAAAATCAACGTACAGAAATTGCTTCGGTATATTATTTTTAAGGGCATAGTCATGGATATAACCATACCAAAAATCGTCATTATCGGCGGTGGCGCTGGTGGGCTGGAGCTAGCAACTCAATTAGGGCACAAATTAGGAAAGAAAAAACACGCAAATATATTACTCATCGATAAAAATCGCACTCATATATGGAAACCGTTATTGCACGAGGTTGCAACTGGTTCTATTGATGCCGATTTAGATGGGGTTGTTTACTCCGCGCATGCTGCCAAACATCACTATAACTTTCAACTTGGTACCTTTTGCAACCTCGATAACAACAATAAAACCATTACCTTAAGCCCTCTATATGACGAGTTAGGGCATCAAATATTACCTAAACGCACCGTTCACTATGATCATTTAGTTATTGCTATTGGCAGTGTGAGTAACGACTTTAATACGCCAGGCATTAAAGAGCATTGTTTTTACCTAGATTCAAATCAACAAGCAGAGCGCTTTCAACACGCGCTGCTGGATAACTTTACTCGCCTTCATCAAGACGATGACCCATTACACTCATTAAACATCGCCATTGTTGGCGGTGGAGCAACTGGGGTTGAGCTCTCGGCTGAGCTGTATCATGTTTCTGATTTACTAAAAATATACGGTTTAACCAATATGTCGGCTAAGCGTTTACATATTCACCTGATTGAAGCGGGCCCCAGGATTCTTCCGGCGCTGTCTGAGCGAATTGCCAGTTCGGCCAAGCGTGAGTTATTAAGATTAGGCGTCACCGTTCGGGAAAATACCCAAGTTAAGCAAGCAACCGAACATGGCTTTATCACCAATGATGATGAGCAAATAAATGCGGATATTATGGTGTGGGCGGCGGGCGTAAAAGCACCTGACTTTATTAAAGAGCTGGGTATTTTTGAGCTGACTCGTAATAACCAAATAAAAGTAAACGAGTACTTACAAAGCAACCTTGACCCACAAATATATGTGCTCGGTGATTGCTGCGCGTTTACGCAAGATGATGGTACGCAAGTGCCGCCACGCGCACAATCGGCACATCAAATGGCACAATGCGTTGAAAAAAACTTAATCGCCACATTACGTGAGCAGCCCCTTAAAAAATTCGAGTATAACGACCATGGCTCACTGGTTAATTTATCGCGCTACAGCACAGTAGGCAGCTTAATGGGTAACCTAACCAGTAATAGCTTTTTTATTGAAGGTAAAATTGCCCGCTTTATGTATATTTCATTATATAGAATGCATCAGCGCGCTATTCATGGCAGTGCCAAAACCTTTGCTTTGTGGATCAGCGAAAAAGTGCTGCGTGTTGTGCGTCCTAAAATGAAGCTGCACTAGCCAAAATTAAAGACAGTGGTAATTTAAGTTACCACTGTCTTTAATTTTTAATATTAGCTATATAAAGTACACAAAAATTTTAAGGAAACAGGCTATGTCGGATAAAACGCTTATTTTTAATTTTGATGGTACCGGCAGTGAACCCCGAGACGCAGATCAGTTTAGTACAGAGCATTTTAAAGAAGACGCCAGTATTTCTAATATTTTAAAACTACACTTATTGCTCGGTGGTAAACTTGATGATTCTCCCACCACCCCATTTTCCAAACAGTTAAGTTTTTATTACCAAGGCATAGGCACTAAAGGTAGTCGTTTAAAACGAATTTTAAATCAAGCGCTCGCCCCACGTTCAGACGATGTAGCCAGCATTTTAAATCAAGCTATTAATGATTTTAAACAGTATTACCAAAGCGGCGATACCCTCCTACTAACCGGCTTTAGCAGAGGCGCTGCATTAGCGCGGCGATTTGCAAAGTGCTTAGAGCCACTCATACATGAAAAGGTGTATTTATGTGTGTTTGATACAGTGGCCTCAATTGGCATGTCAAAAGTGAGTAAAGCCACTTGGGGTGCAGAGCATGTTATTTTTGAAAATCACACCATTGCCAGTAATGTCTCTGAGGCGCTGCACTGTGTAGCGCTTGATGAAAAACGTCGCGCCTTTGAACCGACGTTAATAAACCAGCAAGCTAACATTACCGAGCTGTGGTTTGCAGGAGCCCATTCTGATGTGGGAGGCGGCTACTATCGCGATGGACTTGCCGATATTTGCTTGCGTTATGCACTTGAGTGGCTCATTGCTCAGCCACTGTCAGTTTCATTGCTAACCAGTCATGACATCGATTACGAAAACCTTTTACCTGAGAGTAACTTGGTTGCCCAAGACGATGTGACTGTTATTCCCGATCCACTGGCGTTAAGTCATCAGCAAAATTACTTTTGGCTAAACCCATTTTTTAAACTTGTTGATAGGCAGTGCTGTGTATTAATTGACGATGAAATCAGCCACGTCGCCCCATTAATACATCACAGTGTTGCACAGCGAATTAATAAACTAACCAGCTATCGCCCCGAATCGTTAAAAAACTTACATTATAAAATGATTTACAGCGACGACAGCACGTTAAACTTTATGGGACTCAGTGCCCATATAATGCTAGCCAACCAAAATATGAGTTTACTTAGCATAAACCAAAGCCAAGATGTGATGGTATATGCCAGTGAAGCCTACAACGCCACCGGCTTAATGCTTGCCCAAGGTGCGACCTACCGTTTTACACCTTATCCTAATCAATATTGGTATGACGATGGTATAAAGTGCTCTCCTTCTGGGTGGCATCGCGATAACGTGCAACTCGGCGTTAAAGAAATCCCCATGGCATTACTTGAGCCATTTAGACGTTTAGCTACAGCGCAGTGGTTTAGTTTAATCGGCACGATTGGTCAAAGCGATGAACATGCCTTTGAAATTGCCGAAGGCGTTGAAATAACCATTAAAAAATCAGGAGAATTTTGCCCATTCGCTAATGATTTAAGTCGTTTTTATGGTGCGAATGCCGGTAGGATAAAACTTAAAGTAACGCGATTAAGCTGATAATCAGTGCACTTTATACTGCAAAGTGCACTGAGCTAGGGATAGCTGGTGGAGGTTATTGCTTTTTCATTTTATGGCCTTTCACGGCATAAAATAATATGAATAGATAACAAGGTAACAACACCGAGTAGCCTGTTTGTAACGAGGTAAAGCCACTCAGTAGCCCCCATAAAACGGGACCAAATGCACCTCCGGCAATCCCCATGATTAAAAGCGCAGAACCAGTACTAGTAAGTTTACCCAATCCTGATAATGCTAGTGGGAACACCGCAGGCCAAACAATCGCATTTGCTAAGCCTAAAAAGGCAATCAGCAGTAAAACATCAGGCAAATTAGCGCCGCCTAAAGGCACCAATAGCGCATTGGCAATAACAAACGACTGTGCATCGAGCAGTAAAATACATAATGTAATAACAATCCCTAATACAGCCGATGCGGTTAAAGCGCTCTGCTGAGAAATAAATTTAGGGATAAGTAAAATACCTAAAATATAACCAAACACCATAAACATCATAGTGTATGAGGTCATTACCCCATATTTTTCGACTCCCAGCGATAGTGCAAAAGTACCTATGGTATCGCCTGCAATAACCTCAACCGCCACGTACAAGAATATCGCAATAGCGCCTAACACTAAGTTTGGATGAGAGAGTGTTTCACGAATTTCACCCTTATCGTTTATTGCGTCAACTTCATCATTAATAAGTTCAGGTAGCGGCGACTTTTTAACCGCAAAAGCTAATAAACCAATAAATATGGCCATGCCTAAGTAAGGTAAAATAAGGCCGTTGGCCATATCATCAACTTGCTCTTGGCTAAGCTCTGTGCCTACCGTACCGGTAAAGTTGCTTAAAATTAAGGCCGTAAATACCATCGGAGAAATAACCCCTGCGCCTTTATTTAAAATACCCATAATACTAATACGCACAGCAGCCGACTCTTCTGGCCCTAAACGCACTACGTACGGGTTAACCGCAGTTTGTAATAGAGTTTGACCTGCCCCCATCACCAACTGGGCTAATAAAAACAGAGGAAAAAACTGTGACATAGCAGCAGGAATGAACAGTAAACCCGCTAACATCATACACCCCATGCCAAGCGCCATCCCGTTCTTATAGCCAACTTTTTTAATTAACACGGCCGAGGGAAGCGCAGTAAAGGTGACGGCAATATAAAAGGAAAATAAAATTAACGACCCTTGAAACGGAGTTAACTGTAAAATCTGACTTAAATACGGCATTAATGAGCCATTTAGCCAAGTAGCAAAGCCCAGTATAAAAAATAATACCGCAACAATGGCCATAGGGACCACGCTACTATTTTTGGACGTATCCATAACATTGGTTGTCATGTTATTTTCCTTTATTTATATTTATTATGTTGTTAACAAACCTGAGCGCCGCCAATCCACGTGCTAATGACTTGTTGTTGTGTGTTTAATTGTACAAAATCTGCTGGACTGCCCGGTATTAATCGCCCGTGTGTGGCGGGCAACTGTAAATACTGAGCAGGATATAAACTTGCCATATTAAGCGCTTGCGCTAATGGCTGCTTTAAATGGGTTACTGTATTTCTTACTGCGGTTGCCATATCAAGCGCAGATCCTGCCAGTTCACCCGTGGTAGAGGTGAGCTTACCATTATCTAAGGTGACGGTACGGTCAAAAAAAGCAAATTCGGTGTCATTCGTACCCACTGGTGGCATCGCATCAGTGACTAAAAAAACACGACCCATTGGCTTTGCTTTTAACGCAAGCTGACATGCAGCGTAATCAACATGATGCCCATCAACAATTAGGCCGCAATAGGTGTCATCGTTTAATAATGCACAGCCTACAACACCTGGCTCACGCCCCTGTAATGGCGACATAGCATTATATAAATGCGTAAACCCGGTTGCACCAGCATCTACTGCGCGCTGAGCTTGAGCAAAGCTTGCATTGGTATGACCTAAACAAACGTGTATGCCTACCTCACGCATTTTAGCGAT
This sequence comes from Pseudoalteromonas sp. APC 3250, assembly GCF_030407915.1. Classification (NCBI taxonomy): domain Bacteria; kingdom Pseudomonadati; phylum Pseudomonadota; class Gammaproteobacteria; order Alteromonadales; family Pseudoalteromonadaceae; genus Pseudoalteromonas; species Pseudoalteromonas sp. APC 3250. Next base: position 285,211 of record NZ_JASDCM010000002.1, read on the forward strand.
ATCACTTGGCAGAACATTTTCAGGTGCAACTGTTACCACCACTTTACCTAAATCTTGGCGAGATAATACCTGCCATTCTTGTTCAGAAATAGGGCGAATATAATCAGCGCTATGAGCGCCTTTTTTTGCAACAGATAAGTGCGGGCCCTCAAAGTGAATACCAATAATACCGGGAGTCTGCAAAGCAATAGCATCAGCAATGACATCGGCTGCTTGGTGCATCACTTCAACCGTGTCGGTAATTAAAGTCGGCAACATGGCAGTTGTGCCATACTTGGCATGTGCCAGCAGCATTTGTTTAACTCCAGCAACACTGCTAGTACGATTAAACAATACACCACCGCCACCATTTACTTGCAAGTCAATAAAGCCTGGCGCAACTAACCCCGTTAGGTGCTCATCTGCCTGTTGCACGTTATCATCTATTGCCGTAATAATACCCGCATCAATGCTCAACACTTTGTCGTTAACAAATTGCTCGCCATCAAAAAGTTCTGCTACATGAATACGTTTTACTGACATTTATAATGTCCTTGTTACTTTTTTAAGCCCCTTAGGCTCATCAGGATTAAAACCACGGCTTAACGCTACTTTTGCCACATCAAGATAAAAACGCTGCAATACTAAAAATGGCGCTAATCGAGGGTGTACGTTAATACCGCTTTGATTAAGGCTAATCACGTGTGCACCGCGTTTTTTAACCTCAGCAATTTGCTGCTGATGTGACTCTTTAGTTTCATCATCAACCGAGCAATCTAAAATCACTAACCCTTGCTCAACTAAGGTTACCGGACCATGTAAAAATTCTGCACTACTGAATGACTCAGCATGAATAGCACACACTTCTTTAAGCTTAAGTGCCATTTCTTTTGAGATAGAAAACCCTAAACCACGGGCTAATACCACCATATTCTTAATGTTTGCAAACTCACTAGGTTGTAACTGAATTGGCGAATCTATCATTGCATCAAGCGCGCTAGGCAGCTCTTTAAGCCCTTGTAATAATGACTCATTTTGCGTCCAATTAGCAACAATATGCACCAGGGCTGATAACGTTGCTAGGTAACTTTTTGTTGCCGCCACCGAAATTTCATCACCGGCTTTAAGGGGTACAAAATCATCTACTATGTCTTGCAATGGTGACGCTTCATCGTTAACCAGTGCAATACAATAAGCGCCCGCCTCTTTCGCCATTTTTGCTTGAGCGAGAATATCTGGGCTGCGTCCTGATTGAGAAATTACAATCACCACAGCGCCTTCAAGCTTTAATGTTTTACCATATACACTCGCCACTGATGGCGCTGCTGAACTGACCGGTACACCGGCTTCAATTTCAATTAAGTATTTACCAAAAACGCCAGCATGATCTGATGAACCGCGACCAATCATCATCACCACCTTAGGGGCCATATCGCGAAGCTTATGACCAATTTTTTCCACTAAAGGTTGGTTGGCAATAATTTGCTTTTCAATAACATTTGGCGTTTGCGCCGCTTCTTTTTCCATTAGGGTGTTAAACATCATAACTCCTGGCTGCTGTAATTAACGTGCTGTTGTTTAGCGTAAAGTACAGACCCCATTTCTGGTGACGATAATGGGGCTGATAAAATAGCTTGAATGTCTGGATCTAACCATGTTGTCATCACGGCTGATAAGCCACCAATAAACGAAAGCCTTGGTGGCTTTTTATCTAATAATTGTCGTGCAATGTCGCTTAAATAAGCGCCACCTTCTTTTAAAATGGCAATCGCAATGGCATCGTTTGCTTGTGCTGATTGAAAAACACAACCTGCAAGTTGCGCAAAAAAGGCGGCTGGTTTATTCGCAATCACTTCAACTAGTTGCATTGCATCACGCACTTCTAAATACTTCATAATCAAATTAGTAAGCGCACCACTTGGGATTAACTTGTCTAGGCTTAACAACACCTGCTGACAAGCAGTAAAGCCTATCCATGCACCGCTGCCTTTATCGCCATGCGGGAAACCATGACCACCAATCATAAACGATTGACCATTAACGTATGAAAATCCACACGAGCCAGTACCTGCAATCATCACTGCGCCATCACTACCTTGATGAGCGCCCATACAAGCAATGAGTAAATCAGTCGTTAAATGCATAGTTTTAAATGGGTGTTGCCACTGGGTCATTTGATTATGCAAACTTGGTAAGTTAACTCCCGCCAGGCCAACCCCTGCGATTAATGCAGATAAAGGCGTCTCTTTGAGTCCTGCATCTTGCAAGGCTAAACGCGCTGATTGCTCAATGGAATGCGTTGCTTGGCTAAATCCATGTAACGGGTTACCAGGGCCTGCCACACCGGTGCCTACTATTTCATTACAGCTATTGACGATAATTGCTTTACATTTAGTGCCACCGCCATCGATCCCCACAAAGAGTTCATTGTTATTAATATTGTTGGTGATCATTTTTGCCTCTTAATTTGTTCGACCGTTTTGCAAAACACTGAAAATAAAACCGGACTGTCATACTGTATGAATCTTATACTAGCACAAATGACAGCGTTGTCATTATTTTTATTTACAAATAAATAACTTCTTTCATCTTCAATAATTTAAAGGAAAACGCACCTTATCGGTGCGTTACTTTGAGCTTTCTGCTTACACGACTTGCTGATGGAGTCTTAGAGCGAATCCATACATCTTGTGTTACTTTGACGGGTTGTTTATAGGTTTGCCATTGGCCGCTTCCTTGTTTGTATTCAATTACCAAACCAGGGTAGGCAATATTGGCGTACAACATGCCGTTCTCAATTTTTGCGCCCGCATTTGCAAGACGATAATGCACATCAGCCATTTCTAGCTTAGGAAATTCTTTTAGTCCCATTGTGGCTGCAAAAGTCTGCCATTGCTGATCGCGCTGCTGTTTTAATGCTGAGCTAAAGCGATTTGTTTGTTGGCTATAAACAAAGCCATTGTGATCATACGGTACCGCCCAATCTGCCTTATGCCATGCTCTTTGTGCCAACGATAATAACCGTGGGAAGAGCTTATATTCGGCCATATTATTGGTGCGCGTATTTTCACTCCATAACTGCCCTTGAATACCAATAAAGCGTTTATCTTTTGCCAAAGGCGCTGATACTACCTTGCCTTGCTCATCACGCTGTAACGTGTCATCAGCGACATAGGGGTTATCTTCTCTATCGAGCCAAAATTCAGCATGAATAGGTAAATTATCTGGCATAAACTGAAATATTTTTTCGGTATTTATATGCCTTGAAGCCCAGTAATAACCGTGTTCTTGTGGGTCTGCTTCATACGGAAAGTCAAAATACAGCACATCTGGCGACGAGAGCACCACTTGCCAATTTCTATTAGCAAATTCATGGGCACGTTGATGGCCGTTCCACATTAATAAATCCCAGCTATTACCTTGTATAACCTCTGGCATATTCTCTGGGTTAGTATGCGATAAACCATCGCTCCATGCAGCAGTTTCAATATTCATATCAGCCAACATATTCGCAATACGTTCAATAAAATAGCTGCCCAGCTGACTCGCTTCAGTAATTTCTAACTTATTTTGTTTAATAAAATCAGCACAAGCTGGTGAGTCAACCCACGCTCCGGCGGTTTCATCGGCGCCTATGTGATAACGGGTTAACGGATGCTGTGCATCACTGTGTATGCCTTTTACCTGTTCCATTACTTCACGAATAAACGCATACGATGAGTCTAAACACACATTAATCGTATTGTCGTTATAGTGCTGTACCGACGAATACACGGTTGTATCAAGCGGATCATAAAGTAAAAACTGCTCGGCTTTTTGTTTATCGCCTTGTTTTATGTATTTATTATAACGCGCTTGCATGGCTTTAATTGCAGCGCGAGAATGCCCTGGCATATCAAGTGATGGGATCACTTGAATATGACGCGCACTCGCCGCTTTAAGTATTTCTTGATAATCAGCCACCGAATAATAGCCGTTTGCTGCACTTGAAGTATCAAGCCCTGCGCCCAACTGTGGCATTAAACATTGTTGCTCGCTTTGATCAAAACAACGCTTCGCCCCTATATCTGTAAGTTCAGGAAGTGATGGGATTTCTATACGCCAACCTTCATCATCACCTAAATGTAAATGCAGCTTGTTAAGTTTATAAGCCGCCATTTGATCAAGCAGCTTTAAAATAAAGCCTTTGTCGCGAAAGTTACGCGCAACATCCACCAACACACCTCTAAACTGATAATGCGGTGCATCAATTACTTCTCCCACAGGTAACATATTACTGTTAACCTGATACAAACTCGCTAAGCTTTGCAAAGCATAAAAAATGCCCGTTTCATCAGCGGCATTAATCACAATTTCATCAGCTTTAATCGCTAACTTATAGCTGCCTTCAAATTCATCATTTTTAGTTACTGTATTAAGTGTGACCTTAATGGCCGCTGCATCATCGCTTATATTAATACCTAGTAGTGCTAACCTTTGTGTTGCGGCAGATAAATGTGTTTTATCTATTCCTGAGTAGTTAATATTAAGCCCTTGGCTTATATCTAGCGTTTGAGTTTGGCTAAATTCGCTAAAACGTGGAGTGGGTATAATTTGTTGAGCAATCACATTGCTCACTTGATTTTGCGACGTTAAATAAGCAGAAAAGTCATATTTTTCATTGCGCTCAAACAAGCGTTCAGCGCTAAGCCACTGCGTTTTATCATTCGCGGTACGTTTAAACTGACGTTCATAATCGGTGTAAGGCATAACATGTGGCAACACCTCTAACCCTGTCTCTGGGTCAATTTTAGGTTTTGTGCTTTCAATCACTTTAGCGGTGTCATTATTGTTAACAACTATATAATTAGGAATTGCGTCGCTTTGCGATAATGACCAAAAGTGCGCATAAAAAGTAATCGTTTTAGTCTCACCCGCTTTAAAGCCAGTAAACCCGTCTTTAAGCTCAATGACATGAATATCGCCATTAACGCGTTTAATAGTAAATTCATCGCTAACCGCCGTTTGAATAGGTGTAATTTGACTAAAGTAAATTTTCCATTGATCAACGTTAATCGCCGAGTTGGCGGTTAAATGTAAATACGCTTTAAAACAGTGACCGTTTTCTATATCTGGATCGCACTGTGCTGATGGACGGTTATCAACCTGCTGATATTTTATTTGTAACGTTTTAGCAAGTAACTCTACGGCGCTATCGTTTGCGGGGCTTAGCTGAACCGATACAGTATTTTGTTCATCAACATTGCCCTGACACGCACTCAAACCCAGTGCTAAGCAGCATGCTGTCAGTAATGATTTAATCTTCATTCGCTACTTTCCCTCTATTGTTATTAATTAGTCACTCAAGTACCTCTTTCAGATACTTAAATTAATCCCGCTTTTAAATCAATCACTATTCACATCTAGCAATTGCTACCTTAGCGCACACAATCCGCTACCTTAGGGTTTAAATAATAATTAACAGCGCGCACCAACTTATGACAACGCTGTCATAAAGTTGTTAATGTATCCTTTTTTTTCTTTTATAGCTACACAGAAGGGCAAAAAAGACACAAAAAATTTACATGTATGTGCTTAATATTCTTTTAAACTATTGTATTTAAATTAAATTTAAATATTACTAAATTATTACCTAAAACTTTATCTACCATTCTCACAAGAAAGGCGTATAAATTAACTGTTAATATTCAATGATGTCTTTATAATTTAGCCGTCAAATAATAAAAACCGAGCACTGTTAACTGCTTTTGCTGTAGTTGTTAACCGATAAAGATAAATTAGTACCCAAAATGATATGTAAAGGTCTATTAAGCCTATGAGAACAACAATAAACGACGTGGCAAAAGATGCCGGGGTATCAATAAAAACGGTATCACGAGTAATAAATAACGAAACCTCGGTGCGTGACAACACCCGTGAGAAAGTCATGGCGTCGGTTAAAAAGTTGAACTTTCAGCCTAACCTTGCTGCAAGAAGTCTCGCAGGAACAAAAGCTTACAGCATTGCTTACATTTACGACAATCCAAATGCCTACTATATTATAGATATGCAAAACGGCATTTTAGATGCGTGTAAAAAGCAAGGATTTGAACTACTTATCCACCCATGCGATGCCAAAGAAGCACATATTATTGACGAAATAACCAGCATGATAAAACGCACCCGAATTGCCGGTATTTTACTCACGCCGCCATTTTCAGAGATGCCACATTTTGTTGAAAAGCTGACACAGCTTGACCTAAAAGTTGTGCGTATTTTATCAGGACACGACGCGCCCGATACATTAACGCCCTGTATTATGATTGACGATAACCTCGCCTCTAAATCAATTACCGAACACCTTATAAATAATGGCCACACACGCATTGGCTTTTTAGCTGGGGGCAGCGAACATAACTCCACCAAAGAGCGCTTAGAGGGCTACAAAGCGGCTTTAAAACAATACGACATTACTATAGACCCTAGCTTAATTATTGATGGCGAATACTCATTTGAATCCGGGGTTGAGGGTGCTAAAACACTCATTACTCAACAAAACAGGCCAACCGCTATCGTCTCATGTAACGATGAAATCGCCGCCGGTGCGTTATTTGCAGCCAGATTAATGAACATTGATATACCCAGCGAGCTTTCTATTACAGGGTTTGAGGATAGCCCATTCTCACGCCAAACATGGCCAAAGCTCACTACAGCGCATCAGCCAAATAATAAAATTGCTGAAGATGCAGCCAGCTTACTGATAGCGCAAATTCGTAATGGCAATGACCGCGATATTATTAAACTATACACACCAGAACTGGTTGTCAGAGATTCAACAGCCCCTCCTATAGCTTTATAATTAATTAGCTGGCACGCGCTGCAAGTCCCCCTTCAGCGCTTAAAGCATTAAAAGCGGCCTGATTTTTGAACGCATAGCCTGTACCACTGAGTTTATTAACAATAAAACGGCACATGTTGTAAATTTTACACTTAGGGTCTGTTGATCTTTCAAGGTTATATAACTCAGTTAACCCCTCTAATACCAATTCGCTTAATTAACTGAGCTATTTTGAGGGAGGAAAATCGTGTCGATAGCAAGGCAAAAAATTTCGTTATTGAGTTGTTCTAAATGAGACGTTTTTAACGCTGTTAGCGTCTAATCTGCCCCCTCAAAATGATTAAGTATTATTGCAAATTGGTATAAATATACAGGAGTAAAATATGGCCAAGTCAGCCCAATTGTATAGAATGGCAACCGATGAACATATTTGCCCATTTGGTTTAAAATCTAAAGATTTACTTGAACGTCAAGGCTTTGAAGTAGACGATCATTTACTCACTTCAAGAGCCGATACCGATACCTTCAAACAAAAATACGATGTAAAAACAACACCACAAACATTTATAGATGATGAGCGTATCGGTGGGTATGATGAACTCAGAGAATACTTTAATAAATCCCCTGCAGGCCAACAAGGCACAACGTATACGCCGGTCATTGCTATTTTCGCGGTTACCTTGTTGCTCAGTTTAGCCTTTTCGTTAAGTGGTGCAGGGCTAAGCATGTATACACTTGAGTTATTTGTTGCGTTAACCATGGCGGTACTGGCCATTCAAAAGCTGCAAGATTTAAACAGTTTTTCAAATTCCTTTATCACTTACGATTTACTCGCCATGAAAGTGATCCCCTATGCCTATGTTTACCCATTTTTAGAAGCTTTTGTTGGCGTGGCCATGATTGCATCACTTCCAGTTTACTTGGTTGCACCTATCTCTTTGTTTATTGGTAGTGTCGGCGCAATATCCGTTATTAAAGCCGTGTATATAGACAAACGCGAACTTAAATGTGCCTGTGTTGGCGGCGATAGCAATGTACCGCTTGGCTTTATTTCACTAACCGAAAACCTATTTATGATAGCAGCCGGTATCTGGATGCTAGTTAAATAATAAAAAGGCGCGATAGGTTTAAAACCTACCGCGCCACTATTAAGTCTGTATTTATAAAGTAAAATTAACTCACTTCATAAACAAAAATTAACCCTCACTTATGGGGATGTTTAAACCGGCCTCTGCATCGGCTAGCATAGCAAACTCTTCATCTGCACTTTTGGCCACTAAATGTTTAGAACTAAAGCCAAAGTAATACGCAGCTCCCACTATAAATAACACCATAGTGTATAAAAAAGCACGGGGATCAAAGGCGTACACACCGGTCAGTGCAATCAACGATAAGCACAATGCAATACTTGAAGTCACAGTCCCGCCAGGCGTTTTATAAGGACGAGGTAAATCTGGCTGCTTATAGCGCAGTAAAATATGACTTAGCGCCATTAACGCATACGATACGGTTGCACCAACCACCGCCATAGCTAACATTAAATCGCCCTCACCACTCAGTGAAGCTAAAAAACCAAATACAGCAGGTACAATAAGCGCTCGTGCGGGCACTTTACGCGCGGTAGTAATTGATAACGAACGAGGTAAATATCCCGCACGCGACAACGCAAACACCAATCGACTATAACCATAAATAATAGAGAAAAATGAAGCCACCAGCCCTGCTAGCCCTAATATATTAACCACGGTTGCTAAATCGTTATTGCCCGTCGCATTTAACGCATCCACCAGCGGAACTGCACTTGCGCCCATTGCTGTTGCACCTGCTGCCCCGGGTACTAATACAACCACTAATAACGCGGTAAACAATAAAAACACCATAGCGCCAATAATGCCTTTAGGCACATCTTTCGCCGGATCTTTTGCCTCTTCTGCCGCCAATGGCACCCCTTCAACCGCTAAAAATAACCACATAGCAAAAGGTAATGCTGCCCATACACCATACCAACCCAGAGGTAAAAATTCACTCGCGCCAGCAGCATCGGTTACGGCAATATCAAATAAATTTGTCGCATCAAAATTGGTGATTAACACCACAGCGGTGGCAACAATAGCCAGTACCGCTAAACCGCTTATTACCATCATTACTTTTAGCGCTTCACCAACCCCAGCTAAGTGAATACCCACAAACACCAAGTAAAAGAGCGCATAAACCCAAGGGCCATTAAACCCCGTTAACGCCTCCACCGCAGAGCCAATAAAAATAACAATAGCAGCCGGTGCTAACGCATATTCAATTAATACCGCAAGGCCGGTTAAATAACCCCCCGTTGGCCCCATTGCTTGGCGAGCAAAGCTATACCCTCCTCCCGCAGCGGGAATAGCAGCCGACATTTCAGCCAGCGATAACACTAAGGTGAGATACATAATAGCCATTAATACGCCGCTATGGCAAAGCCGCCCCAGCCTGCTTCTGCAATACCAAAGTTCCACCCAGCAAAGTCTCCTGAAATCACATACGATACCCCTAACCCCGCCAGTAATAACCAACCCGCAGTGCCACTTTTAAGTTGCCTTTTTGCTAAGTACTCTGAATTATTAGTAGACATAACATCCTCTTTATCGATTTTTTATTTTTAGTTACCGTTATTCCGCATTTAAAAAATGACGGCTCGATTGTTGATGCTCAATCACATCATCCTGTGTACGATCTTTTAAGTTCACTCCTGTTAGTTTTAATTTTTTTGCCTCACGTAATAAATAAACTGCACGCCTTGCAGCCTCACAGTAAGGCAAGCCCGCAGGGCGAATATTTGAAATACAATTGCGACAGGCATCGTTAAGACCTGTTTTAGGTGCCCAAGTTAGATATAAACCAAGGCTATCGGGCGAGCTAAGCCCTGGTCGCTCACCAATTAACACCATGACTACTTGTGCATTTAAAAGCTCTCCAATGTCGTCACCAATCGCCACCCGACCTTGCTCAACCACACTAAAAGGCGCAATGTTTAACTCACTGTTATCACCTAGCTGCGCTAATAATTCATTAATAAAAGGATAAGCATTTTTTTGCACCGCTAGCGACGATAAGCCATCAACCACAACGATGGCTAAATCATATTTTGCAGCCGTGTTTTGCTGCCCAGCGGTGAAATTAAGTAGGGTTTGTCGGCCGTTTTCATCTAACCTGCGTCCTAAATCGGGGCGTTGTAAATACGTCATTCGGTCAACAGCCTGGCTATGTAAGCGCAAAGGAGCAGCCAGCTGTTTCTCAGCACTGAGTTTGCTAAGCTGTTCGGTTATTGCATTAATATCGAGCGGAAAGTTCACCGCATCACGCGCTTGTGCATGGGATAATTGAAACGCCAGCATTTCACTGGTCGGTAAGCTTATTCCTGCGCGGCCAAGGCCAATCCGTGCATCAGTAAAACGGCGTAAATCGCGCCATGGGTTATGCACCACGTTGCCATTATTTTTATGTGTATTATCGCTGTTGTTTGTAACAGACGTTGCGTTAAAATTTGATTTCATACTCAGCCCCCTTTAATCGCATTCAGTGGTTTAGCAAAAGCGGCAGGTAACGTATCAGATAAAATAATATCGTGACTGTTGCGCATAATATTCATATCAGTAAGCCACTTTTCAAACTCTGGCGCGGGGCGTGCGCCCAGTACTCGGCGCACATATAACGCATCATGAAATGAGGTGGTTTGGTAATTAAGCATAATGTCATCAGAGCCCGGAATGCCCATCACAAACGAGCACCCTGCGACCCCAAGTAGCGTAAGTAAGTTATCCATATCATTTTGGTCGGCCTCGGCATGATTGGTGTAACACACGTCGCAGCCCATCGGAATACCCAATAACTTGGCACAAAAATGATCTTCAAGCCCTGCGCGAGTAATTTCTTTACCATCAAACAAATATTCAGGACCAATAAAGCCCACCACGGTATTAACTAGTAGCGGATTAAATTTTCGTGCAACGGCATAAGCACGGGTTTCGCAGGTTTGTTGATCAAGCCCATGATGTGCGTTAGCCGAAAGCGAACTGCCCTGCCCCGTTTCAAAATACATCACATTATCGCCTACAGTTCCGCGCTTTAAACTCAGTGCGGCATCTTGTGCCTCAGCTAAGGTATTTAAATTAAAACCAAAGCTCGAGTTGGTTGCTTCTGTTCCACCAATAGACTGAAACACTAAATCAACCGGCGCTCCCGCTTCAATGCATTCAATCGTGTTAGTAACATGAGTAAGGACGCAGCTTTGGGTAGGAATTTCATATTTTTGAATCACCTCATCCATCAATGTCATCAACTTAATGGCCTGCGCTACGTTATCGGTTGCAGGGTTTATACCTATTACCGCATCACCATTACCGTACAAAAGCCCATCTAAAATACAGGCGGCAATACCGTTAATATCATCCGTAGGGTGGTTAGGTTGCAATCGCGTGGATAAGTGCCCTGGTAAGCCAATGGTATTTCTAAACGCACTGGTTACATGGCATTTTTTAGCAATTAAAATAAGATCCTGATTTCGCATTATTTTGCTTACAGCCGCAGCCATTTCAGGGGTGATCCCTTGCCTAACACTTGCCAACACAGCGGGAGTTGCAAAGTCACTTAATAACCAGTTACGAAAATCGCCTACGGTTAAATGAGCAATCGCCATAAATGCATTGGTGTCGTGATCGTCCATAATTAAGCGGGTTATCTCATCGTCTTCATAGGCAATCAGCGCCTCATTTAAAAACGTTTTAAGCGGAATATCTGCCAGTGTCATTTGCGCCACAGCTCGCTCTTGTGCTGAGCCTGCTATCACTCCTGCAAGACGATCGCCCGATCGCCCAGGGGTAGCCTTTGCCATTACTTCAGCCAAGTTTTTAAAATTGTACACCTGCGTGCCTAACGTATATCGGTACCTTTGCCCCATGATCTACTCCACATAACAACTAGTTCAAACCTTGGTACAGGTTTTGCTGACCTATAAGCTATAAATCAATTTTGTTTAGTTTCAAGAGAGCTTAATTCGTACCAAGACACTATCGAATTTTGGCAAATCATCATTTTTGGCTTTATTTCATATAGTTAACTATAGTTACTGGTGGTAACTTAATCTTAATAAAAATAAAAAAAGCAAAGAGTAACTCCATTATGACGCAGCAAGATTTAGCTAGCGCACCACAAAAGAGCATGGTGCATACCCAAGATATAGATGAGCAAGCGAATAACCTAACGCAGTGGCAGCAAAAATATGATCAGCTCAGTGAAGGGCGATTTTTTGGGCGTATAGAGAGCGTGGATTATTCTAATATTCATGCATTTGAAGAATACACAGAGCGTGCTCTTCACCAACAATGTGCAATAGCGCCGCAATCTATTTGGCTTGGGATCCCAAAGCAGTCTCAGCAGAGCAAAATTAATGGCTTAAATGTGGCAAGTAATCAATTTATGTGTCGAACCAGTGAGAGTAACTTTGAGCTTATTACACCTGAGCAGTTTAATATTTATGGTTTAGTAATAGACACGCAATCGTTAGAACATATGGCTCATATACAAGGGATATACTTAAAAAATATAACCTCTTCAGGTACTGAGCGACATACAACAAGCAACGCCATGTTAAAAAGTGCCCGGGGTATAATAAACAGTATGGTTAGCAGCAACGCTTTTGGCCTAAATGCCGATTTACAGCAAGACATGCTTAATATGTTGGCATTACATTTACTAAACGAACAGACTCCGTGTCAACGTATCGCTCCCAGTTATAAACACCGAAAAGCGGTGGTTGATAAAGTTAAAGAGTATGTAAATGCAAACCCACAAAGTAGCGTGACCATTACTCAGCTATGTGAGCTCACTTTTGTTAGCAGGCGCACGCTACAATACAGTTTTGAAAGTATTTTAGGGATTAATCCGCTGCGATTTTTACGTTTAACCCGATTAAATAACGTCAGAAGAGAACTAAAATTAGCAAAACAAGATAAGCCAATTTCTGTCATCGCAGCCAATTGGGGATTTTGGCATGCAGGGCAATTTACTAAAGATTACACCCAATTATTTGGTGAAAACCCTTCGCAAACACTAAGCAACCATGCTTCTTATTTGGCGAATTCTAAATCGATAATACACGGGTAAATAAGAGATGGGTGTCGTGGTTCGGGTGTCGGGCTAAGAGCTACGGGAAGAGCATTCCTGTTTTTATATTTTCTCATTTACTCCTCACTCACTTCTCATTGTGCAAACATGTTTTAAGTGATTTATTCACAAAGAGGTTATGAGACGCTGCGCTGAAAGAGAAGGCTAAAGGCGCTAGGTTCTAGGGAAGTAACTAGGCGCTAGGTTGTGTTCGCTGCTCGTGACTCGTAGCCCGAAGCCCGCCTTATTTCAGCAAACACTTAGCTAACTCGCAACAAAAGCCCTATTTGATCGGTGCTATTTAAGCCGCGATTAAATAGGACTCTTGTCCTGCATGTTTGTTACTGCGTTTAAACGAGCCTTTGCCTTTTTTGGCTTTAACCACTTGCGGTTTAAATACTTTAGAGGTTACCAGTGCTGCCAATGCGTTGTGTTTTATCACACCGCGCCCAGTGTCTACTGCGGATTTGTTAACCGCTTTTGCTTTGCTTTTTTTCGCCATTTATTTTTTCCTATTAATAAAATGAGTATAACGAGGGATATATATCCCACTGTGTTATTGATGGCGATTGTATGCTTAATTTTCAAGCATGCAATCATTTTTAATGCTGTTTTAAATATATTTTAGCCATAAAAAAAGCGCCTTTATAAACGGCGCCTTTGCTGGTTTAACTTAACCTAAAAATTAAAAACTAAAGCTTACTTTTGCGTAGTAAGTACGACCATCAAAGCCATAGGGTACGGCTCGTAACGGATATTTAAATGCCCCATTTGAAATAGCGTTTAATACTTCATCATCGCCTAATTCATCCGGTGTTTCATCAAATACATTGTCTGCACCTACCGATAGAGCAAACATATCGTTAATTTGATAACTTACATTTAAATCCACTAATACGGCTGATTCTACCGTACTGGTTGCTTTAAATGAGCCATCTGTTGCAAGTTCAATATGGTCATTACCAAAGTACTTCACATCGGTTTCGCCAAAGTAATTAAAGCGGATCATTGAGCTATACGCGTCACGCTCATAATCAAACGTTAACGTTGCACGTTCGCCCGGCTGCCCATCAGTTAAAAAACTACTTTGAATATCATCAAGTGCTACATTTTCAGGAATACCCGGTGCTGCATTAACACTGTCAATTTTAGTTTCGTTTAAATTACCGGCAAAAGTAGCAGAGAAATTACCCTCATATAAATCGGTGCGATAGGACGCAATAATGTCAACACCCTGCGTTGTCGAATTCACTGAGTTTGAAAAGTAATTCGCTTGTACTGCCCCCGTTGCCTGTAGCGCGGCAACTGCATCAGGACTAAATGCCACATCATCAGCCGATAACAAGCTGCCCAGTGTAATACGGTCTTCAATTTCTACACGGTAAAAATCCACCGTTAACGATAAATCACTCGTCACATCATAAACAAAGCCTGCACTGTAGTTCGTTGATGTTTCAAGCTTTAAGTTATCAACGCCTAATGCAGCTGGAAATGCTGAGCCCGTTGTTGCTGTAAACGACTGGCTTAACGTGCCGTCAGAACCTAAGTTAGTGGTAAACGCAGTGTAACCGCTTTGCTGTAATGATGGCGCTCTAAAACCCGTTGATAACGCACCACGTACCGCAAAATCATCGTTAAATTCATAACGCGTGGCTACTTTACCAATTATGTCGTCACCCGCATTAGAGAAATCTTCGTAACGAAGTGCACCGCTAACATTCCACGCATCGGTAACCATAGTTTCTGCGTCAATATAAACGGCGTAGCTATCGCGATCACTTTTATTTGATGCTTCAGGGCGAAGGCCGTTGTAGGCTTGAAAACCACATTGTGCAAATTGATTCGGATCGTTCACTGATGGGTATGAAGTATCTGTGTTAGCAGTGCCACACGCGTATGAGGCTTCTTCACCGGGTACAATTTCATAGTTTTCTTTACGGTATTCAGCACCAATTGACACGTACACAGGCTCACTGCGGCCAATATCAACAATCCCGTTCACATCCGCGTTGAATGTTGTTTGGTCAAACCTAAAGCCACCCGAATACCCCTCAGTTGGCCCTGCATTAGCAGCAATATCGGCATCACTTGCACCTGGGTTATTAAATAAGTACTCAGCAGCATAAGAGGCATTTAATGTATTGCGTGAGGTAAAGTCGTATTGATTTTCACCATATACCGCCGATACATCGTAATTCCAATCAGAGTTAATATCACCTCTAAAACCGATTGAAACAGAAATATCCTGTGCTTCATTGTCTATTTGCGGTAAAAATCCATCGCTATAGACTTGAATCACGTTTTTAGATGCTTCGTTAAAGTTACGATAAAAGCCGTTACCTAGTGCAGTACGCTCAGAATAGCCACCAAATGAGTAAAGCTCGCCCTCACTCATTGGCAATGCCATATTGTAAAATACCGAAGTAAATTCACTCTCTGCATTACCTTGTCCCCAACGAACTTCGTCCGATAAAGTACCTGGTGCGACATTAAGTGAACCACCGGTATCTCGCTCGGCACGATTGGTTTTATCTGCATCGCGATACTCAAGCGATAAATTAATAAATCCACCTTCGTTGCCTAGTTCAAAACCACGATTTAAACCTGCAGAAATTGTTTCCCCATCGCCTTCTGCCGTTTCACCGTATTGCACATAACCTGTGGTTAAATCTGTTGAGTTATTAAGTGATAAATTGATAACCCCCGCAATCGCATCTGAGCCGTACTGCGCCGCCGCACCATCACGTAAAACCTCAACTCCTTTTAAGGCAATAAGCGGGATCGCATTCATATCAGTCCCCGCTGAGCCACCGCCCACGGTACTAGTTAAACCAAAAATAGATTGATTATGGCGGCGCTTACCGTTGACTAAAACCAGCGTTTGATCTGGCTGTAAACCGCGTAATGTTGCTGGGCGAAATAAATCGGAACCGTCAGAAACTTGTGTACGAGAAAAGTTAAACGATGGCGCTGTCGCTTGTAAGCTTTGCCCAAGCTCGGTAAAGCCGCCTTTGTTTAAATCATCCGCGTCAATTAAATCAATAGGTGATGACGACTCTGTTGCTGTTCGGTTAGAAACTCGCGACCCTAACACAGATATTTGTTCGATATTTTTTTCAGCTTTAGCAGGCGCTTCTTGTGCATTAACCATACTTGGCGCACTGAAAGCAAAAGCAACCGCTACAGCCAAGGTGTTTAAACTATATGTTGACATAATGATGACCCTGTTTTGTGTATTCTTATAATGTGTGTGGGGTATATTCCTGTACCCCATTGCCAACATCCTAGCAACATACACAAACAAAAAGAAACAAAAAACTTGATAAAATTAGCATAAGAATGCAAATAACTTTAAAAACAGGAAAATAACACCTATAAAAGCTCAAAATACAACCAAAGTAGCAATTTAATATCACAGCACCCAAAGTTAATACAATGTTAATAATGAGGTTTTATTCATAATTAGTGAAAATAACGGTTTTGTATATTTTTCACTCTGCAATGAGCAAAAAATACACTTCAAATGAGGTTTTATGCGGTTTTTATAAGACTAAAGTAGGTAATAAAGGTAAGAAAGGGTACTCAGAAAAAACTATACATAGCTAGTTATGTAGTACTGTCCATTTTTAAACAATATTTTGTACAGGCCTATTTAAGAGGTATAACTATGCCAATCAAATTCACTAATTAGATGGCAAAGTATAGGGTCTACACCTTTTGAGTCACAGTATGCGCGTAACTGCATGGGGGAGTGTTTATCAAAAAGAATTTGCCTAACAATAAATAACGTATGATTAAGCGGAATTAACTCATTATCATCAGTGGCGGCTAAATCATGGCAACTCATTAATAAGCTACACATTTTCGTGTCGTATCCCCATAACTTTAAAACATAGGCCGAAATAAAGTTAGAACTAGCATATTCATCACTCACGGCTTTTTCATGCTCAAAATACGCTTCACTTTCCCCTTGAGACAGCAAAATAATTTTGCCAACAAAACTCAATAATGCCACTGAAAATAATAGTTCTTGATCATGTAAGTTAAAACCTGCCTGCTTAGCAAAACGCTTAACACAACTAGCGTAATTCGCCGCTATATCCAATTGTTTCTCATGGATAGCCGAAGGAATAGACGATTCAAAATTTTTGGCAACTAATAAAGAAGTGGTGATAGCCATTAATATCGTTGTTCCGAGCCTCGACACAGCTTCATCAATTGACGATGTTGGCCTTACAAACCCAAGATAAGATGAGTTTGCAAGTTGCAACAATTTAGCAGTTATTATTGGCTCTTGAGAAACAACATGGGCAATGTCGTGTAAATCAAATTCATCGCTTTGTACTAACTCCCTGAGTTCTTTCAAAATAAGAGGATAAACAGGAAAGCTGATCATAGCCCCTAACTGCCTGCGCACATTAAAAGCAAAGGGTAACGACTTTAACGCCGCCACATTGTTAAAAAGTGCGGTTATGTCTGCCTCATTAAACGGTTTAGCAAGGTAAGCATGCACAACATTAGGTTGTCGCATCATGGTGCTCAATGTCATATCACCAGTAAGTAATGCTCTGACTGGATAGGGGTTTTGTGAAGAGCATTGCTCTAAAACATCCAATCCATTCATTTGCGGCATTAAATAATCACTTAATACTAAATCTAAGTCTTGCTTAGTGTTTAGCAGCTGCCAAAATTCATCAATATCAGAGGTTGTCATTATATCAACCTCTGGATAGGCTCGATGAATAGTCCTTTGTAATACTTTTAATAAAAAAGCATCATCGTCTAATATGACGACCGCTATCGAACTCATTGCGCACCTTGAGAATTGAAATGGCTTAAGTAATTACAAAAATCATCCTGCTCTAAAGGCTCACTATAGTAATAGCCTTGTATGTAGTCACAGCCTAATTTTTTAATCATTTCGCATTCAAAGGCAGTCTCTACTCCCTCAGCAACAACTTTAAGATTTAGATCATGTGACATACGCGTAATATTACGAATCATACTTTGCATTGCTAAAGACGATTCAATATCAGTAATCAGCGCTTTATCCAATTTAACGCCATCTACTGGCAGCTTAGAAAGGTAGCCAAGTGATGAATAACCCACGCCAAAGTCATCAATCAATAGCCTAAACCCCAAAGCCCTTAGTCTTATTAATTGCTGTTCGCAGGTAGCAAAATCTTCGATTAAATAGGTTTCTGTTAGCTCAAAAATCAACTGTGATGGCTCTAAATTATCGCGATTTAAGCACTCGTTCATGTAGTCAATCCAGTCCGGATCATCTTTTAATTGTCTAGCAGATAAGTTAATTGCCAATACACGCACGCCTGTATTGTTCTCTGCCCAATATTTTAGTATTTTACAACTTTGAGAGATAACCCAGCGCCCTATTGATATAATTTGACCATCGCATTCAGCAATCGGGATAAAATGTGCAGGGGGAACCCAGCCATATTTAGTTGGCTCATACCAGCGAATAAGCACCTCAGCACTAAGTACTAGCCCTGTTTTAGTATCAACTTTTGGTTGAAAACGTAATGACAGTTCATCTTTATTTACCGCTGTTAATAATAAACGGCTTAACTCAAAGTTCTTTTTATAATCTGCGACCAACTGAGGGTCAAAGCGAGAACAAATACGCTGCTGATCACCTACTTGGTAATTCATCGTCAACTGCATTTGATTAACGAGCTCTTTTCCCTCTAAACTATCCTCAGGAAACAAACCATACACACCATAAAGCTGCACGTGGGCATCGGTATATTTACTAGGAAGTGCTTTTTTCAGATCATTCATCGCCTTATTTAGAACGGTTAAAATTTCACTATCAGATTTAATTTCAGGAACAAATAATACAAACCTATCGGCGCTCTTATGAAGAACTTTGATCGCTCTTTCTGATACGCCTTTTAGCACCTCCAGAACCAATTTTATAAGGTGGCTGCCATCTTCGCCCCCTAGCAAATCATTAATTAATTGAAATTGCGAAATACCTATATAAACGAGGGCATAACATTCTTTATTCGCTTCACACAGGGCTAAATGATGATAAAAATCAGACTCGTTAGTCACCACTGATGGTGTTCTGCTAAGTTGAAAAATATTACTCATACTATTTGAGTTAATTGATAGCTTCAAAAGCTGGCAAAAACCGTCATTTAAACAACGCTCTATCATAACTTCTTCGCTTTTCGCTAGATCAGAGGCGCGTGCATAATTAATAAAAAGTGTACTGCTTTGCTTGTCAATAAAAGACTGGCTTACCGCTTTGTGTTGAGCTGTATCTAAATAGGCGAGATGTTTGTTTTCATATAGATGAATATCAGGAATGATTTCAGCGGCAGGTGCATTAAAACGATTAATAATTCCGTTATTGTCTATCTCTATTAGGCCAGACATACTGCCCATTAATAACTGATCTCTTACTCTTTTAGCTCGGCGCTGTTCATATTTAACTTTTGCTTCGCTAATGTTCTCAAGTAACTCACTATCGACCCATGGCTTTTCTAAAAAACGAAATACCAAGCCCTGATTTAATAACTCAACCACAGACTTAAAATCAGCATACCCGCTGAGCACTAAATTTACGCAATCGGGCCAATTAATTTTAACTTGGCGTAATAAATCAGCGCCGTTCATTTCTGGCATTCTAAAGTCAGTAATAATTATCTCAACTTGATTAGCCGCTAATATTTCAAGTGCCTCAAAACCACTGGATGCTGTTATTACATCATAACCAGAACGAACAAGTACTCGCTTTAAAGATTTCAATACATTAAGTTCATCGTCTACCAATAAAATTCGCAAAGCCACTATTTATACCTCAAATGAGTTTTACTTGTGCCTAGTAAATTGTTCACACAGCTCATCCATGTATCGTTACTTAATGATTTAAATAAATTCACATCAGCATGTTGTGCCTAAACACATAAGCAATAAAGTTATTTACTCGTAGCTATAATTACCTCGCTCAGCTAATGAGTGCCCTTTTAGGCCTCCTAAATTAATCCAGTGTTTCTATACACTGATGAGGATATAAGTAATTAGCAACCTTATTCAGCTTTACCGGGGCTGAAAATGTCAATATCATTAGCTTGATTTTAACGCAACGCTAACATAAATTTAAACGCAGCACGACAAATAAAACTCGTGGGCAAAGGTGATATCGACTAATAATTAGCAGCTAAATTCATTCTATTTAATATATAGTCTAGAATAAATCCTAAGCGATTATTAATAATTAAAACATCCACGGTTGTGGCTATTGTTATCACCAAGGGGCATCTATGTTCGCCATTGATACTTTTCACACTCACGGCAGCGATATAGATAAATTTATCCAACCTGTTAGTCAGTTTACGAACAACAGCCCAGATTTACTGCTTGGGTTTGCTACAACCGATACCATTAAATACCTTTTTAATAACCAGCCACGCTCTTTAAAAAACACTCACAATTGTTTAATCATCTCTTCGTGTCTTGGGTCATCAACCGACCAAACCCTATCATTAAATGAGCAAAGTATTAGTTTATTTTCGATTAAAGACTCAAATGGGCATTATGGTGTTGCTAGTTGTAATGCAACCGATAATCTAAGAGAAAATGCTGCTCAAACCGTACTTAAAGCCATTGCTAATGCAGGCCAAGCAGGCCTCGCCCCAAAAATGGTCTGGTGCTTTCAAGTCCCAGGTAATGAGGAGCTGGTTTTGCAGGGAATTCAAGATGCTATCGGGCAGCGTATACCTGTTTTTGGAGGAAGTTGCGCCGACAACGATATTTCAGCAAAGTGGAGTTTTAGCGATACTGAAAATGTATACCAACAAGGTTTTATTATTGCGGTGTTATACCCCAGTGTAGAAACATTCGGCTTTTATAGTTCAGGCTACGATAAAACCGACCAGCAAGGTACAGTGACAGACGTGGATGGTCGTTTATTAAAAACAATTGATAACCAGCCCGCGTTTGATGTTTATAATCAGTGGCGAAAAAACATAGGTTTAAACGCCTTAACTTCAGGAAATATCCTTGCTCAATCAACAATGACCCCATTGGCAAGCGCCCTTTCTTTAAATGATGAAATCCCTCGATTACTGTTAAGTCATCCAGCGGTAGCAAAAAATGGGGCGCTAGAGCTATTTTCGAACCTACATGTTGGCGATACTATTTATTTAGCTTCGGGAAGCCCAGAGCAATTAATTAAACGAGGCGATATGGTTGTTACCTCATTAACTAAATTGGCAGAACTCCATGCCATAAAAAATATTACCGGCGCCATTATCATTTTTTGCGGAGGCTGTATGCTGTCAATTAAAGACGCCATGCAAGAAGTTAAAGAGTCTATTGCAGCACAACTACCCAACACCCCATTTATTATGGGCTTTACTTTTGGGGAGCTCGGCACATTCAGCGATTCAACAAGTAAACATGGTAATTTAATGATTTCATGCGAAATCTTTGGTGGCCCTGAATGACTAGCAATGAAATACTGTTAGAAAAGCTACACTTATTACAAGTTCATAATTTAGCACTTGAAGAAAATCGTGCCTTTAATAGCCTGATCTTAAATGGCTTAGATGCCATTTTAAAGAACGACAAAACTGAAACCTTACTCACTGAGTTTTTTGATATTTTGCAGCAAGCCATTGCTTTTTCTGCGGCTATTTTAATTAAAATAAACCCCAGCAATGAAACCACGACGTTAATTACAGCATCGCACCCACAAAGTGATGAAATAATTACCCAACTCAAAGCACTAAATAAACCCAATAGAGACATTAAAAATGTATTTAACTTACACCAACTTCCTGATTGGCAAGTAACTGATCCTTTTTGGCATTCGCAGCATGCAATGCTCACCACTCCAGTAAGTACCAGTACAGAAAGCTACCAGCTCTATATTTTTTCAGAAACAATTGGCGCATTTAATCAGCACGATATTACTTTAATGCAACGCTTTGTCAGCTTTGCAGGGAATACAATTTCACAATTTGAAAAACGAAATTTACTTGTTAAACAAAAAGAAATGGAAGAAAAACAAAGTAACATTGAACAAGTGTTAATCAACTCTGAAAAAATGGCTTCGTTAGGGCAAATGGCGGCAGGCGTTGCACACGAAATAAACAACCCTTTAAGCTACATTGTCAGTAATATCCAAAATTTGGCTTACAACCTTGAGCAATTTAGTCATTTAATTAACGCACTCAAAGCAGAAAAAGCCATAGCGCAGCAACCATTAGCAGATACGCTACAACATTATCAATTTGATGAATTACAAACAGACTCAAACGATATCATTGCTGAAATGACTGAAGGGGCTGATCGTGTTAAGGAGATTGTTCAAGGATTAAGGCAATTTGCTCATCCGGATCAAACCCAAATTGGCGATATTGATATAACAGAGCTCATTGATAACACATTACGTGTTGCCTGGAACGAAATTAAATACAACGCCAACGTTGAAAAACACTACGACACAGAACCCGTTATCATCACAGGACGTTCGACCCAGCTCTCTCAGGTATTTTTAAATTTATTTTTTAACGCCGCTCAAGCCATTTGCGACAAAGTCGGTGTCATCAGTATTACCACTAAAGCCGATAAAAAAAATGCCTATATAACCATTGCCGATAATGGCAGTGGAATTGATGAGGACAAATTAAATAAAATTTTTGACCCTTTCTATACTACAAAACCAATAGGCCAAGGCACAGGGTTAGGGCTAGCTATAAGTAAAGCAATTATAGAGCAACATAGTGGCCAAATTCGAGTTGAAAGCCAGTTAAACCAAGGCACTGCTTTTTATATTACGTTACCTAAAAAGCCCACATTAACTGACGACGTACTGACCATATTACATGCCAACAAACAAATTGAGTAAGCTATGTCACACTCTCGATTTTGCTTAGATTCGATTTTATTTAAATAAGTACTCATCTAAATTACAGAGAATTACAGTAAAAATAGATGCAAACTACAACACAGCGTTACCTTATTTAATCCTAACAACAATGATTTGCGTATTGTTCAAATACTATACTTGGAACGGCTTAAATAAATCAGTTGTTTACAACCAAAGCTTAGACTAAATTTAGCCATACAACTCACTATCTTATTGGTAAAAAAATGACGGACATTGATGTATTAGAGCAATTAAATGAACAGCCGCCGAGCATTTTATGCCTAGATGATGAGGCTAATGTACTCAAATCTTTAGTACGACTTTTACGCCAATATAAATTTGATGTGAGTGTTTCAACCAGTGGCCATGATGCACTTGAAAAAATGCAAAAAAAACAGTTTGATGTCGTCATCAGTGACATGCGTATGCCACTAATGAGCGGTGCTGAGTTTTTAGCTAAAGCAAGAAAAGTTGCCCCCGATAGCCAGCGTATTTTGTTAACTGGTTTTTCTGATTTAGAGTCAACAATTAGTGCTGTTAATGAAGGAGGCATTCACGCCTACGTGCAAAAGCCTTGGCAAAACGATCACTTAATTAGCGTTATCCAATCAGGCGTCGAAAAGTTTAGACTCAAAAAGCAAAATGAGATTTTACAGCGCCATGTAAATCAGCAAAATGAACAATTAAAAGAGCTGAATACTAACCTAGAGCAACTCGTCGACAAGCGGACAAAACAAATTAGAAGCGTATTAAAAAAACTTGAAGTCGCTAATGAAAGTGAAAAACGAGAGCACCAATCTACTGTTGAACTGCTTTATAATTTTATCAATGCGAATCCTTATCTCGATGGTAAAAGAGCAGAAAATATAGCCGGTACATGTACTCAAATAGCGCGTTACCTTAACGTATCGCAAAAAAGCATTGAACTTGCGCCTATTGCGGGGTATTTGGCTCAAATTGGTTTACTTGCTATGGACCCTGAGCTTTACAACAAACCCATTAACGAGCTTAATGAAGTTCAAAGAAAAACGTTTTACACCCACCCAAGTATTTCACAATTAATGCTCATGCCTGCAACTCATTTAAGCGATGTGTCTGATGCAATTTACCATCAATTCGAACGCTACAATGGCAAAGGTATTCCCAAAGGACTTGCTAAAAACGATATTCCCATTGGTGCTATGGTGCTCAGTGTTGCTCGTGACTATTGGGAGGGTTACGAGCAAAGTGAGCCGTTACTGACAACAAAACAACGCCATCAATTTGCGCTCAATAGTATTAAATCAAACAGTGGCAGCTTATACCACCCGCGTATTGTCGATGCACTTGAAGCCAGCCACGCTAAACTCATTGCCTCTGACAGCTCTATTGGTTCAATAAAGGTGATGAGCGCACAAGAACTCGAAGAAAATATGATATTGGCAAACTCACTGCACAGCCATACAGGTATTATGCTTTTGCCTAAAGGACATATTTTCAATACGAAATCGATTGTTAAGCTACAACAACTCGAAGCTAAAAAGCCGACCCCATTTAGAATTATGGTTAAAATGGCTAAATGATTGATCTAAAATACTCTTTTATTCGTTATACTAAGCCTAAATAGATACCTCTAAATCCATTGCTTGAAGGAGCACAACGTGTCGCGATTTTCTGCCGTTACCGACAATCCCCACGACGGGCGTTTTAACCAAAAAACGGGAATACTTCTGACCAACTTAGGTAGCCCCGATGCCCCAACAGCAAGTGCATTGCGTATTTACTTACGTGAGTTTTTGTCAGACCCTCGTATCGTAGAAATACCGCGTATTGTGTGGATGCTTATTCTGCATGGCATCATTTTGCGTATACGCCCAAAGCGCTCAGCTAAATTGTATAAAAGCATATGGACTGAAAATGGCTCACCACTGACCCACATTACACGCCAACAAAGCATTAAATTAAATGCCTTATTAAAACAGCACGGCTATACCAACACCGAAGTGGTTATGGCGATGCGCTATGGTAACCCATCAATCGAAGCGGGCCTTGAAGAGCTCAGAGATAAAGGCTTAACCCGCATTATTGTGTTACCACTTTACCCACAATATTCAAGTCCAACCACAGGCTCAACATTTGATGCCGTGGCAAATGTATTAAAAAAATGGCGCTGGGTGCCAGAGCTACACTTTGTAAATGGGTATCACAAAAACCCAACCTACCTAGAGTCGCTTGCTAACAGCATTAGCGAAGATTTAGAAAAACACGGCATGCCACAAAAAATGGTGTTTTCATATCATGGTATGCCTAAACAGTTTTTAGATAATGGCGACCCCTATCACTGCCTATGCCAACAAACCACCCGTTTAGTGGTAGAAAAGCTAGGCCTAGATAAAGACAAAGTGATCACCACTTTCCAAAGCCGTTTTGGTAAAGCTGAATGGTTAAAACCTTACACAGATGCAACTCTTGAGAGCTTACCTGGCGAAGGAATTAAAGATGTGGCTATTATCAGCCCTGCCTTTAGCGCCGACTGCCTAGAAACACTTGAAGAATTAGAAGGTGAAAACCGAGAGATTTTTGAAGAAGCCGGCGGCGAAAAATACCGTTATATAGCAGCGCTTAATGACCGTGACGATCACATAGACGCCATGTTTGATGTGTTAAAGCCAATGCTATAAAAACGGGAAGAGCAGCGGTTAGGTTTTAGCTGTCAGCGATCAGCAAGAGATTAGCCAAGGCGGTGATCTACTGTAGGCGTGAGTTTACCTCGCGCGCACAGTACCAAACCCGTTGCTCGACACCCGATCCCCGCACCTAACACCTAAAATCTGCTCTTAGCTCTTACGTGTCACCATTAACGTGAGTGCCCCTGCTATTATCCCCCAGCATGCAGAGCCGACTGACCATAATGTTAAATCAGAAGCCGTAACTAAAAAGGTAATAATGGCCGCCTCAGTATATTCGGGGCTGTGCAAAGACTGCTGCAAACTATTAGCGATGGTGCCAAACAGTGCAATACCCGCTAACGCCAATACCAGTGCCTGCGGCAGGCTTGCTACAATCGCCACTAACATTGCGGCACACAGCGCCATAATAATGTAAAACACCCCACCAGCAATACTCGCCCAGTAGCGTTTATCGGGGTTTTTATCGGCCTCTTCGCTCATACAAATAGCAGCCGTAATGGCCGCTAAATTAATTGAATAAGTGCCAAATGGCGCGGTTACTAAATTTATTAACCCGGTCACAGTTAATGACGATGATATTGGCGCTTTATAGTTATGCGCTTTTAAAATTGCAAACCCAGGTAAGTTTTGTGAAGTCATAGTTACTATATACAAAGGAATACTAATACTTATAAATGCCTGCAAACTAAAGCTTGGTGCAATATAAGCAAAGCTGCTTGCTTGCCAATGCACGGTGCTAGTATCGATATTGCCCATATACCAGGCTAAAAATATACCCGCTAACAATACACTTAGCATTGCAAAACGAGCAAAAAAGCGCTTGCCAATAAAGTACATCACCACCATTAAACCAATCACCAATGGCAAGTCGTTCATAAAGTTAAACACATCAATACCAAATGTGACTAATACTCCCGCTAACATAGCACAGGCCAGTTCACTGGGAATACGGTTCATGATTTTTTCAAACCAACCGGTAATGCCAGATACCAATACCAATAAGGCTGATAGCATAAATGCGCCTATCGCTTCATGTAAGCTGTAGCCCTGGGCACTTGAGATCAGTAATGCTGCACCGGTGGTCGACCATGCAATTAAAATGGGCACCTTATAATAAAACGACAACATAATAGACGTACCGCCCATTACTAGCCCCAGCATTAATATCCAGCTTGCCACAAGTTCAGGTGTACCACCTAAGGTGATCACCACTTGATAAATCAATGCAATAGAACTTGAAAAACCAATAATGACCGCAACAAGTCCTGCCATAATTCGACTAAGTAACTGATCAGTCCCTGCCATAATTCCCTCTTTTAATAGGTGTTTAACGATACAACATACTTTGCCTATTTATACTTTGCAATTAGCCCTTTGAATAATGAAAAATGATCACGTTACTAAAAAATTTTATTGGTCAGTTTTGCTTGTCAAAATCGGTGTGATTTAAAAAACACACACGTACCCAAAAAAATGCCACAGGGTGCACCATTACTACAAAAAAGCCATCCTATTAAACCAAAAAAATATACCTAAAAAAGGTAAAGCAAATACTTACAATAAGTTATAAAAAAAGCAATTACCACTTTATGATTACAATTTAAATTTGATCTAATTCTTTTTTTAAGATAAAACTTAACAATTAGTTCACCATTTAACCTAAAAGAGAAACAGATGAAACGTTACATTGTTTTAACTATCGCTATTCCTTTGTCTGTATTTGCCTTGTATACGCTGCTTAATGATCAGAAAAAAATCGATGAGGTAGAAGCGCCCATTGCTATTGATATCATTCCTGTTGATTCTGAGTTTGCAAAAAAAACACATAACCCATCGCCCATTGATATGAGTAAAGACCCTATTGCAGCAAAACCCGCTAACATTGAATCAAACGTACCTTCAAACTCATTTGACGCAATTAATAAACCTTCAGCAAAGGCTAAAGAAATACTTAAAGCGGCAAAAGTACTGCCAACCGATTTACAAAATGAAGCCTACATAGAATTTGATCTAGCGGCGCTAAAAACCCTCAAAACGGGTGATAATTTTGACCTTGCAATACCACAAACCGCAGAAACCTACAGCGCTGAAATAACCAATGTTACCCGTGCCAGTAACGGCGATAAAAGCATTGCTGGTCAGGTTATTGGGGCCAATGGCGCAATGCACACCACCATATTAACCGTTGGCAATGATGCGGTTTACGGTCAATTTACAGCCCCAAGTGGTAATTATGTTTTTGAAAGTAAAGGTCAATATGGCTGGATTGCAGCTAAGCGTGACCTATATAAAACACATATAGAGCATCAGGTTGGTGAACCTGCACCAAAAAATGCGGATGACATAGACCCATTTGCACCTCGTGCTGAAAACACGCCCTCTTTTTAAACAAACCTGTCAACGCAGGCAACAAGACCTAGCAGTAAACACTGCAATCGTAAAAAGTAAGGAAATACAACAATGAAAAAAGTAATTTCAACAGCCGCTATTGCAACGGCGCTATGTGCGGCCAGCACAGTGTCAGCAGAAACCATTGATATTGGTATTTTATATACCGATCAATCTGCAGCAGCTACCAGTAATATCAATACCAAAATTAATCAGCTTATTGCTTTTAGTAACCAGGTATACAGCCAAAATGGCGTTGACATTACGCTACGTTTAGTTGGGACTCAAAATTTAGGTGACTATGCAGTAACCCCTTCTGAAGATTGGTTAAATGCCGTCACAAATAGTAGTTACGTAGATGGTTTACGCAATGATTGGAAAGCCGACATGGTTGCCGTACTCGGTACAGGCCAAAGTGCAGGTAACGGTTTAATTTCATGTGGCTTAGCATGGGTTGGCCAAGGCACAAATGGTAATTTATACAGCTCAATGAGCAGCCGCATGTACTCAATCACCGCAATCGATTGTGGAGCCACAACCTTTGTTCATGAGCTTGGTCATAACCAAGGTTTAGCGCATTCACGTAAGCAAGGCGATACAGCCGGTGGTGTATACGTTGATGGTATGGGGCACGGTGTACAAAATGAATTTGCCAGTATTATGGCCTACCCATTTGTATTTGGCAGTGCAACGCAGTACGACTATTTCTCAAACCCTAACTGGAGCGTAAACGGTATTCCATTTGGGGTGACCAATCAGTCGTACGCCATTCGTACCGTTACCGACACAAAAACCAGTATCGCTAACTTTAAATAAGCTCAATGCTGAATAATAAATGTATTCTCAAAATTCAGCTTAAATAACAATATCAGCATGGGTAAATTACCCATGCTAACCAATTAAGTTTCCCTTGCGGAGCGCCTCGGCGCTCTTTTTTAATGATTAATCATTTTCTGTTGTATGGCAGGGAGTAAGGTTTTACCATCGCTATCCACTTTACTCATTAGCTTTAAACCCATCACCTTAGCAAGCACAGGGTAAATATCTAAATTATTCACTCGCTCAATGCTCACCCCTTTTTTAAACGCCGGCCCGGTAGCAATAAATGTCGCTGCCATATCATCGGTATAGGCATAGCCATGCGTTCCTAAGTAAGGCACTTTAGCACTACTGCTAAATACCGCAGGCGCTGTCGTTTGTACCACAATATCGCCCACACGAGTGCCTTTATTATAGTGATATCCTGCAAGCTGCTCCTCTGTTAGTACCGTGTAGCGTCCTTTTGCTGCATGTTGTAAACGGGCTTTATAAGCCTCAACATCTGCATTTTTAGCATCGCTTTTAGTATAAATAAGTAATCGAGGACCGGTATTTACAACCATAAAGTTATCATCTTTAGGTAAGCTGCTCACAACAATGCTCTGCTCAGGCTCAACTTGTGCCATACCATGATCAGACACAATCACCAGATTTACCTCTTGCTCTAACTTACTCAAGCGGGTTTTTAATTGCCCCATCAGCGCATCTAGCTGTTTAACGGCATCACGCGTTTGCACCGCATCAGGGCCATACTCATGCCCCATGCTATCCACTAACGAAAAATAACTTGCCACAAAACGCGGGCGCTGTGCTTTAGGTAAGCTTAACCATTGAATGATTTGATCAATTCGGTCTTGGTAGTCACCTTGTTTAGAGTAGTGAAAGTAATAGTCAGGCGTCATACCATTAAAGCGTGCATCCGACTCAGGCCAAAAGTATACCGCCGATTTAAGCCCATGCATTTTAACTAAATTCCACAGTGGTGTGCCGCGTACCCAGGTACTGTCTTTTTGTCCTTTCCCCATGCTGTAGCATTCATTATTGCGCGCTTTGTCACAAAACTTATTATCTACAATGCCATGGTTAACTGGCAGTAAACCGGTGATCACCGAAATATGATTTGGAAACGTTTTAGTAGGATAAACAGGCTGCATTTTTTTCGCTCTTACGCCTTGCTCACCCATTGCTTTTAAATTAGGCGCACCGTGCTTTTCAATGTAATCCCAACGCAAGCCATCAATAGAGATCATAACAACCGTTTGCTCTTTAGCGGCAAACGCACTATTCACACCCAATAAAAGGCAAAAACACATTACCTTAGTGATCCACAACTTCATTTTAAATACCTAGATGTATGTTAATTTTATAAAAAATAATACTAAAGCAAGTTGTTACTTTATGATACATGCTGATAAATTAAAGCAAACTATTAAAAATAAATAATCGTGCGTTTAATAAGTGCTTAATTCACATAAAAAAGGATTACCATGATCAACTTCAGTAGCAAAGTAACCCCTGCACGTATGCAGCGCACCACTGCCAATTTACAAATGGCGCTTGAGAGCGATCGTGGCCGAATTATTAATAGTGCAGCCATTCGTCGGCTGCAACAAAAAACCCAAGTATTTCCGCTGGAGCGCAACGCGGCTGTGCGTTCGCGCCTAACTCACTCATTAGAAGTTCAGCAAGTTGGCCGCTTTATTGTGCAGCGCATTTTTGCCAATTTAAATTACCAGCAACAAAAAGAATATGGTTTATCGGGTTTAGAGCGCCCACTAGAAACCCTAGTAGAAATGGCCTGCCTAATGCACGATATAGGTAACCCGCCGTTTGGTCACTTTGGCGAAGCGGCTATTAATAATTGGTTTAATGCTAATTTAGCCAGCATTACGCCTGAGCGTTGCCAAACCACAAACAGCAGCATTGGCGTTATTTTTAAACATTTAGCCCAAGATATTTGCAGCTTTGAAGGCAACGCTCAAGGCATACGCATTATTCACTCTTTGCTGAGCCTAAATTTAACCTATAGCCAAACTGCCGCTATTTTAAAATACACCCGTCCAGCAAGTTTAGCGAAGCAAGATATTCCTCAAAATAAAAACTACATTATGAAAAAAGTGGGGTATTACTACAGTGAAAAAAGCTTTGTTGAAGCACTGCAAACTGAGCTGAAAATGGAGCCCTATTGCCGTCACCCTGCCAGTTATATTATGGAAGCCGCTGACGATATTTCTTATTGCCTTGCCGACATAGAAGACGCCGTAGAAAAAGACATTATCACCACACAGTTATTATGCGAGCAACTAAAAAAGCAGTATCAAAAAGCATTAATTAACCTCGCTCTCAACGACACTCAACACCAAAGCTTTGTGGACGACGCCATAAACTACGCCATAGAACGGGCACAAGCACAGCCCTTTAATTTTAATAGTGAGTTTTTTATTTATTTACGCGTGTCATTACTGCACCCGCTAGTAAACCATGCCGCAAAACGCTTTATTGAAAACATAGAGCCAATTTATCATGGCGACTTTAACCATGCATTATTAGAAGATCGTAGCTACCTGCATGCAGCAACCCAAGCGCTCAAACAAGTCGCGCTTGAGCATGTATTTTCGCACAAAGAAGTCGAAAAACTCGAACTGCAAGGCTACCGTATTATTAATGGCCTACTCGATTGTTATAAACCTTTGCTGCTTTTGAGTAGCGATGACTTTAAACGTGCATTGCATGGCGACAACCGCTTATTAATAGAATCGAGACTCGTTAAAAAGCTCTCTAAAAAGCATTTAAGTAGCTATCAGCATGCCATAAATGCGATGCAAGAAGAGCCCGATCATTTTGCCGCCTATGAATTTTATTATCGCTGTCGGTTAATTCAAGACTACATTAGCGGTATGACCGACCAATTTGCTTACGACGAGTACCGAAGCTTAATGGTAATTGACTAGGGTCTGTTGACCTTTCAAGGTTAAATTTGCAGCAGTCTGTTTGGTATTTAGGCAAGGCAGAGCCTATGTGGTGTGGTTTTTCCCCATAAATAGGCGATAACGCAGCATCAATGCCAAACAGGCGCTGCCCTTCGGGTTCTGCCTAGGAGCGATTTACTCTTTGTTGCTCGGTTTTTACTTAGTCCACTAGGTTACAAACCTCGCGCCGCGATTAAACCGCCCCTAGTTTGAACAAATTGTAATCCGCAAAGGTCAACAGACCCTAATTAACGCTAGGCGCTTCTAGATAATTTTTCACTTTACGCTTAAGATTAGGGCATTGATGCTTAACCACTTTTGAGTTTTATGAAACCGTTACTGAGTTGCTTACTTTTTTGTTTTGCTTTGTTTTATAGTGCCAGCAGTGCCGCTTATAACGAAGCTATGTGTATTCTTATAAAACAAGAAATGCAGCAACACAGCAATAATAAAGCCAGCCGTAAATACCGTAATGCTGCGCGAGACTTTGAAAAAAACTGCAGTGATCCGCAAGCGGCACGCACTTTGCCAGTACCAAAGCCTAAACCGCAGCCGGTTATTGAACAATCGACCCCGGAGGTTGTAAAACCACAACAAACAGAACCCACTTTACAGCCAACGTTGCCAGGCGCTGCAACTGAGCAAAGTGCAACTCCACCCCAAAATAATGTAATCGAAAAAAGCGCCACTCAAACTATAGAGCAAGCTAAAAAAAATGCCCCAGTAGCATCAACCACAACAGCACCTGATGAGTCACAAGTCAATGTAACAGCAGCGGCTGAACAAAGCGGCGCTTCTGAAAAAAATGCACAGCTCGGCAAAATACCGGCCAGTGAATTATCAAACACTGAGGAAAATACGCAACCAGAGGTAAAAAAAGCCACCGTTGAGCCTGCACAAACCGCCGTACCTATCACTATAAAAGCCAGCGAGCAAACAGCCGTTATTGCCTCTTCAATGCCCAAAGGGGCTAATATAATCTCGCTAGTATTACCAAGTGTGGCACTATTGTTAATTGTGGTAATTACGGTTGTGGTATTAATGCGCCTGCGCAATATTAAGCAAAATAAACAAGCGGCTGATACTGGCATACCATTGCAAATGCCCCCAAGTAACGACAATGATCAAACTCACAGTGTTGTTACTGAGCCGATGGTGACTGGCTCTGATCTGCAAAACCCAGCCGTCGAAAGCAAGGGTAAAGAGCCTGATTCTAGTCGAGTTAATACCGTGAAAATAAAGCCGGAGCCTAACACGGCAGAGTTTGAAGCAGCTGCTAAAGCAACCTTAGAGCGGATAAAAAATGCAACAGAGTTTGCCGAGCCACAAGTAAGAGATTTTGACCCCGAAGCCAAACAAACCAAAATTCAGCGTAATCCTATAAATCAGCCAATCAAAAAGGTACAACAAGAAGCGCCTATAAAGCCTTCACACAGCGCACCTGAACCCATTGTACCCCATCAGCCACAAGCTGATTTCCATCCTGCAAAAACGCAGCGTTCATCATTAAGCTCAACCACTGAACACGACTTTAAAGAGCCAGAAGTACGCACTTTCGATCCCGACGCGCCACTACCAACTAAAAAAACAAAAGTAATGCCTGAGCAAGTAAAGGTTGCCCCTGAAGAGCCAAGTAAGCCCGATAACTCACCACAAAGCAGCAATCCATTTGCTAATTTATCGCTTGATGAAAGCTGGGATCCAAATTCACCACAAAAACCAAAAATAGAAGAAAAAAAACGCGCGCCTAAATCACAAGCACTCATCGATGCAGAAGAACGCGCAAAAAACATGCAAACAAAAGAATAACGCGGTAACATAAAAATACTTAAAATAAGTCTGTAAAGCGACGGTATAGCCCTTAAGCCTACATTCAGTTAACGCCTTTAAAATAGCCTGTTTTTTAAGCAACGCTCAAAGCCGCTTTATATCCAAAAAGGGTATATTTAATAGAAGGAGAGACTTATACACATGCATGTTATGTTATCAGCTAAATTAAGATACCGTATTTATATCGCATCTTTTTTGCTGATGGCTTTTACCAGTCATTACACGCACGCAATTGAAGCAATACAACCCTCAAGCAAAGCGTCTAATCACCATGCTACTTTAAATATAAGTACAGGCGAATGGCCGCCTTTTTTAAGCGAATCGCTGCCTCACAAAGGCGTGGTTGCGCATTTAATTACCGATATATTTGCACAAGCTAACATTAAAGTTAACTTTACCTTTTTACCGTGGCCGCGTGCCTACCACGACACCATTAATGATAAATACGCAGCCACTGCCGTATGGATGTTTGAACAACAACGTACTGAGGATTATTTTTACAGTGAGCCAGTGCTAAACGAGCGTTTTGTATTTTTTTATCATAAACAACGCCCTTTTGATTGGCAAAATCTAAACGATTTAAAAGGCTTATTACTCGGTGGTGGGCTTGCCTACAGTTACGGCAAAGACTTTGATAAAGCAGCCGATGAAGGCTTATTCGATATGTCGCGAGTAAGTACCACAGAGCAAAACTTTAAACGCTTAGCTATGGGCAGAATCGACGCCTTTGCCGAAGAGCAAAGCGTAGGCTATTTCACATTAGCGAGTAAATTACCTGACCTATTCAGCGCTATTAATCACCACCCCAAAGCTTTGTTGGTAAACCAAAGCTTTATGATGTTCCCTAAAAATAACCCACGCAGTGAACAGCGGCTTGAAATATTTAACCAGCAATTACTTAAATTTAAACAAAACGGCCGTTATCAAGCCTACTTTGATGCGTTAGATAATGGCGCTTATCAACCCACAAATAGCGCCCTGGCCGACTAACCTGTAGGCAGGGCTTTATGCCGCGCGTTTTATGTTTGGAACGCGGGGCTCGGGCAACGAGCTAGGTTTTAGGTTCTAGTGTTTGTACAAGCTCGCTACTCGTCGCTCGAAGCCCGTTGCCTTCTCATTTACCCTCATTCGCTTCTCTGTGTTCAAATAATTTTTAAGGATTTATTCACAAAGAGATTATGAGGCGCTGCGCTTTTAGAGGAAATAAAAAAGCCAAATATTATTCTGTAGCAGCAATTTTATATCGCGTATTTATAGGCTTTTGCATTTTACCCGCGCCTCGCCGCTCGAAGCCCACTGTCTTCTCATTCCCGCTTTAAGGTTCATATAAGCGTCAATTAATAAATGACCACTTAATCAGTCATTAAACCACTAATGACTGCTTTATTAGCCTTTAACTTATAGAAGGTATTACGCTTTCTAAGCGTTTTATGTCAATATCACTGATATTAGAAAAACGTTTAAAGTGCGTTGGCCATTGGCGAGTATAGCTCTCAACCTCGGCAATTATTTTTGTTGCTTGAGCCTTGTTGAGGCCGAAGCGTTTGGCTTGCGACAGTAAATTATCGATACTAGCATATCGGCCATCATCACCAAGCCCTATGCCATGCTGCTTTGAGTTATTAATAGGGGTGATATCATAAGCGGGGCTCATACGCCACGTTTGCCCTGCAAAGTGATACAAAAATGCATGATTTCGGCTGTGATCATCAGTATTACCAATAAATACGTTAAATACCATTCGCTTGTAGAGCTCTGTAGCATCAGCAGCGAACTCACCTGTGTGGTGGCGAATAAATTCAGCCAGTTCACCGTAGCTATAGTATGTTGCTAAGTCGCTTATCGCGACTTTTGGTTTTTGTAATAAGCTATTGGCGCTTAAAAAGTGATGAGTTGGTAAGTCATCGCTTACATCAAAACGTTCAATTAACAGAACATCGCCATTTTCTGTTTCATGAATACGGGTATTTGCAGTGCGAATCCCCAATTCATTAGCCATACACATAGCGCCATGCTCAGCCCTAGCTAAATTAAACAAATCGTCTTGACGATTAAACTTTGCCAAATAAAGTTTTTGGTCAATTTTCACAGAGGTTTTAGGTCTTGCTCCCCCCATACTTTGGCCAAATTCAAAGGCTTTTTTTGCTTCTTGTGAAATCGTTTTATTGGCGAGCAAATCGTCCTTTGCTTGATCTAACAAAGCTAAATCGGCTAATGTATTTTTATTCGCTTTATGTTTTGATGCGCTGCGCGACAAACTAAATACCAAGGCGCCAACACCATACCCAGACCCTGCGAGTAAAAATTCTAGCTCATTTTTTGGTTTGGTATTATGTAAAGACAGTATAAGCTTACGCCCCCACGAATCAGCTCCCGCATCACTTAACACCCCAAACACACCTTTATTGGCAGAATAACTAACGATGCCAGGCTGTAATGGTAAATGCAGCGGATCGAGCGCAAA
Source organism: Pseudoalteromonas sp. APC 3250 (assembly GCF_030407915.1). NCBI lineage: Bacteria > Pseudomonadati > Pseudomonadota > Gammaproteobacteria > Alteromonadales > Pseudoalteromonadaceae > Pseudoalteromonas > Pseudoalteromonas sp. APC 3250. Next base: position 321,185 of record NZ_JASDCM010000002.1, read on the forward strand.
CGCATCAGAGCGCGCAAGGTAACTTTTACCATAATTAAACTCACCTCGGCCTGTTTGTATATTTAACTTAAAAAAACCACAAATTACCGGGCTGTCTTCTAAACCGTCAATAAATACATAAGCTTCAGAAGTCATCGTTAATCACCTGAGTTTTATTGCTTTTACGTTGTCTTGCATTATAACCGCCCACATCTGCGGCAAGCTCGTTAATTTCATCCAGTAATGAGCCTTGCAATTGAAGTACAACAAGGGCTTCAAACAATATATCGCTTTTTACTACCTCCCCTTGCTCAAGCTTTTGTACCGTGGAGCGAGATACACCAATCATCTTAGCGAACGTGCTCTGGGTATAAAGTAAAGTACGATGCTGGCGAATTAAATCACCCAATCGACGCGCCAGTTTTAATGCTTGTTCAGATCTCATAAATGACTACCTAATCGGTCATTAATATACTAATGATTAGTTTAGCGGTATTTAATATGATTGCAATATTATTTAAATAGATACGAAATGAGCTTCGAGCTTCGAGGTTCGAGCTTCGAGCTTCGAGCTTAAAGCAGCGAGCTTAAAGCGCCTAGCCCCTTTTGCGTTACCTCTTCAGCGCAGCGCCTCATAACCTCTTTGTGAATAAATCACTTAAAACCATATATGCACAAAGAGAAGACAGCGGGTTTCGAGCAGCGAGCGACGGGCAGCGAACACAGCCTAGCGCCTTGTATTAACGTAGGCGTTAAGCTTGCTGACGCGAAAAGCGCAGCTTTTAAATTGCTTTACTTTCATGCAGTGAACGCTGAACTACTTGATAACAAATAGCACGTTGCTGCTCTTGGTTTAAATTTACTTGTCGCATCGAAAGAATCGTTTTCACTATTTGTTTATGCGAAACAATTGGAAAGAGTGGGCGCTGTTTTAATTCGACAAACCAACCAGGAAAGCACAAAACAGGGAAAACCTGCGTGTTAAAACCCGTTGCCTCTTGTAGCCATTTGTTCACCCAATTAGCCTGCTTTTGGGCTTGTTCTAGCGGCTTACTTTCAAACCAAGAGGGAAATGCTAGATGATTATTCTCAAATTTAACTTTGTAATTTGTATCGTCTTTTATTCGCTTGTGCCTGCCCTTGGTCTCAATAGCAAAAATACCATTTGGCCCCACGACTAAGTGATCAATGTTAAAACCATCAGCTTGTATATCATGAAATACTTGGTATCCATGTGACTGTAACTCTATAAGTTCAGAGGCAACAGCAAGTTCGGCATCACGCCCAAGCTTTAGCTTTATTAAGTGATTTGATTTAACCCAAAGCTTTCTTGCTACATAAGCTAAACCTAGCAAGATCATAATAATTAAAAAGTAATTAAACTTGCCGCTAGCAAACATTTCAGCAACCCCTTTAATTGCAAAAGGCATTATAACAATGAGTGCAGCTAAAAATATTAGGCCAATAACATCAACAATCTTGTCATTCACTTGCTCTTGAAGAGTTTGCGCGGCAACACGTTTTAATTTATGACGCTCGATAGGAAGTTTAGCACTGCGTTGATGTGACCAAATACGAAAAAATAAAACGCCTACTAAAGAGTAAACGCACGCAGCAATAAGCATGACACTTAAGCTATGGTTTAAAAAATCATCCATGACGAGTTCCTATAATGACAACTTGTACTTTATACATTAAAAACAGTTACATGTCGCGTTGGCGACGGCAACCAAGGGGCGGATACCGCCGACCGCCCCTTGGAACCCCACGGCGCCCCGGGCATTTTGCACTTTCCTCAAAGCCTAAATTGATATGAACGTAACCACCGTGTAAGGCACATCCATATGCCTGTCACGGCTTTAATTGCATCCATGCATTTAATTACTCATCAATTGAGTCTTTTTGGGCAAAATGACGGGGGAGCTTAATGATCAACAGCCTTTAATTACCACTCTTGTGTAACATCAAAATTTATTATCTTCAGACTCCATACTGTTTATTAGATCTTTAGATATACCCTTCAGCGCTTTTCTTATATCTGAAGGTATAAAACCGAGCTCTACTGGCCGAGAAATCGCTAAATCTGAATTCTTAAACTCTCGAAGATTAGCAATGTTTGCTAAATAACTTTCAAGTAATTCAGGCTTTGCTTTTCGCTTTAAATTTTGGCGAAATGTTTCTGTAAATTTACGTATTTCTTCAGCTTCATCATCTTCAAAACGTTCACAATAGACCCGTTTAGCCATTTCTTTTTGACTTAAACCAAGCTCTTTAATAATAACTTTAATTTTTTTTTGTAATTCTTCGTATTTTTCCATTTTATGTCCCAATTTGTCTCAACACCTTATTTATGATGATTTTGCTCTCAAAGCGAAGAGCACTATTTAAACTAAATAAAGGTAATATTATGAAAAACATGAATCAAAGTGCCGCTGCACGAATCCAAGCTGCAGAAGCAAAAGCTAACAACGGCTTAGTTGAAAAAGGCGGATTTGCTGCACGGGCTCAAAAAGCAGCTGCAAATAACCAACAAACTTCACGTCCAGCTCCGACTAATGGTCCAAGTAAAACAGGTAAGCCATCAGGAAAAGGGCGAGGTAACAACGCACCCAAGTCAAAATAAAGTAAACGGATAGCGATACGCAAGTATCGCTATCTACATTGTTTTAAATTATTCACAAAAGAGGTCTGAAATAACTTAGCGTTTGAAGCTAGTTCTGACTCGGGTACTTCTCTCATCGTTTCGTCTAAAGCACATATACAAGCTTTAGCTGTAATACTTTGAGTAGAGCGACTGAAAATATTATCTGAACTGGCACAATAACTAACTATTTCAACAATTGCCCCTGTAGAATAGCGTTTAGGTTCTAAAAACTCTTTATCCACTTTATAAGCGCCTACAGCACCTATAAATAAAGCAGCTTTGACCGACAAAAATGGCTTTTTAAACCTTTTATAAGTATGGCCTGCAAAAGTTTTTTCGCATTTACTGCAGCTTATGTGGTTTCCGTACTCTAAAGTATTTTCTTCTGTGCAAGCTGGGCAAACAATATTAAGTGGATCCTTATTATTTTCTTTTTTAGATGTGTTCATTGCGGATTAAAATTCCCTTTATTCTTATTAATTTAGGATATTGATTTGTATAAGTATATTCAACATAAATTTCTAAGTATCGCGTTGGCGACGGCAACCAAAGTGTGATTTGTCTTTAAATCAACTCTGCTGTAAATAATTCATCCGTGAAGCTGGGTTACTGTCGGCATCCATGCCTTCACTTCCTCATGCTGCAAAGCTGCGCTTTGGTCATTCGTCACCTCGGCGCCCCGAGGATCACACTGCTTCCTCAATTTAAATTAATGATATGAACGTAAACGCGATGAAACACGTCCGTGTGTAAGCATCACTTAAAGCGCATTGCCTAAAGGGATTTAGGTACTTGGAATTTGTCGGGAACAAAATTCCGCCATGCTGATATTACTCATCATTAATTCAATTTCGGGTGTGATCACGGGGGATTTAACTCAGCACTCGCCTGCAAATTTGTTGTTATTAAAAGCGTTATGTATATTAAGTTATCTTAACCGTTTGAGTAATTTTAATGAATGCTAACTCACCATCACCACTTAATTTTCTAGAATACCGTGATTTAGTAAAAAAGCTCGAACATGGAAAATCATTACCAACAGCTATTTATTTACATAAAACTGCGTTGAATGAAGCCCTACCAGCAGAATTATTAAGCTTTATAACAAGCACAATAAACAAACTTGATGTTCAACAATCTTGGAACCTAGTTAAGCTTTATAAACGCGACTTAAAATTTACACTACTTAACTACCCTAATTTTGATGAATACGCTTACCCAGCACTCCATACCAGCCATACTATAGATGCCCAAGAGCTAACATTAAAAACAACTAACTACAGTGGCTCAAATAATCCACCCATATTGCACCGTAAAGAAACCTTTGTTCTCCCAAATTATCCTCACTATCCATTATTTAAAGATATTACTGAAGAAGGAGAGCAAATAGGCCTGTATCAAAACACCAAAAGTATTGGCTTTAAGCAGCAATGGCATAACTTAATTAAACGCAAAGGCTACAAGCTTGATGAGAAAGGAAGGCTGCATAAAGTGGCAGAATTACCAAAACCAGTAATTGAACATGAGCCACAAAAAATACAGCGCCATTTAACGGCTATAAATCGCGATAGGCTTTCTGCTCCTTTTCAAAAGCTCGCAAAGTACGGTTATTTAAATGGTGATTATTCAATACTTGATTACGGCTGCGGCCTAGCCGATGACGCAACAGAATTAGAAGCACACGGATTAAATATAAATGCATGGGATCCAGTACACAGACCAAACGGAAATAAACAAAAAAGTGACATTGTTAATTTAGGTTTTGTACTCAATGTAATTGAAGATCAACAAGAGCGAAAAGAGACTTTAACAGCGGCTTACCAGCACACTAAAAAATTACTTTTAGTTTCAGTAATGCTCGCCAATGAAGCCAAGCAAGAACACTTTAAACAATACAAAGATGGCGTAATAACTAAATGGAATACGTTTCAAAAATACTATAGCCAAGCCCAAATAAGAGCTTACATAGAGCAAACCCTAAACGTTAATACAATGGCGTTTGGGCAAGGCATAATTGCTATTTTTAAATGCCCACAATTGGAAGAAGCCCATCACTTAGAGCTACAATTTCAAAATTATAATTGGCAACATATAACCCAAAGGCCACAGCCAAAAGCTTTGCCCAAAGCCCAGCAAAAAACCTTGTTTGAAAAACACCAAACACTGCTTGATGATTTTTGGCAACATTGCCTGCACTTTGGCCGTTTACCAGCAAACGACGAGTTTGAACAAAGCACAACACTGCGCAAATATTTTGCCAGCCATAACAAAGCATTTACTCTGCTGCATAATTACTACGAGCAAAATGAATTTGAGCAAGCGCAACAAAAAAGAAAACACGATTTACTGGTTTATTTTGCACTTAGCCTATTTGGTAAACGCCAAGCTAAAAGCCACATGCCTGCAAGGCTAACGCGAGATTTAAAAGTACATTTTAGTGATTACAACCAAGCATTAGAACAAGCAAAACAACAGCTTTTCTCGATTGCAGAGCCCGCTAATATTGGTAATGCCTGTTACCAAGCTTACGAGCAAATTCAGCTCGGTGAGTTACACGACAACCACTCGTATATATTACCCACTCGTTACTTAAATCAACTTCCAGCAATATTGCGTGTTTATATAGGCTGTGCGGTGCAGTTGTATGGCGATATAGACGACGTAGATTTAGTAAAAATACACATGCGATCGGGCAAAGTTACCTTTTTAAAATACGATGACTTTAATAAAAAACTGCCATTACTCACTGAGCGAATAAAAGTAAAAATGCTAGAGCAAGATATCGACTATTTTTACTACGGCGATATTTACCCCTATCAGCCGTTTTATAATAAAATAAATTATTTACAAAAAGGCAGTAGTGAATACAAAAGCCAACAACGGTTTGATAAAAAATTAGCCGATATGCTAAAAGGCGTAACCAAAGCAGAGTGGCCTGATTGGTTAATATTGCAGAAGGTGTTTGACTATTGGGCTGTTGAGTTGAAGGGAGATAAATTTCTCAAGAAATAAAATTACCAACCATAACAAAGAACTAGATTCAATCATTCCAGATATAGCAATAAAAGCTGTATTTATCACGTAAGGTACGTAATAATATTACGTACCTTACGTGATGAGATTAAATTATGAGCAACCTTGAAAGCAATTATTGCTACAGCTTCCCTGCAGTTCGTGGCCAACAGGCTGGTAAACCCTTTTATATAGCAACCTGCCCTTTAAGGCTCATACCTAAAATATTCATGTACGATGAAGAGGAAGTCCCCGTAGAGCTCAGAGCACAACGTACCCTCAATAAAGGCCGTATACCAGAAATGGCTCGTTACCTAGTTGAGTCACCTCACGATTATGTATTTTCAGCTATAACCGCCTCTATTGGTGCCGAGATCGACTTTATTGAAGTTGATAAAAATAGCAATACCGGTAGCTTAAAAGTACCTATGGATGCACAAATATTAATAAACGATGGGCAGCATCGCCGTGCAGCTATAGAAGAAGCTTTAAAAGAGCGCCCAGAGCTCAGCCAAGACAACATCGCAGTGCTATTTTTTGTAGATGAAGGCTTACAACGTAGCCAACAAATGTTTGCCGATTTAAATAAGTACGCAGTAAGGCCAAGTGCATCTATATCTACACTTTATGATCACAGAGATCAAGCTGCTGAATTAGCTCGTTACCTTGCACTTGAATGTGAGCCATTTTTAGGTTTCACGGAGTTTGAACGCTCTTCTATTGCAGCCAAAAGTAGCAAGCTTTTTACACTTAGTGGCATAAAGCAAGCTAACAAAGCTTTGTTCGGTAAAGGCCTAAAAGAAGGCTACAGCGATGAAGAAAGAAAAGTAGCGGTTACATTTTGGCGAAACCTAAATCAATTTATGCCTGAATGGCAGCAAGTAAGAGATAAACAGCTTTCAGCTGCTGAGTTTCGGCAAGAGTATATCAATGCGCATGGAATTGGCCTCCAAGCTTTAGCTATAGTTGGGTATGACCTGTTAAAACTCAGTGAGTCTGAGCAAAGTAAATGTTACACTCAACTGCAGAAAATTGACTGGCGAAAAGCAAACCCTGCTTGGAAAAACCGTGCAATGAACCATGGTCGACTCTCTAAAGCCGTTTCAAATATATTTTTAACAGCCATAGTAATAAAAAAACAAATTGGCTTAAAGCCCTCTATTGAAGAGTTAGCTAAAGAAAAAGAATTGTTAAATACATGACATTATTAAACCAGTACGATCTAGAAGACTACATCGAATTTATCGAAAATGAATCGTTTGCAGGTAGCCAACTACATAACTTTGTAGCCGACACCCAACGAGTATACATGGCTGACAAACGCCCATGGGTATTAGGTTACAGTGGCGGTAAAGATTCATCTGCCGTAATGACCCTAATTTACTTTGCATTACTTGGTTTAAAACCAGAAGACCGCCATAAGCCCGTTTTTGTAGTCGCGTCCGATACCTTGGTAGAAACACCAATGGTGGTTGATCACGTCGATAAGTCACTAAAGCTTATCGAAGAAGGTGCAAAGCGCGAAGGCCTACCAATTACTTCACATAAAGTAGTACCAAAATCGAATAATACGTTTTGGGCTAATCTACTTGGTAAAGGCTACCCTGCACCAACGCGTAACTTTCGTTGGTGTACAGAGCGAATGAAAATCGACCCAGTAAGTACCTTTATTAAAGAGCGTGTAAGTGAATACGACGAGGTAATCGTAGTACTAGGTTCTCGCTCACAAGAAAGCGCATCTCGTGCGCAAGTAATTAAAAAGCATAAAATTGATGGTTCAGATCTCGCTGTACATACCACTTTAAGCAACGCTTTTATTTACACGCCAATTGATACATGGAGTGTTGATGATGTGTGGAAAATATTACGCCTTTGTCATTTAAAAACCGAAGAAACGCCATACGGCACTAAAAACAAATGGTTTGATAAGTACGACCTAGAATGGGAAAACCCATGGGGCGGTAAAAACCTTGTGTTATGGAACCTATACAAAGACTCATCAGGCCAAGGCGAATGCCCAATGGTTATTGATGAAACCACGCCATCATGTGGTAATTCTCGCTTTGGTTGTTGGACATGCACCGTAGTCACGCGCGACCGCGCAATGGAAAGCCTAATTCAAAACGGCGAGCAGTGGATGACGCCACTTCTTAAATACCGCAACATTTTATCACGTAGTACTTCGCCTAAGCTTAAAAAGAAATACCGTAACCATATTCGTCGCGATGGCCGTTTAGCGTTTAAAACGCTAAAAGAAGATAAAGAGCGCGTGCTTACGGACGACTACACAACAGGCCCTTACAAGTTAAAATATCGTCAGCATGCCATGCGTTTATTGCTTAATATGCAAAAGCAATTTAACGACCAAGGCCGTGATGTAGAGCTAATTACTGTTGATGAATTGCACGCCGTAAGGCACGAATGGTTAAACGACCCCAACGAGCCAGATTGGGACGATACCCTACCCGGTATTGTATTTGATGCGCTAGGCATAAAGCTCGACTGGACAATAGACGACTCTAACCAATTTAGCTTAACCGAAGGCCAATTACTTAACGATATTGCACCTAAACATGGCGTATCGCCGCAAATGGTTAAAAAGTTAATAGACGTTGAAACTCAAATGAGTGGCCTTGCCCGCCGTACAGGTATTTTTAATCGTATTGGCCGCTTAATTCAGCAAGATTGGGAAAGCGCCGAAGTTATTATTGCCTCTAATTTAGATATTCGTCAGAGCCAAATGCGCCAAAGTAACGAAGTAAAAGCGCTAGAAGACGACCTAAAACAAATTACTGCATTGCTCAAAGCTGAGGGCATAGAATGATTTTTAAAACACTGACCCTAAATAACTTTCGAGTTTTTAACGGCCAAACCACGATAGATTTAACACCTCGTAAAGAAGGTATGTTTGAACGCCCTATTATTTTATTTGGTGGCTTAAACGGTGCGGGTAAAACCTCTATTTTAACCGCCATCCGCTTAGCCTTATTAGGTAAGCGTGCGTTGGGTGCTGTAATCACTAAAAAAGATTACCTAAGCTACTTAAACGAGCAAACCAATAAAACGGCTACCAAAGCCCAGCAAGATGCCGAGGGCAGTATAACGCTTAGCTTTTCGCATACGCATCAGGGCAAACATAACCTTTACGAAGTAACCCGTAAATGGCAGCTAGAAGTCGATGAAAAGTTAACACTCACTATTAATGGCGAGCAAGATACCTCATTAAACTCAGAGCAAGTACAAGCGTTTTTACATGAAATAGTCCCACCAGGTATTGGCGATTTATTCTTTTTTGATGGTGAAAAAATAGCAGAGCTTGCAGAAGACGACACCGGCTCTTACTTAAAAGAGGCCGTACAAAAACTGCTAGGAATCGATATTATAAACCGCCTAAGCAACGATCTTGATATTTACCTAAAAGGCCTAGGCGCAGAAACTGCCGATAAAGACACGCTAAAAAAAATAAAAGCGGCAGAAGAGCAAAAACACCAAATTACCCAGCAAGTCAATGCCACAAGAGATAAAGCCGACAGCATTGGTGCGCAATTAACAGAGCTTAAAAACAAAATAGCCACTAAAGAGCACGAAATACAAGCCCAAGGTGGCGCATGGGCTAAAACCAAAGATCAAGAGCAAGCACAGGCCTCTGAGCTTATAGAGCTTGAAAAAGAGCTAACCGCTAAAATACGCCAAGAGCTAAGCGGCAGCCTACCTATGGCACTTGCGCCAACAGCTATGCAAAATTTAATTGAACAGCTAACCAGCGATCAACAAATTAAACAAGCTAAAGCCTTTGGCAACGAGCTAGTACAAGCGTTACCAAACCTTGAAAGCGCGCTTAATCAAAAGTTTGATGCCCAAAGCAGCGATATAATGGCAACTGTAAATAGTTACTTTGGTCAACTGGTAAATCAAACGGCCCTTGCCGAGCCAAAGCTTGATATTTCAGACTCTGAATTTGCGCTTATAAACGCACAAGTAACTGAGGCTTCGCAGTCGCAAGCGTTAATAAAAGAGCTATCAACAACGCTTTCTCAAACGCAAAATAAATTAAGCTCACTTTCAATTAATATTGAGCGTGCCCCTGATGCTGCCGACTTACATGAGTTATATACATCGCTGCGTGAACTTGAAAAACAACGCGACACAATAAGCAAAGAATACATAAGCGAACTATTAAAAGCTAAAGAATTTAAAGCTAAAGAGTTAGAACTGGCTAAACGCCTAGAAAAAGACTACGCCAAGCTTAAAAATAACCACTCAGCCGACAAAGCCGTTGAACGTGTAGAGCTTAGCCAATACGTATTACAAGACTTTAAACACGCTCTTACAGAGCTGCGTGTAACGCAATTAGAAGAGCTATTTGTAAAAGCGTATCGTAAGCTTGCCCGTAAAGAAGACTTAAAACTCTCAGCTAAAATAGACCCAACCAGCTTTGACGTAAACCTCGTCGATGCCGAAGGCGTTATTATTAACCGTAAATCTATGTCGGCTGGCGAAAAGCAAATATTTGCCTTCGCAATATTAGAGGCACTCGGTAAGCTTTCGGGTAAAGTACTGCCTGTGGTAGTTGATACGCCACTAGGCCGTTTAGATTCAAAACACCGCGATAAACTTATTAAGCACTATTTCCCAGAGGCCAGCGAGCAAGTAATACTGCTTTCAACCGACACCGAAGTAGACGAAGACTTTTATCAAGCCATTGAGCATAAAGTATCTCACGCGTTCGAGATTGAATTTAACCAACATACTAATTGTTCAACCCTGCGAGAAGGTTACTTTTGGGCAGAGCTTGTACAGGAGGCGATATAACATGCTCCCACAAACTATGTGGCTTAACAAAGCCGTTGAAGAACAACTGCAAACCCTAAAAGGCAAAACAGGCGTTACACCAAACGTAGCCGCGCGTATCGCATTTTTTCGCTCTATTGAAAAAGGGTTTACCTTTAATAAAGAAAAAGATTACAAGCTTACTGGCAGCCTTAAACTCGATAAGTTTACCTGGTTAGGTAAAACCCAAATAGTGACTGAATTACTACTTAAACAGCGCTACCCTGAGTATTCTGACAAAGAATTACAAACAGCATGGGCAGCACATGTTGAGGATGGGGTCTCTGCGATTAGGAATCATAAATCGTTATTTAACCTGGTTGATGAACTTTAAATCTTCTCTCTGAGTGAACATTATTTATCAAATGATGTTCACTCAGAAATCAATCGAACAACATACTACTAACTTTATTCAAATACGCTTAAGACGGTTTCGCTATTTTTGTATTTTAATTGCCCACTCAATTTTATACCGTCTGCAAAATTAACGGTAGTAGATTGAGGAAATGATAAAGGAAATATTAGACCACAATTTGTCCTTCCAAAGTTTTTTTCCAGGAGAACAAAGCCTTCCACATTCACTTGTTTACCTGAATGGCGTAACTCAAAAATAAATCTTTTGCATAATTCTTCATGATTTTGGCACCAAAAATCAATGGCTTTTTCTTTCAATGATAGTTCCAAAACTTCTACACCATTAGAAAATTGTCTAAACCAGTCATGATGATCACAAACAAGCTCATCCATTGCTCTTTCTATAGTATCAACCTCCAACCCAATAACTTTGGAAAAGTCACAGGCTTTATTTTCGAGATAATTTATTACCTCGACCTCTGGTGCAACATTACCATTTGCGGGTAAAAAAACCTTTGGAATTTGAAGCTTAAAGCTTTCAGCTACGCCTCTTTGGTCTGCATCATATACGGCCATATATTTGAAATAGTTCGCGCCCTCGTAATGCTTCGTTAACATTTGAATATTCGACTCACCATTCAATGTTTGAATTAATGACGTTTTGTATATATGCTCATCAAACATTTTTAAAAGTCTTGATAAAAACAACTTAGCAAAACTATCTTCTACAAAAAATATTTGGTTGTATGGGGAGTTCAAGCCAAGAGCCGCGAGGTAATTAGTATTATTATAGGCAGGAACAATATTAAATCTCCTTTTTCCCTTTTTCTTCAGAATATTTATTGAACCAAGGTTTTGTTTATCTAGAATGTGCTCAGAATGAGTCGTCAAAATGATGTTTATTTTCTTACGTGAAGAATAATATGCCACCATATCAATCAATTTTTGCTGAGAATATGGACAAATATATGTTTCTGGCTCCTCCAACAATAAAAAAGAATTTTCCTTTGCAGTGATTAACTTCCAAAGAATAAGTAAAGATTTATGTTCTCCTTGTCCCATTGAATCATTTGTATAACTAATATCATCTATACTTACCTCAAATTGAGGGAATGTTGTATTTTCGATTATGCCGCTTATTTCATTGAACTTGACAGATTGATATTTTTTACCTGTAACCGATTTAATAAAAAACAAATCAATATCATCTAAATCTAATTCATTCGCTTGATTCATCCACCCATTTCTATCAGGGGAGTCTTCAATTTCCTTTAGGATTTGATGTAGTAAAGCAGAAGCATCAAAATACTCTACGTTTGGTAGCGATTTATCATCAGAGCCATTAATTATAAGTTCTTTGTCACCATCCCTTATGATATGTATCTCTATTCCATCAACTTCGTTTTGTGTACTATTTGGTAAAAGAATTAGTTCATCTTTACTCAAACTTTTATATATCAGTTTTAATAAAGTTGTTTTTCCAAGTCCATTTTTTCCACATATAGAAGTAATTGCAGAGTTAATTTTTATTTCGCACTCAGAGTAGCGATCTACATCAGGAATTTTAACTTTAGTAATTTTATTTCGAAATTTATTACGATCATTAATTCTTCGCCAAGCATCTTTTATTGCAGCTTCTCTCATAGGATGGCTTCCCATTCGACATTGTCTGCGTAATTTTCAATAGCGGCTTTGCCGCCTAAAGTTCCTATATCATCAACAAGATCGGCAATTACCTCAAACCCCTGAACATTTTCATTAGCATTTAGATAAAAGACTTTAATAACTGCATCCCTTATAAGCAATGATGAAGCAGTCATGACTCTTGAAGATGCCCTTTCATTAAACACCGCAAAAATAGTAGCTATATCGTTACTTGTAAAATCAAATAAGCTAAGTGAATACTCAAGGTTATTCCGGTATTTATATCGAGGCACTTCAAAGTCGATAAATGATTTAATAAACTCCTTAGTTGCTTTATCGCTATCAAAATCCTCGTTAAATTTCATCGCCTTATATTGAGTAGAAATAAAATAAAGCCAGCTGAAAAATGTGGCTTTTGTGATATGCACGTCAAAATTCATAGACTTGAGTTTAAGTTTTATAGCACCAAAAACTTCGATACCATAATAGACCGCCTCAATAACATCATCAGCAAAGCTTCTATCATCTCTAGCTCTGTCATTTAACTGCTTGTCAGTATATGCGGCTGTAAGTTTGTCAGCTTCAATTAAATAACATAGCTTAATAAACAGGTCATGATAGGCTAACCTTTGATTACTAAAGCCTAAGAATTTACTATCAATATCATTTTCAGTTAATGCTTCAACTAAAAGCTTCATTTGCTTTCTAAGCTTGCCAACATAAGCATTTCTTTTCTCAGCTGAAGTTAATTTTAACGATTCATTTAATCTATTAAACAGCTCTCCAGGTTCGCCGTGATTGTATTCAACTATTTCAAAGAAACGTATTGCGTAACGGTTCACTCTATTTTTTACTTTCTGAGGGAGTTGTGAATATGTGAGGCCGTCTAATTCAGATAAAGCTTCATCGATAGGTTCAATATTGCCGTTTATCTTAACGTCATCTGACATAAAATCACGAACAGCACTTAACCTTTGTTGACCATCTAATACTTCCTGTATACAGCTATCTTCGTCGAAAATAACGTGCACTGGAGGAATTTGCCATCCTCTAAGTATTGTATCAACGAGTAACTTTTTCTTTGGAGACTTCCATACTTCAGCTCGTTGAAAGTCAGGTTGTAGATCAAGACTACCATCATTTATTCTTGAAAAAATTGTCTGTAGGTCAGGATCTGTAGTATTTATTCTCATAATTCATCCAAAATTGATTCAAATTTGATTACTATTTTAAAGTTCCCAAAATGCTTTATCTTTAATACGTTTAATCTGTTTTTCACCATCAATATAAAGGCTAGTGTGCTTTTCAAGTTCGCGGATGTTTTTCATCAAAAGTTCTTGCTCTGACTTATCATCTTTGTTGAATATACCTTTAATATCTTGGGTTTTTATTTGCGCGACGCGATGCACAATCCAGCTTAATATATACGCTGAATAGTCATTTTCGCTGGTTTTGAAATGGGTGATATCTTGGGTTGATAAAATAACGCCCACGCCGTATTCACGGCCTTCTTTTAATATTTTGCGTAAACTTGGGAAGTTTTGGGACATGAAGTTATCGGCTTCATCAACCAGTACTAGCTTAGTAACTTGTCTAAAGTCACCTTGTACCTCTGGCTTACCTTGTTTTTGCATTTGCGAATAGAACAAATCAAGGGTAAGTGCTACAACCAAGTTTTGTATTTCGCCTGGGTAACCAGCCAGCTCAATCACGGTTATACCGTCAATAAGCTCATAAAGGCTAGTCATTTGTTCAGGCTGTTCTTCAAAAATTTTGAAGCGAGCTAGCTTAGATAATGCTGCATAAAGTGAATCCTCTTCCACTTTTTCTTGGTTTAAAAATAACTGCCAAATATCTTCGATAGTTGGAGCTGGTTTCGACCATGTACTTGGGTTTTCAGGACGAATACCTGCTAAGTCATAAGCTTCCAGAATAATATTTTCTAGTTTGAGTTGCTGCTTAGGCCCTAAACCATATGCTTTAGACATTGTTTGTGAGAAGCCTGCCGCAGTATGAATTGGCAGCATAGGTGTATCACCAAATAAACTCAAAGGATTATATGGAAGCTTGAACAACTTATACTTTTTAGCGTTAGTCGCATTTATAAACTTATCATCCACATAATCCGACTTATAATCGAAAATGAGTATACCTATTGGCTTACCATCAACATTGTTATGCTGATTACGGTAAAGCTGAGTCACTACCGATTTAGTACACTGAGTTTTACCCGTGCCCATAGTACCGATAATACCTGAGTTGGTATTCAAAAATTTAGCGGTATTGGTTGGCTCCCAGTACACAGGCTCATTATTTTGCATAACATGCCCAATAAGTACTTTTAAAGAGTCAGACGAAGTTCGCTTTGCAACAATGCTTGGTGCAGCTTCTTCGGCAACTTTAGGTAGAGGGTCATCTACGGTTTTAGCTGCATCGGGATCTACTTTTTCAATTGGCTTTATTGGCGTTACGCACTCTTTAATTACCGCTTCGCCTTCAAGAATATATTGCTCTGGTATATAACAAAGTTCACTACTTTGAATGTTAGAAAGTAATGTTTGCAATGGCGTACTTATAAAACGATTTAAGTTAGCGCTTGGTAGTATGATTTGTAGAATATCGTCTTCAACGGTGTATTCTTCTTTGGCAAAATCGGCGTTTTCAAAAAATGCCATCATAAAGCCTTGCGGGTAGTCAGCTAAATCGGCAACTTGGTAGTCACCTTGCAGCCACCATTCACGATTATTTTGTAGCTCGTTAAAGTAGTCACTCTGGTAAACTTTATATAATTCAAACTTATCAACTTGCATTAATACTTGGCGAATAAACAAGCCTCGGTATAAATGCCCCGCGAGGTCGTCACGGCCAAATAAGTTTTCAACTAAGTAACGCTTAAGCTCTTTAGCTTGTTGAATGCCTTTGCCGTGTGTGCGCTTTTTACCAATTTTAACTTCAAGCGGTAGCAAGTACATGTTGCGGCCTTTAAAGCCAACAAATAAAACGTCGTCAGATATAGCGCCACTTTTTATATTTTGTGAATAACGCGAGAAGTCGCTATCACTCATTTTTAAACCAATATTACCCGCTACACGTAGCATTTCAGCCACACTCATTGGCACCCATGTTATATCGCTTTGATGCAGCAAACAGTTTACGTATTTATAGGCACCTATTATGCTTTTTTTCTCTTTGCGGTCGTTGTCGTTACTGGTGATCATTTTTAGTAACCACTCACCATTAAACGCATTAAATTCGTCTATTAGACCTCTAATACCTTGAGAAAGGACTTGGTCGTATAAGTCTCGGCGCTTGGTAACGGTTATCGCATCGTAATTTGCTGAGTTAGTAAAGTTGTCTGAGTAGTGAATAAGTACCGCATCTTTTTGGCCTTTAAAAAACTCTAGTGTTACTTTAGGGTCAATAATCACCGTCCATACAGAGTTTTCGTATACCCCATCAAGTAGCTCTGATAATTGACCCGCCACTTTTAAACCTAATCCATTACTGGTTTCGTACTTTTGGCCGCACCACGCAGCTTTAGCTAAGCTGTTAAACTGACTACTCAGTTTTAAAGTTGCAGTACTATCAACATCAAGTTTATTTAGGCCAAAGGTTGTAAAGTAGGTGTTTTGCTCTTGATACGCGGTTTCGCCTGCTAATAAGCCATGGCATACAACGCCTGTTTTTTCGGTGAGTACATCAACAGGTACTGGCTCTACTGTTGTATCGTTACGTACAAAGCTAATATGTGCATAATTAAATGTGGGCTCATGTGCATTTAGCTTAAATTTACTGTACGTAATGCGATTTTTGAGCATATCGGCAATAGCATCGGCTTTATCTTTTTCGCTACCGAGCTCAGCTAACTCTTTTAATTCGTCGTAACTTGGCGCATCCGCAAAATCATCAAAGTAAGTACGCTGAAGTGCTTTGTCGTAAATATTTACGTGAATACGGTTTGCTTCGTCAGGAGATTTCTTTTTTAGGTAATCCACTAAACCCAAAAACAATGCTGTATTACTACCATTATTTATAGAATTAATATAAACAGTTTCTTTACTTCCTTTGTCAAAAAGGACATCAAACGCTTTAGTAAACTCACTTGTTTTTTGCCTAACTAATGGGCGCACGTATTCAAGTGCTGCTTTTTTATTAGAAACGAGTTTGCACCACATGCGGTTATCAGCCACAGCTTGGTTGTATGCAAAGCCGTCAGTTGCATGCCATACAAATGGTAAAAGGCCTTCTGAATTTAAACGTTTAATAGTGGCTTTAGGTAAAGTATTAAAGCTGCTGTCATTTTCATCACTAGCACGCACAACTAGCTGTGCGAAGTAAGCGAGTGTTAGTGGGTGTAGCGGCGTTATATATTCTTGGTCATCAAATTCAGCAATCCCTATATTTACTAGCATGTTTGCTTGCGGTGATAGCAGCGATTTGGTTTCTAATTTATCAACTTGCGCTAAGTAACACTCAACAACTTTATTTGCTAAACCTAAAAACTCGGCTCCCCAAGAGCAAGTACTTATGAGTGCCTTTCGCTCGTCTAGGTAATCAAATAGTGATTGATAAGCTACAAATAAATCTGGGAATGCGCTTTCAATATTATCTAATCTAACTTCTGGCCTACCAGCAACTTGTGTTGCAAGTATGCGCTCATCTTGTAGTTTTGCTTCCCAATTTAATAGGTTTTTACGCATACCGGTTGGGTTTAAGTCTTTCCCGTCAATAACGACCTTTTCTTTAGCACGGTTATATAAGCCATTAAAATTGTCGTTATATAAACGATTAAACAGATTGGTATCTAACACTAATGGCAAGCTTAATGTGTCTGACGAAACAGCACCGTCCACTTCAAAATTAAGTACATGCGCACCACTTTGAACTGCAAAGGTTAATGTGTCTGTTTCATTAGCAAACTGAGCAAAATCGACAACCTGTGTTTGGTTAACTAGGAAAGTTTGATTTGATTGCGTAACTTTAGCCGGAGTCCCGTGCTCTGCAATCTGTAAAACCCCTGCGTTTGTCTGCAAAGTTATAAGCTGCTTACGTGGTACAAGCAAAAAGCTATCAGCTAAATCATCAAGATAAAAAGCGCCCTGTGGTATAACTAAAACTCTGTATTTAAAACGCTCTTGTGGTTTTTCGCGTTTAAAATCAACACTAAAATAAAGCGGCTTATTATTAAACGTTCCCGAAATCTCAGCAATACTACGTTTTTGAGGCCGATTATTTACATCAAGAGTAATTTCTTCTTTGGTATGTTGTAGTTTTAATTCATTTTTTTGAATTTTACCGCCCACAAAACTAGCTTCAATTTTAAAGTCAGTTTTGCCGTCAGGCATTTGAATGATTAAATGGCGTTCTTTTTTGTTTTCACGCGCTATAAAATCTATATCTGTGACTATTTCACTTTCAAACGACAGTAGGTTTTCTTTATTGTCTCGGCGCTCTTTTATAATTGCGCCAAAATCGAGTTCTTCCCAATTTTGACCATCTGCAAAATGAGTATTTACAAACTTTTCGCTAAGTTCTAAATCACCTAATTTTTCGACAAGCTCTTGCGGGTACTTTTCAACAATTTCGCTAATATTGCCGTATAATTGGTGGTTTTGTGATAAACGTTTATCTATCTGGTCTGTATCATCCCAGCTTACAATGGTGTTATCGTTAAATAACCCTAATTCACTAAATTGAATAACGCCATCTTCTAACGCATCATAAAGCTCAGTAAAACCAAACATGGTTGCACCGTCTTCAATAATGAGCTTAAAGCGATGATCGAGCAGGCACTGCGATACTTTGTCAGTACCGCTTATTGACGAAATAAGTTCACTGAGTGATTTTTTTATTGTTGAGGGATGCCAGACTTCTCCAGATTTACCTAAATCACGTGCTGAATTAATTAGTGTATCTAAATAAGAGTTGTGGATAACGAGTAATGCGCAGTCTTTTAAAGGGCCGTCTTGCGATGATATTAAATCGCGTAAATGTGAGATAAAGTTTTCACTCAGTCCTTGTGCGCTTTCGCTATGTACAACAGGTATTAACGTAGTTTTACCAAAAGTAATAGCGGGCAGCGTTTGGTTTATGTCATTAGTTTTCAATTCAACGCTTGTATCTGCCTTATTAAGCATTGCCTCATAAAGTTTTAAACTATTATCACTATCTGGCGAGCGAAACTGAAAGCGGCTTTCGCCTTCAAAACCTTTAGTTGCCCACTGGCAAAAGTGTTCAACTAAAAAGTCTTCATATAGTTTTTTTGACATAAACTGCATCTCCGCTATCACTCATTCTTTCTACGTTACCCATTCTTTCAAACAAATCGATTAAGCACTCTTCACTGCTTTTATCAAAAAACACACCACGCTTTTGAAACTCAATTAACAACTCATGAAGTCTTAATTTTTCACTTTCACCTATACATAAATTTGTGAGCAACAGTAGATAGTCTTGGTTTAATACTAAAAAAGATCCTGCTCGGCGGCGGTTTTGTTCAAAAGGCTTGATTAAGGTTTCGCGAGTGGCTTTTACAAAGTTGTTAAAAGCTGTTTCGCGTGTTGTGCCCTTTTTAAACTGTTCAACAAAAAGCTGGGTTAAATGATTAATAGATTCCTCTATAGTAATTGGCTGTTTCTGCTGACTCGTTAAATTTCTATCAGTATAAAATTTATTAGCATAAGAATTTAACGCCTCAATGTCGGTATCCTTAATCTCATCGATTAACTGCCACAGAGGGCTAATAGCTGTTTTTGTATCTTGTAGACTTTCATTTAATGCTAAGTAAGGAAACAACGCATAGCTAGACTCAATAACTTGTTTGTGCCCATGTAACTGCAATTTAGTGCGCTCTTTACTGGCTTTTTCACTGTCTAGAATAAAGTAGCAAGGTTTTACCTCGGGTTTTTGCGCCCAGCCTTTTATATTTAGCGACAATTGCGCCGTATACAAAAAGCCGTACAACTTTAAAAAGGCCTTAATATTTTGTAAAAAATGTTCTGGATAGCTAACTAAGAATTTAAGATCTTGCTGAAATTGTGCTGACAAAAAAGGCAGGTAAGCAATATGTTGCTTGCGTATTTTCTGATTTTTATTAGTAACAAGTGGCGAGTCAAAAACCTTTTTTACTTCTTGCTCTAAAAAATTAAGCTGCGCTTTTGGTGCATTAGCGACTTCAACATCACCCATTAAACTATTAAATAATGACGTAAGCCGCTCATCACCTGAGTTACTTTTATCTGGGTTTAATACTTTCAACACTTGCATCTCAGGCGCTATATTTAAGACCTGCTCGTTATCAAAATACATTTTTTCGATAACATGCCAAAACGGTTCGCCATCTAACTTATTGGTAAAATGCGTTTTACACAGCTTTTTAAAGTCGTCGAGTGACTCAATGTTTTTTTCCAGTTTAAGACTGTGGAGAGACTTGATGAAAAAAACAACGACCGTTTCCCAATCATACTTATTGTTAGCGCTATTAGCTGAAACAGGGAAATAACTAGCAGCACTATTATTTTTTGGCTTTAACTCTTCTAATAATGGCATTTATTAACCCTCATTAACCATAATGTCTTCATCATCAAGTTCTAAATGATATTTACCATCTACACCTGTAATGACTATTTCTTTGGCGGCCTTTGCTTGCTGTACGATCTCTGCGGCTAACTCATCTAGCAGTATTACTGAGTTTTTGTCATGCTTATTAGGTCGATAACCATTGTTTATATTAATCAGTAGCGACAAGAGGTTAATATTAATTGGCAACTTAAACTTTTTATCTTGCAGCTTTAAATGCGCATTAAAAAATGCACTACTGGTGGTCGTAGCGTTCGAAATAGATTTAGAATCCATAGTGAGATCTGCTGGCGCCGCAATTTGGTAATTGCCAAAATCAGACAATAAAAAGAACTTTTTACCCAGTTTTGGTGCGTTACGGTTTATATAAGTGCGAATAGCAGCAATTAGCGTATCTCTATAAAACTCTTTTAAGTTATTTTTTTGATTGCTATCGCCATTGTAAGACTTGTGTAATTGATAGACTGTAAGATAACTTTTGATTAGTGACTCGTTAAAGTCACCAGCAAAGCTTATATGGTAATTGTTAGCAAAGTCGTCGTATTTAAGTAGGTAAAATAAACGCAGATACTGAGCGCCAGTTTCAATATTAGTAATACCTAACTGGTTTAATGCATTCTTGAATACATCAAACTCTTCATCTGGCAAACCTAGATCGAAAGCAAGAATAAACCGGTCGATTTCTTTGGTACGAAAATGCGCGGGGTCAAAATTCTCAATTTTATTTGCGAGTTCGTTATCTCCACCTGCAAATAAGTTATCAAATAGATACCCATCACCTAATAAAAGCTCATGAACAAAATCGAGTAATGCACGCGCAGTTAAAAATTGATCTCGCATTAAACGTGCTTTGAATAGCAGATCAATAATGACTTTTTGGACAGAAGGTAAACTAAGCAACTCAAAATTTGCGATTAAACGTAAAGTTGAAATGTCGTTTTGTTGTAGTTTTTCTTTTTCAATAAGCTGGCGAATGATGTTGTTTTCTTGCTGTGTGATTCTTTGTAATAATTTTTTGGCAAAATCACATTTATAACCATCTTCACCTATTTCAAACTTTGGATAGTCTTCAAAGTTAATAAAAATAGCAGTGTCATCTTGGGTATTTTTATTTTTAAGATATTCACTAATTTTGCTACGTATTAATTGATTTTGACCTTCTTCAGCATAATTACCAAGCATACCAGCGTTTATACCAACAACTAACGGACTGCTTGAAGCTTCAAACTCATCAAATACCTTATCTAATGTTTGAATTGCTGTGCCATGCGGATCAAAGCTGTGGGTAGCATCTAAATGGAACTTCATCCGTGAGCCAAAATTAACTTTAGCTTTTGTTAAAAGCTCTGATTTGCCATCACCACTACTGCCACATAAAAACAATATTTTTTTATCGTTAGCACCAAAACTTGAAATAGTTTTATTAACCGCCTCTTCGATAGGCATTTGAATATACAAGTATGACTTTACATCATCTAATATATTTTGATTTGTAGCGCTGCGCTCTGTAGATACAGCATAAGGGGATGACTTTGATAAAACGCTGAGGGCTTCTTTCAACCGCATAATTGACCTTTATCCAACGTAGTGCGGTTTAATAAAACCGCTCCTTGGTTTATTTATTAACAGCGCGAGCTATTAATCTTGCATTCATTTATAACTAATCTACAGTATCAACATTTAAAAATATAGAGCCACAGCAATATATACGCCCTAAGTAGTATGTTTTTATTGCAAAAAAGCACTGTTTAACCTTATAAATTCATGTTATTTACACTTTTACCTAATAGCTCTACACCTTTGAAAAGGTTTAGGTTGTATAAAAAACACCCGCAACTGTTTAAATCATTATCGCTTGTTAAACTCTGCAAACACTTGCTTTAATCCCCCTTAAAAACAGGGGTATTAATTAACCACTTTAGAGTTAAAATGATGCTATTTTACACCGTTCACTTATTGGTCATTATAGTGTGCTATGTTTACCCATAAGATCGTTATTCAACTTTTTCTAGTATGAATATACTGTTGGTGTTGCTGTGTTTAAGTTCCGAGGTGTTACTTACAATGAATGTTAGGTTTAGGTGGTTATTAGCTGTACTTTTAGCGCTTTGTTTAGGCGTGCCTAGCAGTGGTTGGGCGTCGAGCGATATTAAAAAAATTGTACTGGCTACCGACACCATTGACGGGCTGGTAGAAAAAGACGGCTCTGGCCTTTATGTTGATATGCTTACTAAAATTTTTGCTGCGCAATCGATTGAACTTAATATTATGATTGTACCTCAGTCTCGTGCTTATCGATGGACGGCCAATGGTAATGCCGATGCTATGTTAAGCGCTAGGCAAAATGAGGTAGAAGGCTTGTACTTTCCGGTGTGGCATTACGATATTACTTTTGTGTCGGCGATGTTTAAAAAAAGCCGGTTTAAATATTGGCAAGGCGAGTATTCGTTACAAAACAGATCGGTGGGTACGTTAAGGGGCGCTAACTACAATAATTATTTGTATGTGCCGATTGATTTGCAGCAGGTTACCCAGCGAATTGAAGGCGTTAAAATGCTTAAGCTCGATAGGCTTGATTTCTTTTTAGATAACCGTAAAGCGCTGCAGCAAACCCTGATTGCTAACGCCACTGAGTTATCAAAAATGAATTTTGACCCACAGCAGTATCAAATCGAAAACATTGTGCCTGTAAAACAATACATTGCCTTTACCGATAACGCCAAAGGCCGCGAGTTAGCACAAATTTTTGACGCCGGATTTGCAAAACTACTTGCCAGTGGTGAGTTAGAGGCGTTGTTTATTGCTTACAATTACCTGCCTTTTCCCTTTCCGCAAAATATAGACTAGAGTAGTAATTACATATTGCTGTGGTTGAGTTTTTTATGAGAGTTGTATTTGCTTTAGTTATAAGCTTAATGTTGGCTTTTCAATGCGTTGCACAAATTACCCTGCCCCACTCTAAAATAGAAAGCCAACCAAGCACACCACAACAAGCCACTACCCAGCTCAATGTGCTTACAGTTGATTTAGGCACCCTCATTAGCAAACCTTTAATTCAACGAGGCTTAGAGTTTGAACAACAAACCGGTATTAAAGTTAATGTCACCAAAGTGCCTTTTGGCCAGTTATATAACGAAATAAACAAAGATTTAAGCTCGCCAACGAGCCAATACGATATTATTGCCTATGCCTCACTCTGGATGGTGGATTTTGCAGAAAATAATTACTTAGCGCGTTTAGATAATTACATTGCCTCCGACTCTTTAATTGAATGGAATGATGTATCGCGTTTTTTTAGAGACTTTAGCTCTAAATATAACGGCCAAATTTACTCGATTCCGCTCGATGGTGATATACATTTACTTTATTACCGCCTCGATATTTTAGAAAAATATGGTTTGGCTCCACCTAGAACCTGGGATGATTACCTTGCTATTGCCAAGCAATTAAATGGCGTTGATATGAACGGGGATGGCGAGGGCGATTTTGGTTCGTGTATTTCTAAAAAAGCCAATGAGCAATCGTATTGGTCTTTGCTTTCGATTGCAGGCAGTTTTTTGCAAAGCAAAGGCACTTCTCAAGGCATATTTTTTAATACAAGAACTATGGCGCCATTAGTGAATAACGATGCCTTTAAAAAAGCCTTAAAAATTTATAAAAAAACCACTGAATTTGGCTCTGCTGATGAGCTTAACTTTGATACCAATGATGTAAGGTATGCGTTTATAAGCGGTCGCTGCGCCTTAGCCATTGAATGGGGCGACATTGGTACTATGGCCGTGTTACCTGAGTCTAAAGTAAAAAACAAAACAGGGGTGAGTATATTGCCCGGAGCTACTGAGGTATTAAACCGTAAAACAGGCCAGCTTGAACGATGCAATGCTAACTTATGCCCGTTTGCCATTGGCGATATTAACTATGCCCCTTATGCTGCTTTTGGTGGTTGGGTAGGCTCAATTAATAATGCCAGCTCAAAACACAAAAAAGACCTCGCTTATAACTACTTGTCGTATGTTACTCAGCCTTTGCAATCGAATGAAGATGTAACCATAGGTGCCACCGGTATGAACCCGTATCGTACCTCTCAATTGGTTAACCACAAAAACTGGCTTAAACAAGGCATGAGTAAAAGTACGCTGCATTTTTACTTGGGCTCTATTTCTAAAACCGTTAATAACGCCAATATTATTCTTGATTTGAGAATTTTTGAAAACAACCGCTACTTTAGAGACATACTCGACACTGAAGTGGCTAAATACCTAAGGCACACCCAAACCGTAGACCAAACGGTTGAAAACATTGAGGCCGGCTGGAATAAATTAACCGATGAAATTGGCCGCGACAAACAGCTAAAAGCTTATAGGGCGTCGTTAGGGCTAGTGCCAACCCCCTAACACACGATAGCGTTATTTAACGTACTTGCCATTATTAGTAAAACATAGGAAGCCAGCATTGTTGCTTAATTGATGTAAAACGAGCTAAATTTGCAGTCTAGTTTATACTTTAGTAATGATAACGCTGTAGCCTCGAGTAATAAAATGCTTAAAATCGCTTTTGTTGTATTACTGCTTAGCAGCTGTAACGTATTTGCTTGCTTTAAAACGCTTAAAGTAGGCACAAATGAAAACAATTGGCCACCCTATGTAATTGCCGTTAACGGTAACCTAACGGGCGTTGAAATTGACGTGTTAAACACGATTTTTAACGGCTCATCTTTTTGTTTAAAATTTATGTTGCTGCCTACCTCATCGCGCGCTTTTGAAGAATTAAAAGAAGGCCGTATTGATGTTATTTTTGCCGCCAGTAAAACATCAGCAAGAGCTGATTTTGCCTATTTTAGCGATGCCTATCGTGATGAAGTAGTTCGCCTGTATAAATACACCGAATCGCCTGATTTAAATAACATTAGCGATATTTTTTATAAAGATTTAACCTTGGCGGTTAACCGTGGCAGTTATTATGGCGTTGCGTTTGAGCTGTTTAAACAGAACCACCCCGCTAACGTTATTATGATGCCTACCGCCGAGAAACGTTTTGCAATGCTCAATAAAAATAGAGTTGATTACGCAATTGAAGACGAACTAGCAGCGCAATATTTTATAAACCAATACCCAGCAATAGAAGCGGTTACTAATATGGCGGCCATCAATAAGAGTTCTATTCATTTAATGCTAAGTAAAAAAACCATTAGCCAAATAGAGTTACAAGCTATAAATGAGTTAATTAAGCAAAATAAATCCGCTATACAAGCCATTTACCCACATTACTGAACCCGTAGATTATTCTTTTACCTTTCATCTTGAAGCGCGGATCTGTATAATTCGCGGCCTATTATTTACTCTATTGCTTGTTTATTTATGCGGCGCCTTGCTGCAGCTTAACCCTGCCATTAATTTTCTAGGATTACTTTTTTTGATCTCCACCGCAAATATTACGATGCAGTTTGGCGCAGAGCCGTTGTTTGAAAACATTTCAGCTAAATTTGGTAACGGTAACCGTTACGGTTTAATTGGCGCTAACGGCTGCGGCAAGTCGACATTTATGAAAATTTTAAGCGGTGCGCTTACGCCTAGTGCAGGTAATGTGTCTATTACGCCGGGGCTAAAATTAGGTAACCTAAGCCAAGATCAGTTTGCGTTTGAGCAATACAGCGTGGTTGATGCGGTAATTATGGGTGATGTGGAGCTTTGGAAAGTAAAACAAGAGCGCGACCGTATTTACTCTTTGCCTGAAATGAGCGAAGAAGACGGCATGAAAGTAGCCGAGCTTGAAAGCATTTTTGCTGAAATGGACGGTTACACCGCAGAAAGCCGCGCAGAAGAAATTCTGCTTGATGCGGGTATCGATAAAGAGTTTCATTATGGCTTAATGGCAAACGTAGCCCCAGGTTGGAAATTACGTGTGCTGTTAGCACAGGCATTATTTGCAAACCCTGATATTTTGCTACTTGATGAGCCTACTAATAACTTGGACATTCATACTATTACGTGGCTTGCCAATGAGCTTAACCAACGTAAATGCACCATGATCATTATTTCCCATGACCGTCACTTTTTAAACTCGGTATGTACTCACATGGCCGATATTGATTACGGTGAGCTGCGTATTTACCCTGGTAACTACGAAAAATACCTTGAAGCTTCAGGCTTACAACGCGAGCAATTACTTGCTGAAAACGCGAAAAAGAGCGCTGAAATAGACGAGTTACAAGACTTTGTTAACCGTTTTGGTGCTAACGCCTCTAAAGCGAAACAAGCCAGCTCGCGCGCTAAAAAAATGGATAAAATTAAGCTTGATGAAGTTAAGTCATCGAGTCGTATGAGCCCATCACTCAACTTTGATGAGGGCAAAAAAATGTATCGCCAAGCGCTTGAGCTAACCAAGCTTGGCCATGGGTTTGACGGTGAAACGTTATTTACTGGTGGTGATTTACTACTTGAAGCCGGTGCTAAACTGGCGGTTATCGGCGAAAACGGCGTGGGTAAAACCACCTTCTTACGCTGTTTAGTTAACGAGCTTAAAAGCAACGAGGGCGAAGTTAAGTGGTCAGAAAACGCCACGTTTGGTTATTGCCCACAAGACAGCACCAAAGACTTTGATAACGATTTAACCTTGTTTGATTGGATGTCGCAGTGGCGCACCGCTAAGCACAACGATTTAATGGTACGTGGTATGTTAGGGCGTTTATTATTTACCGCAGACGATTCAAATAAAAAAGCGCGTAACTGTTCAGGTGGTGAAAAAAACCGTTTGTTATTTGGTAAGTTAATGATGCAAGACGTTAACGTACTGATAATGGATGAACCAACTAACCACATGGATATGGAAGCCATTGAAGCACTTAACAATGCGCTAAAAGACTTTAAAGGCACGCTTATTTTTGTAAGCCACGACCGTGAGTTTGTATCGTCACTGGCAACCCGTATTGTTGATATTAAAGACAAGCAGGTAATTGACTTTCAAGGTACGTTTGACGAATACCTAGCAAGCTGCGAAGAAAATAAAGTAGCTTAAGAGCTAGGTTAAAGGTTAAAGGTTAAAGGTTAAAGGTTAAAGGTTAAAGGTTAAAGAAATGATACGACCCCGATAAAGTAGACACGGGTTTTTAATTCATTAACTCGTATTGCATGGGACTCACATTTCCTAGCGTGCCATGCATTCTTACTGAGTTGTAGTAGTTTTCGATATAAAAGCGACTTT